>NZ_PSWM01000004.1:0-158293 GCF_002932795.1 Rathayibacter sp. AY1B5
CCCCCGTCTCCTCGATGCGCACGAGGCCGCGGACCGCGGCGTCCAGGAGCCCGGCGGCGGGCGCCTTCGCCGTCTTCCGGAGCAGTGCGGCGGGGCGGCGTCCAGTCCGGAGGTGGCTGCGGCAGAGCGGCGGGACCCGCTCCGGACGGATGCGCTCGGGCACGGGGACGAGCGCGTGGGTGATCGCGCTCGAGAGGGTGAAGGCGCTGGAGTCGAGGTGCGAGGAGTGCCCGAGGCGGGTCGCCTCGGAGGCGCGCTGCTTCGCTCCGGAGGCGGGCCGGATGTCTCCTGAGAGGCTGATCTCGCCGAACGCGGCGATCCCGGGCCGCAGCGGCGTGTAGGCGTGGGCGGAGGCGATGGCGACCGCGATCGCCAGGTCCGCCGCCGGCTCCATGAGCTTCACGCCACCGACGGTCGACACGTAGACGTCGCAGCGCCGCAGGGGGATGCCCGCCTGGCGCTCGAGGACCGCGAGGATCATCGCGACCCGGGACGCGTCGACTCCGTTCGTGACGCGGCGGGGGTGCTCGCCGTCGTTCGCGATCACGAGCGCCTGGATCTCGACGGGGAGCGCGCGGCGCCCCTCCATCGCGACGGTGACGCAGATGCCCGGGGTGGGGAAGCGCGTGCGGCTGAGGAACAGACCGCTCGGGTCGGGGATCTCGGCGATGCCCTCGGCGGTCATCTCGAAGCAGCCCACCTCGTCCGTCGGGCCGAAGCGGTTCTTGAGGGAGCGGACGAAGCGCAGCGCCGTCTGCCGGTCGCCCTCGAAGTGGCAGACCACGTCGACCAGGTGCTCGAGCAGGCGCGGCCCCGCGATGGAGCCGTCCTTCGTGACGTGTCCGACGAGCACGAGGGGGAGTGCCCGCTCCTTGCAGACGCGGATGAGGGTCGCGGCGACTTCGCGGACCTGGCTGGGACCGCCGGGCAGGCGGTCGACGGTGTCGCTCGCGACCGTCTGCACCGAGTCGACGATGAGCAGGTCCGGTCGGACCTCGTCGATCTGACCGAGGACAGTGGCGAGGTCGGTCTCGGCCGCGAGGAAGAGGCTGTCGTGCATCGCGCCGGTGCGCTCGGCCCGCATGCGGACCTGCGCGGCCGACTCCTCCGCGCTGACGTAGAGGACCCGCTGGCCCTCGGCCGCGGCCCGGCTCGCGACCTCGAGCAGGAGGGTCGACTTGCCCACGCCGGGCTCTCCCGAGAGCAGCACGACCGCGCCGGAGACGATCCCGCCGCCGAGCACGCGGTCGAGCTCGCCGACGCCGGTGGGGCGGTGCGCCGCCGACGTGGTCTCGATCTCGGTGATGGGCCGAGCGATGCGGCCGGCGGCCGGAGCCACCGCGGCGACCGCGCGGACGAGGCCCGTGCGCTCGGTGCTCTCGATCACGGAGCCCCACTGCTGGCACTCGCCGCAGCGGCCGACCCACTTCGCGGTCATCCATCCGCACTCCGAGCAGCGGTAGGGGGCGGTGCGCGTCTTCGAGGAGGCCATGAGGTCCTTTCGGGGCGGAGGAGGGAGACGAGCGCGACGCTACGGGGGACCCCCGACACCGTCGCTCGTTCGAACGTGTCTTCGACAGTACCGCCCACCACCGACGACGGGAGCGGGGCGCGCCAGGCGGGGGAGAGGTCTCGTGGAGGCCGGCTGTGGAGGAGCGTCGACGCGGAGGAGCGCAGGCGGCGGATCGCGCCACGGAAGACGGCTCCGCCCCGAGCGCCGCCCGGTCGGCGTCGGACGTCTGCGGGAGACTGGGGGCATGTCCTCGACAGTGCACGTCCTCAAGTCCGGCCGCTCGATCGGCGTCAGCTGGTCCGGCATCGAGGGCGCCGAGCGGGTCGTCGTCCTGGCGCATCCCGCTCCCGGCTCCTCGGACTTCGACCCCGACCCGGAGGCGACCACGCGCCACGGCGTGCGCCTGCTCTCGTTCGACCGCCCGGGCTACGGCGCCTCCTCCCTCCTGACCGACCTCGACCCCGCCGGAGCGGGCGTCGGAGCCAGCCCCGAGCAGGCCGCCGCCGACATCGCCGAGTACCTCGCGACCGTCGGCATCGCCTCCGTCAGCGCCGCCGGCTGGTCGGCGGGAGGTCGAGTGGCCCTCGCGCTCGCCGCGAACTACCCCGGTCTCGTGGAGCGCGTCGCCGTGATCGGCACGCCCGCTCCCGACGACGCCGTGCCGTGGGTGGGCGACGAGAACCGCACCGAGCTCGCCCGCCTCGCGACCCTCCCGCTCGACGAGGCCGTCCGCTCGCTCACCCGCACCCTCGGGGGCGCCTTCGGTCCGACGCCCGCCCCCGACGCCCTGCTCGGGATGCTCGGCTCCGGCGACGCCGACGCCGCGGTGCTCGAGACCCCCGGCGTCCGCGAGCGCCTCTCGCGCATGTTCGAGCGCGCCGTCGCCCAGGGCACGCTCGGCATGGCCGCCGATCTCATCGGCTACGGCGTGCAGGACTGGGGCTTCGCCGTCGAGTCCGCCGAGCCGCCAGCGCTCCTCCTCTACGGCGCCGAGGACGCGGTGGCCGGCCGCCGCCACGCCGAGTGGTACGCCGCTCGCCTGCCCGACTCCCGACTCGAGGTGGTGGCCGGCCGCGGACACCTGCTCGCGATCCCGGAGTGGGACCGCGTGCTCGGCTTCCTCCTCCCCGCCTGACCGCGGTCCGTCCGCTCGATTGGCGCGACTTCCGGCCGTCGCGTACACTCGACCCCGGTACCGTGTCCGAGCGGCCGAAGGAGCATGTCTCGAAAACATGTGTGGGCTTGCGTCCACCGTGGGTTCAAATCCCACCGGTACCGCCACTGTGAGGCCCTCTACTTCTGCGGAAGTAGGGGGCCTCAGTCGTTCGCGGTCGGCGGGGCTCCGACGTCCGTCGGTCCGCGGGCGCGATCCGACGGACGTCGACTCCCGCCGCTTCCTCGAGCGGGCCTGCTCAGGAACCGCCGACCGCAGGCCAGTCCGTCGTCAAGAACGCCTCGACGGCGCGATGCCGGAAGCGGTATCGGGGGCCGCGCCTGATGATCCCGCGCACGCGGTCCAGCCGCTGCGACGTGGTGCCGGCGTCGGTGGCTTTCGCGAATCCCGCGCCGTTCGCGATCGTGGACAGGGTCCTCTCCTCGACCGGCAGTCCGGCCATCGCTTCGAGGAATTCGCGCTCGCGCTGCGGAAGACGGTCGAGGATGCGCTCCACATGGGCGGTCGCCTCCTGTTCCGCCGCCGTCCACCCGTCGAGGACCTCGCTCCGGGTGATCAGCTCTCCCGTACCCGCGTACCACGCCCGCTGGCCGGCGAGCTGGAAGAGGAAGGGCTCACCCTGGCAGAGATGGATGATCGTCTCGGCCGCATCGGGGGCCATGCGGATCCGGCTGAAGCCGCCCTCGTCGTTCGTCACCTCCCACCCGTCGGTGATGAATGGACGCAGCGCACTTCGCAGGTCGTCGTCGTCGATCGGAGCCAGCACCGTGGTCTCGAAGCGGCGGGTGAAGGTCGCGCCCTTCCGCGCGGTCGAATCCTCGAACTCCGGCAGGCCCGTCAGATACACCGCGATCGGAAGCGACCGGGTGATCAGCAGGCCGCCGGGCGCCTCCACCTCGACCTCGTGGGTGATCACGTCCCCGAGCGCGATCAGCACCTGCGAGAGCTGCTTCTCGTCGGTGATGTTCTGGATCTCGTCGAGATGGATCAGAACGACCCTGTCGATCTCGATCGCCTTGCGGCCGATCTCGACGAGGAGGTCCGACAGAGCTGTGTGAGGCTCTTGGCCCTCCTGCGATTCTCGGAGAGCGAGCGAGTACCCGCTGACGGCTATCGACTGCACCCGAGCGAGCAGAGTCGCGATCCTCTTCTCCGCCCGTGCTGAGATCCCTGCCTTGTCGGCGAGGTTCAGGCACTCGCTCGCGAGTCGCTTGATCACGTCCGTGCCCAGCGCGATGCGGATCTGAGGAGTGACCAGGTCTCCGCGAGCCGCCGCGTCGGCTGCGATGCGTCGCACGAGGGTCGACTTGCCCAGACCCGGTTCGCCGAGGATCGTCCGACCGCGCTCGAAGAGCCCACTGGACAGCCGGGGACGCAGAACGTCGCGCCAGTCGCTGAGTTGCCGGACGCGACCCGCCCAGACGGCGGGCACGACATCGGAGCCGGGCTGGAAGGGATTGCTCAGAGCACCTCGCACGCTGGTAAATTTACCACGCTGCTTGTTCGGGCGGTAAACTTTACCGGCTCGATCGTCCCGCTGCTGGTCGAACGGACCACAGGAGCCGGGCCCTTCCTCCTCGGCGGTCGCGACAAGCGGGTCAGCCCGCGCGGAGCAGCCAGGAGCGGCAGGCGCGCAGGGCCCGGTACAGCCGCCCGACGGCGTGGTCGGCTTCGGCCGAGCCGACGTCCGAGAAGGAGCCCGCGCCGCCCCAGAGGCCGAGCGCCTCGGCGGCCGCTGCCCGGAGGTCCCGGTGGGTCGTCACTCCGGCGAACAGTCCGTCGAGCCAGTCGGCGGCACGGGTACGCGACGTGTCGTCCTGAGCCCGCGCGACGTCGCGCACCTCAGCGACCGCCGCCGTGATCTCGGCGAGCACGGCGGCGGTCGTGCGGTCCATGCTCCTGAGCCTAGGAGCGGGAGCGCTGCGACGCGGCGTGGGTCAGGAGCGTCGCCACGACTCCGACGAGCACGCCCAGCGCGGTCTCGAGCGCCCGGTCGCGCAGCAGCACGAGCTCGTCGACGGGGTGCGCGAGCTCGACCATGAGGATCGCGAGCGGAGTGACGAAGGCGAGGGTCAGGCCGTAGTTGCGGCCGACGACGAGCTCGGCGGTCATCTGGAGGAGCACCACCACCACGATCACCGCGAGCGGGGAGAGCGGCAGTGCCAGGAGCCCGGCCGCGATCAGGACACCGACGATCGTGCCGAGCATCCGGTGGCCGGCGCGCACGAGGCGGGCGCCGGCGTCCGCTCCCGAGACGGCGGCGACGGCGGAGACCATCGCCCAGTAGGGATGACCGAGGCCGGTCGCGGTCGGGATGACGCCCGCTACCAGGACGACGGCGCCGAAGCGGAGCAGGGCCGCTCGGGTCGCAGGGCGGGCGGCGGCAGCGCGGAAGGAGGCGCGCCACGGCGTCGGGGCGAGGCGACGGGCGCGCGGAAGGGCGAGTCCGCTCAGGCCGACGACGAGGGAGAAGGCGGCGGAGCCCGCGGCCAGGGCGAAGGCGAGCGGGATGCGCGAGGGCTCGGAGGGAACGGATGCGCAGGCGGTGACGGCGAACACGGGGAAAAGCGGCCCGGGCGGGTGCCAGTGCAGGGCGTCGCTGAGGTAGACGGCGGCGACGGTCACGGCGACCACCACAGGGATGATCAGCCAGTCGCGGTGAGGGGAGAGGGAGACGACGGTGCCGAGGGTCACGGTCGCGACGAGGAACGCGGCGGCCGACAGCTGCATCAGCAGGCGCGGCCGGTGGGTGTGCTGGCGACCGTAGAGGGCCGTGAAGGCGCCGAAGGTCGCGTAGAGGGCGAGATCGGTGCGGCCGAGCGCCCAGAGGACGAGCAGGGGGACGGCGATCGAGACGCCGGCGCGCAGGGCGACGCGGTGGGCGTCGGCGTGCGGGCCGAAGGCGAGGAGATCGCGGGGGTGGGGCAGAACGGGGGTGGTGGCCATCGGGTCCTCTGATCGGGGTCCGAGCGGCGGCGGCCGGAGAAGTGGTTCACGGGTGAAGCAGATATACTTTACGCGTGAATCACTCTGAAAGCCAGCCGGGCGACGCGGTCGACGAGATCAGGGCGGGCTGGGCGGTGCTGCGACCCGAGCTCGACACCTCCGCCGTCGATGTCCTCGGGCGGGTGATCCGCGCCTCCGCGCTGATCGTGCGGGCGACGGAGGAGCTGCTCGCCGCCCACGGGCTGACCCGCGGCGAGTTCGACGTGCTCTCCACGCTGCGTCGCGCCGGCACTCCGCAGTCGCCGACGACCCTCCGGACGATCGCCCTCGCCTCCGCGCCAGCGATCACCAAGCGCGTGCACTCGCTGGAGCGGCGGGGCCTGGTACGGCGCTCCGCCAACCCGGCGGACGGGCGCGGCTCGCTCGTCACGCTGACTCCCGAGGGGGAGGAGCTGGTCGACCGGGCCTTCCCCGAGGTGCTCGACGCCGAGCGGGCGCTGCTCTCGGGGGTGCCCGCCGATCTGCGGGCGGAGGCGTCGCGCTCGCTCCGCGCGGTGCTCGCGAGCGTCGAGGCGGCCGCGAGCCGGTGACCCGCACGGTGACCGCGAGGCGGTGGGCGCTCGCTACCGTGGTCCCATGCGCCTGACCTCGAGCTTCACCGTGCCGACGCGGCCGCCGGTGCTGCAGCTGGTCAAGACGGCGGCGGCCACGGTCGTCACGTGGCTCCTGGCTGCCGTCGTCTTCCCGGGGACGCTGCCCGTCTTCGGCGCGATCGCGGCACTCCTCGTCGTCGCGCCGAGCATCAACCAGTCGTTCTCCAAGGCCCTCGAGCGCTCGGTCGGCGTCATCATCGGCGTGATCGTCGGATCCGTGATCGGCACGGTGCTCGGCGGCGAGAGCATCATCGTGCTCCTCGCGATCGTTGCCGCGATCGCCGTCGGGTGGGCCGTGCGCCTGACCCCCGCCTCCGCGGTGCAGATCCCGATCAGCGCGATGCTCGTGCTCTCGGTGGGCGCGGTCACGCCGAACTACGCCCTCGACCGGATCCTCGAGACCCTGCTGGGCGCGGCCGTGGGAGTCGTCATCAACGTGCTCATCGTCCCTCCGGTCGTGCTGGCGCCGGCCGAGAGGGCGATCGGAGATCTCACCGCCCAGCTCGCGGCCGCACTCGACGACCTCGGCGACGCCCTCCAGGCCCCCGTCCCGCGACGCCGGCTCGACGAGCTGCTGATCAACGCCCGGCTGCTGCAGACCATGCAGAGCAAGGCGGAGGAGGCGATCGCGACCGGCGAGGAGTCCCTCCGACTCAACCCGCGCCGCTCCGCCCACCGCGACCGGCTGCTGGCCCTCGACTCCGTCGTCCCGCGGCTGGGGCGCATCGTGACCCGGGTCCGCGGCATGACGCGGACCGTGCACGACCTCTACGACGACGAGCTCGTCGGGGAGCCGACGATCGCCGACATCGCGGTCCAGCTGCACCGGGCCGCCCACGATCTACGGCTCCTCGTGCAGTCCTCGGTCGACGTTCCCGAGCCGGAGGCGATCACGGACGAGCTGCCCGCTCTCACCGCGCCGCTCGTGATCGCGACTCCGCACCCGCAGCACTGGATCCTGCTGGGGGCGCTCGCCGAGGACCTGCGGCGCATCCGCGAGGAGATCGTCGGCGCGGAGTCCTGACGGGCGGGCGCCGAGGGGCGTCGGCGAGAGGGCTGTTCTCGCGGGGGCTCGGCGTCTCGCGGCACCGGACGTGCGGGGCGTGCTGGTCCGGGGTGATCAGTCGTCCTGCTCGCCGTCCTTCCTCGATCCGCCGCCCTCGACGAGCTCGCCCTCGCCCGGATCGGGAGCGGCCTGGTGCAGCGCATCGGGGTCGCTCGCCTCGGCGTGGAGGGTCTTGCCCTCGGCGATGAGGGAGTCGTCGTCCACGAGGATCCCGGCCAGCTCGGTGATGCGGCCCCGGAGGGCGCCGATCGGATCCTCGGTGGGCGCGTCCTCCTCGGAGTGGTCGACCTCCGAGTCGGGGTAGCGGCGGAGGGCGGCTTCGTCCCGGTCGGGCTGCGGGGCGCGGGCGTGCTCGACGCAGAGGCGCGCGACCTCCTCCGCGTGCGCGTGCATCACGGAGTGGGAGGCGTCGGGGATCTCCCAGGCCCGCGCGTGCGGCATCGACCGGGCGATCTCCTCCGCCCACTCGCGCGGCACGAGCCGGTCGAACTCGCCGCGGATGACGAGGGCGGACGCGCGGATCCGGGGGACGGTCTCCTCGATCCGGTAGTGCATCATCTCGGGCAGCACGCGGGAGAACCAGCGCGGACCGCAGAGGAGGTAGGCGCCCGCCGCGAGGATCGCGACCTTGAGCGGCTCCCGGACGCTCGACTGGGCGAAGCGGAGCGCGGCGGTCGGGAGGCGGCGCTCGTGCCGGTTCATCACCGGTCCGAGCAGGACGATGGTGGTGAGCTCGGGGCGGCGCGCAGCGAGCTCGGCCACCACCTGGGTCCCCATCGAGTGGCCGAGGACGACGGGATCGTCGAGGTCCAGCTCGTCGATGACGGCGCCGACCAGCTCGGCGTAGTCGCCGATGTCCATGCGCCGCGCGTCGATCGGGTGCGGCACGCCGCCGAAGCCCGGCAGATCGAGAGCGTGCACCGGGCCGAACTCGTTGAGCGCGGGCGCGAGGCGCTCGAAGTAGGTGGCCGCGACTCCGATCCCCGGCACGAGGACGAACGTGCGCTCTCCGTCGCGCCCCACGGTGCTCACCCGCGCCCAGACGTCGCGGTGGTGCACGCGCTGGACCGAGACATCGGTGCTGCGGGTGCGGCGGTGCGGATCCCGCCCTCGGGAGCGCGTGGTCGCGAAGACGTCGCGGACCCCGCGCCTCAGGGTGGTGGCGAGGGTGGGGAGGAGGTCGCTCGGGCGGAGCACAGGGCCTCCTTCGATCGGGGGAGTCGGTCGCTGCGAGCCTAAGCGCTCGCCGCCGGGCTCAGATCAGCATGTCGTCCGCCCTGTGGAGGATCAGACGGGCCGGCCCGGTGTGGAGGACGCCGTTCGTCAGGGGAGCGGTCCGGACGCCGCCGCGCCTCCGCATCGCCCGGAACGCCCCGGGGGCGAGCACGACGTCCATCCAGGCGCAGGGGTTGGCCGGTCGTCCGCCCTGGAACTCGATCCGCTCCCCGCCCTGCTCGATCGCGAAGGTGCGGCCGGCGAGCGCGTCGACGTCGGCGCCGCGGACGATGATGTTGCGGCGGGTGTCGGCGGGGTCGAAGGGCCCTGCGCCGAGCTCGACGGCGATGTGCTCGAGGGTCTCGACCGCGAAGAGCGTGATCGCCGCGGGCCGGTGCGCGCGCTGGGCGAAGAAGCGGTCGCCGACGATGCCGAGGCCGGCGCGGATCTCGATCCGCTCGGGCTGCTCGTTGCCCTCGGACGGGACCGGGCCGTCGGCGGGGCGGCCCTCGTAGCGGTGCAGCGGAGAGACGACGAAGCCCACGAGCTCGATCGCGGCAGCCTCCATGAGCCCACGCTACGCCGTGCGGGGATGCGGCGGCGTCCGCCCGCCGGGAGGCTCCGCGGCGCGTTCCGAGGCTCCGCGGAGGAGGGGACGTCTCGGCGCTGCGGCGGCGTCCCGGGAGGGAGCCCTCGGCACCGCCGCCGCCGATTCGCGGAGGGGGCTCCCGGCATGTATAGTCGTACCTCGTTGCGTGCGCCTCTGGGTCACGCGATGGACTGCGCCCGTAGCTCAACGGATAGAGCATCTGACTACGGATCAGAAGGTTGGGGGTTCGAATCCCTCCGGGCGCACTCTGGTTGAGACAGAGCAGAACGGCCCGCTTCGGCGGGCCGTTCTCGTTTTAACGGTCGCGGAATCCACTGGCTGTCGGCGTCGGCAGGGCGACGGAACGGCCGTCCTCCGCCCCGCAGGACGCGTCCTCGTCGCGCCGTCGGCAGCGCCGACCGTCTACCGCCCGCATCCGCGATCAGTCCGCGCCCGCGTTCGAGGTCACTCCTCGCAGGTTCCACGATCACCCGTCGAGAGCGCGACCGGCTCTTCTCGCGCGCCGTTTCCTCCTCCACAGCGCTCATCTCGCGCCGTTCTCCACGGATGCACCCGTCCCGACCACGGGGACGTCGAACCGAGCAATACTCTCCTTCCGTGGGGCTGAACGGTCGCCGCCGACGCTGTGCGCTCGGTCGGCAGAAGAGAGGACATCGGATGAGTCGAACGGAACAGTCGGGGCGGGACGAGCGCGGACGACCCCGAGCGCGGACGGCGCGAGCGCTGGTCGGCACGACGGCGGGCTGCGTGCTCGTGAGCGGGCTGCTGGGTGGAGGCCTCGCGCCGCCGCCGGCCTTCGCCGCAGACGGTCCGCACACGACGATCGAGAACACCCTCCTGCAGGGGGGTGCGACGAACGCCGGAGTGACGACCGTCTCGGCCTGGGTCCAGAAGGGCGAGACGCTCCGGGTGGACCTGCACCCGCTCAAGGCGGGCTCGGGGACCGGCGAGGGCGAGACCGGTGGCGGTACCGCGCGGGTGACCGCTCCCGGCGGAGCCGTCCTCGACGAGCAGGACTTCGCGCCGGGAGCGGCGCCGTCGGTGTCCGCGGGCGGGGCGTTCACGGCGGACGAGACCGGCGTCTTCCAGATCAGGGTGTCCGACGACGACGTGACGGCTCCGGTGAACCTCGTCTGGAGCATCGGCGTCCAGGATGCGCGAGGCGCGGCGGTGGCCGGCCGGGTCTGGTCGAACTCCTATGCGATCCAGTCCTACTCCTCGCCCGAGGAGCGGCGCTCCTCCTTCACGCTCCACGCCGTCACCGAGACGGGTGCCCGCTACGAGCTCGGGCTGCGCGGTTACGACGGGGTCGCCTCGACGGTCCAGGCCACGAACAAGGGCAACGTGAAGGTCGGGTCGTCCGACCCGTCCTACCTCTCGGTCCCCATGCCGCAGTCGAGCGAGGCGGGCGGCATCGGGGCGCAGTACGTGCAGGCGTCCGGACGCTCCGGAATCGACGGCCTGCAGACCTACAAGCTCTTCCTCGACCCGCCGTCGTCCGACCTGCCGGAGTCGATCGCTCCGGCCTATCGCGCACCGACGATCGAGGGTCTCGCCTTCCGCCGGTCGTCCGCGGGCTCCGACGAGGGCACGCTGACCGGCGTCCTCGGGACCCAGCCGGGCACCGTCGTCATGGACGTCGACGTGGACGGGGACGGCTCCTACGACGGCGATCGCGACGTGCACCTCACCCGGATCGCGGGGACGACCGGTCCCTTCTCGGTCGACTGGGACGGACGGGACGCGAAGGGAGGGGCGGTCGACGTGACCGACCCCGACGTCACCTTCCGTGCCGCCGTCGGCCGCACGAACGAGTTCCACTTCACGCGCGTCGACGCCGAGACGTCCGCCGGCGGCGTGTCCGTGGTGCGGTCGACCGGCGGCGGCGGCGACCCGTCGACGGTGCACTGGGACGACTCGCTCCTCGCCGGATCGAACTCGGAGCGGTACTCCGGAACCTCCGCGGCGACGTCCGGCGACGGCGGTACCGACTCGTCGGGCGGAGTGCACCGCTGGGAGGGCGACGACTCCGGACAGGGCCGCGTCCCCAACGCCAACGACTCGGTGCACGGCTCCTACGGCGACCTGCGGGCGATCGACGACTGGGCGTTCGGCTCGGACGGCGCGGTCGCGGTCGCACGCCTCGACCCGCTCGCGCCGCACGTGACCATCGCGAAGACCTCGTCGGTCGACTCCGCCATTCCGCTGCTCCGCGGCGCCCGCGTGCCCTACCGGATGACGCTGACCTCGGACGGGACCGGGGACTACTCCGACGCCGCCGTCATCGACTACCTCGACAAGGGTGTGCTCGACGACGCCGAGCTCGACGCCGGCTCCCTCCGCGCCTCGCAGGGCACGGCCACGATCGACGCGGAGACGGGGCGCATCTCCTGGGCGGCCGGCAGCCTGCCGGTCGGAGCGACTGCCGAGCTGACCTTCGACGTGATCGTGACGGGCGAGGGGGACCGCGCGCTGACGAACACGGCCTGCCTCGCCGATGCGCCCTTCGCTCCCGCCTCGTCCGGCACGGGGACCGACGCGAACCCCTGCGCCACCGTCCCGCACGACGTCGGCGAGGGGTCGCTCCTGATCCGGAAGACCGCGTCCCAGGCGAGCGCCGAGCACGGCGGCACGGCCGGCTTCGACATCGTCGTGGCCAACACCGGGTCGGTCGACGCGACGGACGTGACGGTGACCGACGTCCCGACGCTCGACCACCTGCTCGAGGCGACCATCGAGAACGGCGCCGGAGGAACGCAGCCGGCCACGGAACCCGTCACGGGTCTCGACATCCCCGCCGGCGGCCGGATGTCGCTGCACGTCAGCGGCCGGGTCGCCGACGGGTACGACGCGGCGACCCTGCCCAACCGCGTCTCGATCACCCACCAGCCCGACGGCTTCGACCCGCCGACGGTCGAGAACGCCTGCGTGGACGATGCGACGTCGTCCTGCGCCGAGATCCCGGTGCCGCCCGTCGAGGGCCGGCTCTCGATCGAGAAGACGGCGATCGAGGACCGGGTCGACCACGGCGGGCGCGCCGGGTTCCGGATCGTGGTCGCGAACGAGGGCGCTCGGCCGGCGGACGGGGTGACCCTCACCGACGTCCCCGAGCTCGCGCACCTGAGCGACGTCACGATCTCCCAGGACGGGGGCCCGGCCTCGTCCGACCTGACTGTCGAGAACCTGTCGCTGGCACCGGGAGCGTCGACGACCTTCACCGTGACCGGCCGGGTCGCCGACGGCGTGGACGCGTGGACCATCCCCAACCGGGCGCTCCTGACCGAGGTCCCGGAGGGCTTCGATCCGACGACCGTCCTGCAGCCGTGCGCGGACGACGGCGGAGCCAGCTGCGCCCACGTGGCGGTGCCCCCGGTCGGACTCGTGCCGACGGTCCTCGCCTCGACGGGAGCGGCGGCCGGGCCTCTCGCGGCCGGAGCCGGCGCTCTGCTCCTGGCCGGCGGCGCCCTGACCGCACTGCGGCGTCGCTCGACCCGCACCTCGTGAACCGGAGCCCGGGCCGCCGCAGCGCGGCCCGGGCTCCCCGATCCCTCTTCTCGAAAGGCACTACTGCATGACCGAGCACGGCCTCCCGTACCGCATCACCGAGCGCTTCCCTCTTCCCGACGGACGCGTCGGCGTCAGCACCTGGTGGTCCGCAGACCCGGAGCAGCTGGAGCAGCAGCTCCGCACGCGCGCCGGGCATCAGCACCCGGAGAGGGAGCCGGCCCGGAGACTGCACCTCTCGACCGCGACGGTCGTGCTGATCGAGGAGCGGATCACGGGAGGCTTCCGCCCGCTCGACCCCCGCCTCCGGGCCCGCACCGATCCGCGGTGGCGCCGCGCTCTGCTCCGGTCGCGCAGGCCGGCCCTGCTCCGACGCGTCATCGGCCCGCGGGATCTCCCGCGGACGGATCCGCCGGTCGAGGTGTCACGGTACGTCGATCCGACACGTCGAGTGTGAAGGGGGCGGGTGGAGAGCTCTGCACCTGAGTCGCGATGAGGCACTCGCAGCGAGGAAGCCGTCGGGTCAGGCGGCTTCCTCGAGGTCGTCCTCGACTGCGACGGGCGCGTCGACGGGGGCGCAGGGGGGTGCTGACTCGGCCGGGGGTGCTGAGGCCGCGATGCGCGAGCGCTCGAGCCCGGCGAGGAGCACGGCGAAGGCCTCCTCGAGCTCGGCGGTGTCGCGGAGCAGGACGCGCTCACCGCTCGTCGCGTCGAGGCGGACCGTCCGGTAGGCCGGGCGGGGGAGATCGGAGACCAGGGTGATGATGCCGAGGACGACACCGCTGCGGCGGGCGCGCGCGGTCCAGCGGTTGGCGTGGGTGCGGAGAAGGATCATGACCGGGGCCGTCCTCGGTGACGTGGTGCAGGAGCGGGGGGAGGGGGTGTCGCTGGCGGTGCGGGGATCCTCTCGAAGCTTGCTGCACGAAGGGCCTCCGCTTCCTGTGCTTGACAGCAGAGCCGAGCAGCGGTCACCGGCGCCGGGCAGCCGCCGCGGCGTGCAGGGCCCGCAGGAACTCGGGGACGACCGGGTTGCCGGTGTCCCGGGCGAGCACACCGATCTCACGGCTCGCGCCCGGATCGTCGATCGGGATCTCGCGGACGTCGTCGTCGACCGAGGACGGGCTCGGCGGGAGGATCGTCAGTCCGAGGCCGGCCGCCGCGAGTCCCCGGGCAGCCCGGTAGTCGCCGACCTCGAACGCGGGAACCGGGTCGCGGCCGTCCACGGCGAGCAGGCGCCGGGCCGACTCGTGGAGGCCGTAGCCGGGCGCCAGCATGATCAGGTCGAGGCCGCGGAGGTCCTCGACCGTGACCGAGCGCCGCGAGGCGAGCGGATGACGGGGGTCCACGACCGCGAGGAGCGGCTCCGAGTAGAGGATCGTCGTGGTGGTGCCGGGAAGATCGGGCGGATCCGCGACGATCGCCAGCTCGGACTCGCCCTCCGCGACGGCCCGCAGGCAGAGGGCGCGGGAGCCGTGACGGAGCCCGAAGCCCACCTGCGGCCAGCGGCGGCGGAACCGGCGGATCACGTCCGGTACGAAGCTCTCCCCGAGGAGCGTCTGGAAGGCGAGGTCGATCCGGCCGTGCTCCACGTCGCCCGCCTGCCGCACCTCCGCGAGCCCGGCGCGGATCACCGACATGCCGTCCTGAGCGACCTCGGCGAGACGGGTCCCCGCCTCCGTCAGCACCACCCCGCGGCCCTCCCGGCGGACCAGGGGAGTGCCGACCAGGGCGGACAGCCGGGCGAGCGACCGGCTCGCGGTCGGCTGCGGGATCCCGAGCTCGGCGGCCGCCGCGGTGACGCTCCCGGTCTGAGCGACAGCGACGAGCAGGGGCAGGAGGCGGAGGGTCGCGGGCCAGTCGTCGGACACGCCACCACCCTAGATCGGGACATGACCAGAACGCATGAACCACAGGCGAAAGGACATTAGTCATGCACCCGGAGGCGGTCTACCGTCGGAACCATGAGCACCGCCGCGCGCACCCGACCGATGCGCAGAGCGGCACCCTTCTCGCAGCGGCGGCTGACCACCGCCCTGCTCGCCGCCGGAGTCGCGACCTTCGCCGAGCTCTACGCCGTGCAGAGCGTCCTCCCGCAGCTCGCGCGGGAATGGGCCCTCGCCCCGTCCGACGCCGCGCTCACCGTCTCGGCCGCGACCCTCGGACTGGCACTCTCGGTGCTGCCGTGGGCCTCGGTGGCCGAGCGCATCGGACGGCTCGAGTCCATGCGGATCGCGGTCCTGACATCCGTGGTCCTGGCGCTGCTCGCCTGCGTCGCCCCGACCTTCGAGCTCCTGCTCGTCCTGCGCTTCCTCGGGGGAGCGGCGCTCGGTGCCGTCCCGGCGCTCGCCGTCGCGGCCATCCACGACCGGGTCGGAGGCGCCGGAGCGACGGCCGCCGCGACCGCCTACGTCTCCGGGACCACGATCGGCGGTGCCGCCGGACGCCTGCTCGCCGGACCGCTCGCGGCGGCGCTCGGATGGCGCGGCGCGCTGCTCGTCGTGACGGCCGTGTGCGCGGCGGCGGCGATCGTCTTCGCCGTGCTCGCGCCCCGGGGCGGCGGCGCACGCGAGGCGGCCCCCGGCGGCTGGCGCGGGAAGACGGCGCAGGTGCTCCGCGATCCGATGCTCGTCGCGATCGCGCTGCAGGCGTTCCTCGCGGTCGGTGTGTTCGTCGCGGTCTACAACTACCTGGCGTTCCGGCTCGAGGCGCCGCCGTTCGCGCTCGCGCCCGCGCTCGTCTCCCTCCTCTTCGCCGCCTACCTCGCGGGCACCGTCTCCTCCCGGCTCGCGGGGAGATGGGGGCCGCGGATCGGTCCCCGCCTCGTCATGCGGATCGGCGTCGCCCTGATGATCGTCGGGCTGCTGGTGATGCTCGCCGAGAACGTCGCCGTGGTGATCGCGGGACTCCTCGTCTTCACGGCCGGCTTCTTCGCCCTGCACGCGACCGGCGCCGCCTGGACGGGAGCGCGCGCGGCTCCGGCACTCCGCGGGCACGCCGGCGCGGTCTACACGATCGCCTTCTACGCGGGCTCGGCCGCCGGCGGCTGGCTCCTCGGCCTGGCGGTCGGAGCGGGCGGCTGGCCGGCGCTGACGGCGGTGACGATCGGCCTGCTGCTGGTCGGCGCGGGGATCGTCAGCCTTCCGTCGCGCACCACCGCGGCCGGACGCTGAACCGCCGCCTCCGCCGATCGCTAGCCGAGCTCCGCCCGGCACCTCCCCGCACCGGGCGAGGTGCGACATGATGGCCCGACTGCACGAAGCGGAGGGACGGCATGGCGCGGAGCACCGGAGCGGACGGCTCCCCACGCGAGAGCGGCGGGACGGACGAGTGCGGCACAGACCCGCGCTACCACGCGGGCTTCCAGCGCGGCTACGACGGACGCGAGGCCGAGCGGCGCGGCAGCGGCGAGGAGCGCCTCCGCTCCCCGTTCCTGACGGGCGGGGCCGCGACCGCTGAGCGATCGGCTGTCCGGAGAGCGGGCGGGTCCGCTCCCGAGCAGGAGGATGTGCGCTCGGTCGGCGGCCCGACCGGCTCCCGAGCCCCCGGCCGACGCACCGCTCCCGAGCGCGCGAGAGCAGCAGTCCGGGCCGTCCCGGCACCGGCGGAGCCGACCGCGCCCCGACCCTCGGAGCCATCCGTCCCACTCCCGACCGAGCCGACAGTCCCGCTCCCCGCCGAACCCGACTCCGCTCCCCGCGACGCGGCACCCGACTCCGGCGACCGTCGCGACGCGACCGACGCCGACCTCGACTCCGGCATCAGCACCGCGTTCCCCACGCGCCGCATCGCCGGAGCCCTGGCGGTCGTCGGCGCCGTCAGCGTCCTCATCGGACTGCTCGCCCTCTGGCACAGCTCCCACAGCTGGTACGACTACTCGCCGTCGCAGGACGAGTTCGGGCCCGAGCAGTACCTCCGCGTGCTCAGCGACAACGCGATCGGACCCTGCCTCACCGTCGGCCTGGTCGCGCTCGGCCTCTCGGTCGTCGTGCCGCTGCTGAGGGCGCCGCGCCGATGATCCGCGTCCGACTTCTCTGGGCCGCCGCCGTCGCGGTCACCGTCGTCCTCTGGGCCGCGGTGCTCGCGCTCCCGGTCGTGGTCCTCCTGCTGCCGAACCAGTACCAGGGCGACTCGGTCACGGTGCCGCCGGAGCTCTACGTGCGGCAGGCGCTCTTCACGGTCGCGTCGCCCCTCCTGACCGCCGCCCTCGTGATGCTGGGAGCGCTGATCGTCGTCGCGGTCGCCCGGCGCCCGCCCGCGCTGGTCCGTCCTCCCGAGGCGGGGAGCGACTGGAACGATGCGGTGCTCCTGGAGTCGGACGGGCAGCGTCGGACGCACCGCGGGAGCCGCTGAGAGGACGGCCGCGCTCCGGCATCGCGGCTCCCTCCGCGGAAGCCGAAGCTCAGGACCCGGTGGGCCCCTCCGGCAGCACCCGGCCCGCCGACCGCACGCAGCAGCCGCCCTACGCAGGCAGCAGCTGGAACCGCTCCCGCGCCGCTCCGCCGGCGACGAGGTCCGCGAGCAGCTCGCCCAGGACCGGTCCGAACTTGAAGCCGTGCCCCGAGAACCCGGTCGCCAGGGTCACGCGGCCCACGCGGTCGAGCACGAAGTCCTCGTCGGGCGTGCTGTCGTAGAGGCAGCTGATCGGAGCGGCGCTCGCCGCGTCCACGCCCGGGATCCACTCCGCGACGTAGCCGACGAGGCGGGCGAGTGCTCCGGGCTCGGGCTCGAAGGTGCGCTCGTCCGGATCGACGACGACTCCGGTGCTGTGCTCGCCCACCTTCACTCCGACCCCGGGAGTCGAGAGTCCGTAGACCACCGGCAGGCCCGCGCGGTGGTGGGCGAAGCTCGGCCACGAGTCGAAGGGCAGGTCCGTCGTGAAGTGCGCCGGCTGCTCCTGCGTGACGCGCAGCGGAGGGAGGCGTCGGCCGGCAGCGCGGACGAGGTCGTCCACGAGCGGGGGCGTCCAGGACCCGCCGGCCACGACGACCGCGTCGGCGTCGAGAGCGCCGTCGGTGGTCAGCACGCGCACGTCGTCGGCGCGCTCCTCGATCCCCAGCACGCGCGTCCGCGTCCGGAGGACGGCGCCGCGTCCGAGGGCGGAGTCGAGCATCGCGTCGATCGCGGCCGCCGCGTCCAGGCGTCCGCCCTCGGGATGCAGCAGGACGTCCGTCTCGAAGCGGAGTCCCGGCCAGCGCCGCTCCGCTTCGCCTGCCTCGATCCGCACCACGGGGATCCCGTCGCGCAGGAGTGCCGCCTCGATCCCGGCGAGGACGGAGGAGTCGCCGTGGTCGAGCGCACCGACCGGGTGCAGCAGGCGGCGCCCGGTCTCCGCCTCGAGCCGTGCCCAGGCGCGCCCCGCCCGTCCGGTGAGGGCGCGGTAGTCGTCCTCGAGGTAGCCGCGTCGGAAGATGCGCGTCTCGCCGTGGGAGGACCCGCGGTCGTGGCCCCGGTCGAACTGCTCGACGAGCACCACGCGATCGCCGCGCTCGGTGAGGGCGCGGGCGGTCGCCGCTCCGACCAGGCCGGCTCCGACGACGACGACCTCACGGGTCACGGGGTCTCCCGGGAGGCGCGGCGCACGCCGAGCAGGACCACCAGGCGGAGGAACCCGACGAGCCCCATCCCGATCAGCGCGGCGATCAGCATCAGCACGGCGACACCGGCTACCCAGGTCGTGTCGCCCGTCACCGACTGCGCTGCGAACTCGGTGCAGAACAGCGCCAGCCCCGCGTAGCTCAGGATCAGGACGGTGATCGTCCCGGGCCGGCGGAGGCGCTGCGCCGGCGTCCGCCAGAGGGCCGGCGGCTCGAGCCAGCGGCGCAGCAGCCGGACCCCGAGGGTGCCGACCAGGCCGAGGAAGCCGGCCGCGATCAGGATGATGCCCGCGCCGCCCAGCCCTGACGCCTCGACGCCGGCGAGCTCGAGCGCGATGCCGATCGCGACCCCGACGGCTCCGGCGCCGCCCGCGATCATGGCCGCCCACACCCCGAAGCCGCCGCGGAGGACGCTCTCGCGCTCGGGACGTGACGGGTCGGCGTCCATCGGACGCTGCTGACGCGGCCGGATCGGCGCCGGGGGAGCGGACGCCGGCGCTGCTGCCGGAGCGGACACGGCCTCGGACACGCCCCAGACCGGAGCGGCGTCCGGCGTCTGCGACTCGATCACGTTCTCGCGCACCGGCACGTAGCGCAGCGGCGCGTCGATCCGCACCTGCGGGCGCCCGCGCACGACGATCGTCGCCCCCAGGTCGGCCCCGCGCTCCAGCGCGACGGGCCCGAGGAGGAGCCCGACCGCCGGATCGATCCGCCACGCGTCCGACCGGGGAGCCGACCCGTACCACTCCGCCGACACGGCCCCGCCGAGGTCGACCGCGATCGGCCGCCCGTCGCTGAAGCTCGTCACCGGCACGAGCGAGCGGCCGGAGTTGCGCACGCGCGCGCCCACCCGCCACCAGTCGTCCCCAGCGTGCGTCAGCCGCACCTCCACGTCGACCAGCGACGCCGGCACCGCCCGCCGCCGCCCGATGACCACCGCGACGACCGCGAGCCCGGCGATGACCAGCCCGCCGAGCAGGCCGACCACTCCGATGAAGATCTCCATGGGAGCAGTCAAGCAGGCGCGGGTCGCCGGCGCGGGCGCGACGAGGCCGCCTCCGGGAGGCTCGATCCCGGCCGGCGACGCCGTCGCTCCGCGCGGCCGTGTCCTCCCCGACGCTCCGCCGAACCACCGGGCCCGGGGCCGGTCGCTCCGCATACTGAGGAGGCGCGTCGCCTCGACCGCATCGCGGGTCTCGTCGCAGGAGGGGTCGATCATGCGCTACAGGTTGGCCGCCCCCGTGCGCCGGCGCCCTCGTCGACGGGCCGGCGCGATCGTCGCTCTGCTGGGGGCCGCGGCGCTCGCCGTCGCAGCCGTCGCGCTGTCGGAGACGGCGGGAGGAGGCGGACCGGAGGCGGTGTCCTCCTCGGCCGGGGCGTCTGCGGGGTCGAGCGGTCCTGTTGCTCCCGCGCCGAGCAGCTCGCCCGCGGCCGTCGAGCCGTCCGCTCCGGTAGTGGCCCCGTCCACTCCGTCCCTCGCGACGTTGGCCGCTCTCCCCGCCGTCGAGGGCCCCGCCGCCGTCCCCTACGACCGCGACCTCTTCGGGCAGGCGTGGTCGGACGTCGACCGCAACGGCTGCGACACCCGCAACGACGTCCTCGGCCGCGACCTGCTCGGCCCCGTGTTCAAGCCCGGCACCCGCGACTGCAAGGTCCTTACCGGCACCCTGATCGACCCCTACGACGGCGCCTCGGTCGCCTTCGTCTCCGGGACCGACACCTCCCGCCTGGTGCAGATCGACCACGTCGTCGCCCTCGGCTGGGCCTGGCACCACGGCGCCTGGTCGTGGACGGACGGCCAGCGCCTCGCCTTCGCGAACGACCCCGCGAACCTCGTCGCCGCCTCCGAGCAGACCAACCGCGCGAAGAGCGACGCCGGTCCGGGGCAGTGGCTGCCGCCGGCCGCGGAGCTGCGCTGCGGATACGTGAAGCAGTTCGTGGCGGTGCTGGGCGAGTACGGGCTCGGGATCGACGCCCGGGACCGGGCGGCGTCGGAGGCGGTGCTGGCGGGGTGCGGGGAGTGAGGGGGAGAACTTTTTCTCTGGTGGAAGGTCGTCCCGGCGCTTTAAAACGGCAGATGTGACCGCATCAGCGTTCCTGTCTCCCTCACAATAGTGAGAAATGGTCTTGTCCGTGACCTCATTACTGGGACCGATACGGTAGAACGTCCGGCAATTACGCAAGCTGAGCAACTCTGTCGCTAACACGAGTGCATCTCGACAGAAGGTACGTCGAGCATTCTTAGTCTCACGAGATGCCTCCCGTTACTCCCGCCACGCTCTCGCTTGAACTGGGCGTTTCCCAGCGTCGGATTCGAAGCCTCCTCCGCTCCTCCTTCGGAACTCTTCCCCCTGAGGAATCCCGGTGGGATCTGACCGAGGAGCAGGCGGAGACTGTCCGTTCCCGTCTGCTTCGACGAGACACCACGGAGCGTCGGTTCACCTTGGAAGTGGGCGACCAAGTCCTTCGGCGTGATATCCACCGCGCCTACGGCGGGCAGCAGCAGCAGGGGATCGTGACGCCGCGAGCGCTCCGCGAAATTTTCATTTTCACCGATCCGGCGAAGGGAGCTCGGTATGGCTACGACCGATTTGAGGGACTTCGCGAGGACGGGTCCTACTCCTACACGGGAGAAGGGCAGGTCGGTGACCAGGTCTTTCTTCGCGGCAACAAGGCCCTTCGGGACGCGGCGCAGGATGGGCGGGTTCTTCGGCTCTTCACGGTGCAGGGAACAAGCGTGACCTACATCGGTGCCTTCACGACAGGGACTCCCACCTACCGGTGGGAGATCATCCCGGACACCGTAGGGACGCAGCGACGCGGCATCATCTTCACTCTCCTGCCGCTCGCGGCGGACATCACTCGGCTGCCGACGTACGGCGGCACGCAGGAGTCCACTGCAACGCTCGGCGACTGGACGCCTCCCGAGCACTCCGACATCGTCATCGCGGGTGCGGATGTCAGCCCTCTCGATGACCGGGTTGTCTCCCGAATCGAGTTCGAGCTGCAGTCAGACTTTGGGCTCTGGCTGACCGAGAACGGTACGCCGCCCAGTCGTCTGACGCTCCCGGTCGGCAGCTCACGGGTCGAGCCAGACCTCTACGTCCGATCAAGCGGCTGGATTGTCGAAGCCAAGAAGTCGACCGCCCGGTCCTTCGTCCGCATGGCCATCGGCCAGGTGCTCGACTATGCCCATCTTGCGCAGCGCCAGGGTTACGCGGCAGTCCCCGTCATCCTGCTTCCCGGTCGGCCGGAAGAGGACATGCTGGATCTCATCCGCAGCCTCTCGATCATCACAGCGTTCAGGTCTGACGAGGGCTTCGACCTCATCGATCCGTAGAGGAAAGAAGCCGAACGGCCGGCAAATCGGGGTGGGCCCACTCAAGTCCGGGAAGTTCGCTCGGAAGCAGCCAGAGGAGTTGGTCGTGGTCGGTGCTCTCCGTGGGATGTGGGCCGCGAACCACGGCTCGGAAGCAGTGCAACCGAATGGTGAGAGCGCCGACCTCCGTTTCGTCTGACGTCAGCTTGGGGCCGACCTCGATCGCCACGCTCAGTTCCTCGCGGATCTCCCGCGCGAGGGCGACCTCAGCCGTTTCTCCAGCTTCAATCTTGCCACCCGGAAATTCCCAGAGCCCACCGGACGCCTTGTCCGCCCGCCGACGGCAGGCAAGAATTCGACCGCGATCGCTGATGACCGCCGCAACGACGTCGAGAGTGTCCACGCGTCCATCATGCCGACACCGGTGCACCATTCGCCTCGTACGCGATGGCCGTCCCACGACCACGCTCTTTGACGCCCCACCCACCCCCGTGTTACGTTCCCTCACGGACATGTGACTGGTCGTGCAGGCAGGATCCGACGAAACGCGCAAGCAGCATCGTCGGGTCCTTTTTTTGTGCCCGGACGCCTCCTGACGCTCCTCCGGGGCACCGATGACGGTGCCGGAGGGAGCGGGGACGGCGACGGACGGCCGGGCAGCAGAGCGCAGGGAAGCGCGCGTCCCCACACACCCGGAGGAGTACCCATGAGTACCCAGGAGAGCGCGAAGGCGATCCTCGAGCACGTCGGCGGCGCCGCCAACGTCGCGAAGCTGCAGCACTGCTCGACCCGTCTGCGGTTCGCGCTGGCGGACGACGCGAAGGCCGACGTCGAGGCGTTGAAGGCGGTGCCCGGCGTGATCGGCGTCGTCACAGGCCCGCAGACGCAGGTCATCGTCGGCAGCGGCGTCAGCGAGATGTACGCGGCGGTCGAGAAGCTGCGCGGCGGCACCACCGCCTCCACGGTGCAGGCGAAGCAGCCGCGGTCCCTCAAGCGCCTCGGCGCCACGATCATGGACTTCGTGGTCAGCGTCTTCACGCCGATCATCCCGGCCATCGCGGGCGCCGGCATCTTCAAGTCGTTCCTCGTCCTCGCCTCGGCGCTGGGCTGGCTCGACCCCGCGAGCGACAACTTCAAGCTGCTGTCCGCCATCCCGGACGCGGTGTTCGGCTTCCTGCCGCTGCTCGTCGCGTACACGAGCGCGAAGAAGCTCGACGTGAACCGGCCCCTGGCGCTCGGGCTCGTCGGCGTCCTGGTCTTCCCGGCGTTCACGACGCTGCTCAACCAGGAGGGCGGAGTCGCGCTCTTCGGTGTCCCGGTGCCGGTCATCGCCTACAACGCGCAGGTGTTCCCGGCGATCCTGGCCGTGCTGCTGCTCTCGGTCGTCGAGCGCTTCTTCACGAAGCACTCGTGGGGCCCGATCCGCACCTTCTACGTCCCGCTGATGTGCCTGGTGATCGTCGCTCCCGCCACGATCTTCCTGCTCGGCCCCCTCGGCTACTGGCTCGGCTCGATGCTCACCGGCGCGATGATCGGCCTCTACGGCGCACTCGGCTGGGTGGCCGTCGCGCTGCTGGCCGGAGTGCTCCCGCTGATCATCTCGGTGGGCATGCACAAGGCGTTCATCCCGCCGACCATCGCGACGATGGCCAGCGCGGGCAAGGACACCTTCTACCTCGCCTCCTCGCTCGCCCACAACGCGGCGGAGGCGGGCTCCAGCCTCGCGATCGCCCTGCGCACCAAGAGCGCGACCCTCCGCGCCACGGCCTTCTCGGGCGGCCTCTCGGCTCTCTTCGGGATCACCGAGCCGGCGCTCTACGGAGTGACGCTGCAGAACAAGCGCGCCCTGGTCTCCGTCATCACGGGCAGCGTCGTCGGAGGCGCCTACATCGGCGCCACGCAGGTCGCCGCGTTCGCGCTGGTCAGCCCGGGCGTCGCGAGCATCTCGATGTTCATCGACGGGCTGAACCCCTGGAACCTGCTCAACGCCGTGATCGGCCTGCTGATCTCGGTCGCCGTCTCGTTCGTCGTCTCCTTCGTCATCTGGCGTGACGACGCCTCCGCCAGCGTCCAGGCGCTCGGCGACGTGGCGGCCGACGCCGGGAGCCCGCTCGCGCTGCAGGCGCCGCTCACCGGCTCCGTCATCCCTCTCTCGGAGGTGCCGGACCCCGTGTTCTCGGCCGGCGTGCTCGGCGAGGGGCTGGCGATCCGCCCCACCGACGGAGCCGTCCGGGCGCCGTTCGCGGGCGAGGTCATCGCGCTGCTCTCCTCGCGCCACGCGGTCGGCCTCCGCCGCACGGACGGCGTCGAGGTGCTCATCCACGTCGGCATCGACACGGTGCAGCTCGACGGCGCGCCGTTCGAGGCGCACGTCGCGGTCGGCGACCGGGTCGAGGCCGGACAGCTGCTCCTCACCGCCGACCTGGCCGCGATCACCACGGCCGGCTACGACACCACGACCCCGGTGCTCGTGACCAACTCCGCCGAGTACACCGTGCTCGTCGAGGCCGCCGAGCGGATCACCGCCGGCGACCGGATCATGACCGTGACGCAGAAAGAGAAGGAGCTCGCCGATGGCGCTTCCTGACGGATTCCGATGGGGCGGCGCCCTCGCCGCCAACCAGGTCGAGGGCGCGTGGCGCGAGGGCGGGCGCGGCCCGGCGGTCAGCGACGTCGCCTCCTACAAGCCGAAGGCGGACCCGAAGGAGTACGCGATCCACCACCAGAACACGGTGGAGAGCATCACGGCGGCGATGGCCGACGACGACACCGAGTACTACCCCAAGCGCCGCGGCATCGACTTCTACCACCGCTACCCCGGCGACCTCGCGCTCTTCGCCGAGATGGGCTTCACCACCCTCCGCGTCTCGATCGCCTGGACCCGCCTCTACCCGACGGGGGAGGAGGCGGAGCCGCTGGAGGAGGGCATCGCCTACTACCTCGCCCTCTTCACCGAGATGCGGCGCCTCGGGATCGAGCCGCTGGTCACGCTCGCGCACTACGACCCGCCCCTCGCGCTCGCGCTGAAGCACAACGGCTGGGTCGACCGCCGCACGATCGGGCTGTTCGAGCGTTTCGCCCGCACCTGCTTCGAGCGCTTCGGCCACCTCGTCGACATGTGGCTGACCTTCAACGAGATCGACGGCATCATCCGCCACCCGTTCACCTCGGGCGGGATCATCGAGGAGACCGTCGAGGGCAGCGTGGAGCAGGCCTGCTACACGGCGCTGCACCACCAGTTCGTCGCCTCCGCCTCGGTCACGAAGATCCTGAAGGAGCTGTGGCCGGAGTCGCGGATGGGCTGCATGCTCACGATGCTGACCACCTACCCCAACACCTGCCACCCCGACGACGTCGCGGCCACGCAGGCGAAGGAGCGGATGCTCTACCTCTGCACCGACGTGCAGGCCGGCGGCGCCTACCCGCGCCTGGCGCTGCGGGCGCTCGAGAGCCGCGGGGTCGCGATCCCGTTCGAGGCGGGCGACGTCGAGCTGCTGCGTGAGCACCCGGTCGACTTCATCTCGTTCAGCTACTACATGTCGATGACGGAGTCGGTCCGCCCCGACGCCGAGCGCACCCCCGGCAACACGGTCCTCGGCGTCAAGAACCCGTTCCTGGAGTCGAGCGAGTGGGGCTGGCAGATCGACCCCGTCGGCCTGCGGATCTCGCTGATCGACCTCTACGACCGCTACGGCAAGCCGCTGTTCATCGTCGAGAACGGGCTCGGGATGCGCGACGAGCTCACCGAGGACGGCCGCATCCACGACCCGTACCGGATCGACTACTTCCGCGCGCACTTCGAGCAGATGATCCAGGCGGTGGACGAGGGCGTGGAGCTGCTCGGCTACGTCAGCTGGGCGCCGATCGACCTGATCAGCGCCTCCAGCTCGCAGATCTCGAAGCGCTACGGGTTCGTCTACGTCGACATGGACGACCTCGGCCACGGCAGCACCGAGCGCTACCGGAAGGACTCCTTCTTCTGGTACCAGAAGGTCATCGCCTCGAACGGCGCGGATCTAGGATGATCCTCCTCTGCCCGGAGGCCCCGTCCGGCTCTCCGGGCAGAGGCCCCGCCACCCCCACCCCAGCCCTGACGCGGCCGTCGACGGAGACACGCATGCAGACCATCAAGAAGGTGCTCAACTCGAGCGTCGTCCTCGTCGTCGACGAGCGCGGCGTCGAGCGCGTGCTCCTGGGGCGGGGGATCGGCTTCGGAGCGAAGGCCGGCGAGGCGATCGAGGCCTCGAGCGTCGACCAGGTGTTCGTGGCCCTGGACGACTCCGATCAGCGCAACCTCGTCGAGCTCCTGGCGCAGATCCCGCCGGAGTTCGTCGAGCTCACCCGCGCGGTCGTCGCCGACGCGGAGGAGCAGGGGCTGCGGCTGGACCCGCACGTCTACCTCGCGCTGACCGACCACCTGCACTTCGCGGTGGAGCGGCAGCGGCGCGGGCTCTCGGTCGCCAACCGGCTGGCCTGGGAGATGCGGACGGTCTACCCCGTGCAGTACGCGGTGGGGGAGCGGGCGGTCGACCGGATGCGCGAGCGCCTCGGCGTGGAGCTGCCCGCCGACGAGGCCGCGAACGTCGCGTTCCACCTCGCCAACGCGGAGCTCGGCAAGGTCGGGATCGACTCGCTCCGGATCGTGCAGCTCATCCGCTCGGTGACCGCGATCATCCAGCACTCCAGCGGAGCCGCGCTCGACCGCGACGACCTCCGCTCCGCCCGCTTCGTGGCGCACCTGCAGTACTTCGCCGAGCGCTTCTTCTCGGGCGGCCTGCTCGAGAGCGAGGACGACTTCCTCTTCACCAGCCTCAGCGCCCGCTACCCGCGCGCGGTCGCGTCCGCCGAGCGGGTCCGCTCCTTCGTGGCGGCCGAGTACCAGGCCGCCCTGCCCAACGAGGAGGTCGCCTTCCTGGCCCTCCACATCGCGCGCGCCGCTCCGGAGTAGCGCGCTGACCCCGGAGAACCGCATGCACCGCACGACCCCTGCCCGTCCGACGACGCCCGCGAGCGCGCGCCCGTGAGCGGCACGATCCACCTCGTCCGCCACGCCGAGACCCTCTTCAACGTCGCCGGCCAGCTGCAGGGCTGGTGCGACTCGCCGCTGACCGAGCGCGGCGAGCGCCAGGCGGCGGCCCTCGGCGAGCGGATGTGCGGCGTGCCGCTCGTCGCGGCGTTCACGAGCGACCTCACCCGCACCCGCACCACGGCGGCGGCGGCGCTCGCCGGGCACCCGTCGCTGGAGGCCGAGCCGATGGTCGAGCTCCGCGAGTGGCACTTCGGCGCCTTCGAGGGGCAGCCCAACGCCTCGCTCTGGGAGCCGGTGTTCGCCGACCACGGCTACTCCTACGTGCCCTCCTCCGCCGACTGGCCGCGGATGACCGACGCCGGGCTCGACTCGGTGCTCGACGCCATCCACCGGCACGACCCCTCGGGCCGGGCCGACAGCGGTCCCACCGTACGCGCCCGGGTGGAGGCCGCGATCGCGCGGTTCGTGCCGGCGGCGGAGCACGGCGACGTGCTGGTCGTGACGCACGGGGCGGTGCTGGGGAGCATCCTCCGCACGCTCGACCCCGCGCACCGGCCGCAGCGGGGCTACCCGAACTGCGCGATCGTGACGGTGACGGACGGCGTCATCGGCGAGGTCGACGGGAGCGCCGCGACGGCCTGACGCGGCCGGACAGTCACGTCGGCGGATCCGTCACTTCAGCGGGTCGTTGCCCCAGTTCATCAGGGAGTAGCGCCACTTCGTCTCGGTGACGTCGCCCGAGGGACGCTGCTTCGCGTGCCGGTGCACGTAGCCGACGACCTTCGTCATGTGGGCGTAGTCGTCGTCGCTCAGGTCGGCCTGCTTCGTGCCGAGCAGCTCGACGATCCGCCGGCCGCTCTCGTGGCCGACGGACTCGCCGCCGCCCTCCGGCTTCTGGCCGACCTCCTTCGACTCGTCGGTGCCGAGCCAGTCCTCGAGCTCCTTCGCCGTCATGTTCACGGCGTCGTGGAACTCGTCGCGGGTCGTCCGCTTCTCGTCATCGGTGGGCATCGCGGGGCTCCTCGGGTCGGTCGGTGACCTCCAGCGGAGCGTGTCGGAGGGGGAGAGGTCAAGCCCCGTGCGCGGTTCCGGGGCGCGCGTAGCGTCGGAGGGGTCCGCACCAGCCGACCGCCGCCGGCGTCCGCCGCCGGCAGAGAAGAGGCCCACATGCCCTCCCGCAACACTCTCGTCCGCAGTCTCCACGACCTCGGAGCCGCCGCCTGGTTCGGCGGCTCGCTCATGGGCGCCGTCGGCCTGAACGGCGCCGCGTCCACCTCGTCCGACCCGGCGGAGCGCCTCCGCCTCTCCTCCAACGGCTGGGCCCGCTGGACCCCCGTGCAGCTCGCCGCGATCGCCGCCCACGGCGTCGGCGGCATCGGCCTCGTCCTCGCCAACAAGACCCGCCTGGCCAACCAGCAGGAGAGCCGCACGAACACGGTCGTCAAGACCGTCGTGACCGGCCTCGCCGGCGCCGCTTCGGTGATCGCCGCGGTCGCCGGAGCGACGCAGGCCAAGCACGCCGACGAGGGCGCCCCCGGCGTGACCGAGGCGTCGGAGCAGAACTCGCAGGAGCTGACCACGGCCCTCCGCGTGCAGAAGGTCACCCAGTGGGCGATCCCCGTGCTGACCGCGGTCATCATCGTCCTCGGCGCCCAGCAGGGCGAGCAGCAGCGCCCCGTGAAGGGCCTCTTCGAGACCACGGCGCGGATGTTCCGCAAGTAGTCCCCGCGCTCGCGCGCAGAACGTCGGCTGAGAGTGCCCGCCGTCCCCCGAGGGCGGAGGGCGGCTGCTCTCAGCCGACGTTCTGCGTGCGGGCTCCGGCTAGCGGCGCGAGGGCCGGCGCCGCACGGTCAGCGCGAGGGCTCCCGCTTGCGAACACGTCGCCTGGTCGCCGTCGGAGCCTTCGGTCCCCTTTTCGACCGTCCCCGGGAACACGGGCCCACCGATCGCCGCCTCTCGATCAGGCGCTACGCTCCGGCATCCCGCTGCTTATTCTCGGACGTCAGAGCGTCGATCCCGTTCCCGTGCCCGACACAGCTGGCGACCGTGTCCGGATCGATGCCCAGCGCAGAGCGGACCTCTTGTCCGGCGCTCTGCTGTTCAGTCGTGGCCTCAGGGAACGTCGAGTAATAGGCGTGACTGAAATCGGCCGAGTCGGCCATCGTGTTGAGAGTGGACATCTCGGCGAGGTAGGAGCCGCGGATCGTCGCGATCTGCTCGGAGACATCGATCGGCCAGTGGTAGGACGAGTCGTCCCGGAGCGTGAGTGTCCGTCTTGTCAGATCGAGCCGAGCGGATGCCGCGGCGTCCACGCCGGAAGGGTCCGGGTCGCCACCGTTCAGAAGCTCGTCCTCGCCGGAGGAGAGGGCGTCGCTCAGGTTCTTGATCGCGATGTCGTTGGGGCAGACGAGATCGAGACAACGGGACGCCGCTTGTGCGGTGTCGAGCTCGACGAACGCAGGTGTCGCGGGCGCCGCAGGTTCAGGGGTCGTCGACTCGGCCGGAGCTCCTGCGGGCGCGGAAGCCGTGCAGGCAGTCAGGAGGAGCGTTGCCGCACTAGGAGTGCAGGAAAAAGGGCTTCACGCACGGCGGCTACTCCGGGGTCGCCGAGCAGAGCGCCGACGCGAAGGCCCCGGTGCTGGTCTGCTCGGCGATGACTTCGCCGTCGAGGGTGATCCGGCAGCTGATCTCGCCTTCGTCGTCGATGCCGTTCGAGGCGGTCAGTGTGAAGCTCTGGAAGGTGAAGTCGCCTCCGGTCTGGACCTGCAGCTCCTTCGTGAAGGGGAGCGCCTGGCCAGTGGCCTGCTCGGAGCCGGAGGTTCCTCCGTCGTAGGTCGACCAAGTGATGGAGGCCGCGGTAGCCGCGCCGGTGACCTCATAGACGAGAGTGCGCGGCACGGCGGCGGCCTCGGAGCTCTCGGCCTGCGCGGTGGCGATCGCGTTCGAGACGCCGCTCGCGAATCCGGCCGTGTAGACGACGGCGAGGATGATCGAGAGGACCAGCGCGATCACGTTGAGGACGGTGCCGGCGATGGCTGTGCCGCGAGAGCGGCCCTTGAGGAAGAGGCCGATGATGCCGAGGACGAGTCCGATGAAGGCGAGGAAGCCCGAGGCGTAGTTGACGATCGGGATGAGGGCGCCGATGAGCGCGAGGATTCCGATGATGAGGGAGGCGAGGCCCAGCCCGTTGCCGGTCTTCTTCGGAGCGGAGGGGGCGGAGCCGGAGAATACGGCGGGGTTGAACTCGGTCATCTGCGGAGTATGTCAGAGGCTGACAGGCAGCTGAGAATCCAGAGAGCGCTATTACCTAGAGATGTCGTCCCGCCTGTGTTGACCCCGCTATCTCTATATAGGTAGCGTCGCTCCCGTGCAGCCACTCCCTCGCCTCACCCCGGCCACCGCCGACGTCCTCCGGACCCTCCTCGACTCCGACGGCCCCACCTGGGGCATGGTCGTGATCAAGGCCACCGGGCGACCGGCGGGCAGCGTCTACCCGATCCTGGAGCGGCTCGAGGGAGCGGGCTGGGTGGTCTCGGAGTGGGAGGCGGCGAGTGAGCGGAGCGGCCCGCGTCGCCGGCTCTACGAGCTGACCGCGGAGGGCGCCCCGGCAGCCCGGGCCGCGGTCGAGCGGATCCGATCGACCGCGCGGACGGCGCCGCGAGCGGCGGGGGCGACCGCATGAGCGCCCTCCTGCGGCTCCTGTCGCTGCTCCTGCCCCCGCTCGCCCGGGAGCGCTATCTCGAGGAGTGGCGTGCCGACCTGGCCGGGGCCGCCGAGCTGGGCCTGCCCCGTCGCGGCGTCGTCCTCGGAGCGCTCGCCCTGCTCGTGAGCGTCGACCGCGACCTGCCCGCGCACACCGGCGAAGCACGGGGCACCCTCCCGCGCCGCCTCGCCCGCCGCGGACTCGCGCTCTTCGCCGCGGCCGCCCTGATGCTCAGCGGCATCGCGCTGACCGGCGGCGGGATCGTCCCCGAGCCGGGTGCCGCCTCCGCCTCCGCCCTGGCCGCCGTCGGAGCCGTGCAGATCGCGGTGCTCGTCGCCGCCGTCGCGGTCGCGGTCCTCGGCGCGCTCCTCCTTCTGGGCGCCGCCGCCTCTGCTCGCACGCTGCTCGCGCGGATCTCCCTGGTCGCCGCCGTCGTCGGCCCGGTGCTCACCGCGGCCGGCCTCCTCCTCCCCGGACCCCTCGCCCTCGTCGGCCTGCCCGTCTCGCTCGCCGGCCTCGTCTGCGGTGTGATCGTCCTCGGCGGCTCGCGGACCATCGCCCTCGCGCCGCGGACCGCGACCCGCGCCCAGCGCCTCCCCGTCGCCCTCGCCGGCCTCGCGCTCGTGGCGGGCATCACGGTGGTGGGCGCCGTCGACCTGCTGGTCTGGAATCCGCAGGCGAAGGTCCCGGGCGTGGCACTGACGGAGATCTACGCGACCATGGCCGAGCGCGACGGCTTCGAACTCGGCTCCCACGCGATCTGGGTCACCGGGTGGGCCGCGTTCTGGACGGCCGCCGCGATCGTCGTGACGGTCGGCGCCCTGGTCGGCCGGAGGTCGCCGCTCACGCCGCGGCGGATCGCGGTGCTCATGCTCGCCCTGGTCGCCGGTGCCGTCGTCTTCCGCTTCTTCGCCGGGTTCGGCTTCGGGATGTCGGTCGCCGACACCTTCGTCACCTCCGGCGGCGACGGATCCCTGGTCTCGGCGGTCCTGCCGCCGCTCGGACAGCTCGCGCTCGCCGGCGCCGCGATCGCAGTGGGCTGGGCGCCCCGGTCCGCACGGCCGACGGCGGCCTCCGCGGCCTGACCGTGCTCGTGCCGGAGGAGGGGATCCGTCCGGCCGGCTCGGGATCCGCGAGTACGGGGCGGCCCGCCGACGGTCGTCCCTTCGGCGACGTACCGGGTCCGGTTCTGTCCACAATGTAGGAAGGATTCGTCCGACCGGCTCCGGATCCGCGAGAACAGGCTGCTCGGACGACATCCTTCCTCCGTTATGAACCGCATCGACCGAGGCGCCCCTCGGAACAGCCCCTCGCCTGCGGTCCGAGCGGGCGCCCGCGGCAGGATCGTGTCCACAACTCAGGAAGGATTCGTCCGGGTGGCTCCGGATCCGCGAGAACGGGTCGCCGGATCGACGTTCCTCCTGAGTTGTGAACAGGGTCGGTCGCGGAAGGCTCCCCGAAGCGGCCGACTATCGGAGGGCCTCGGCGAAGCCCGGCGCAGCACCAGGTCCGGTTCTGTCCACAACGTAGGAAGGATTCGTCCGGGCGGCTCCGGATCCGCGAGAACAGGCTGCTCCGCCGACATCCTTCCTCCGTTGTGAACCGGATCGGCCGAGAGGCCCCTTGAAACTGCCCCCTGCCCACTATCCGAGCGGCTTCCGCGGCGTGACCGTGTTCACGACGGAGGACGGATCCGTCCGGGCGGCTCCGGATGCGCGGGAACAGGCCGCAGCATCGACGTTCTCACTCCGCTGTGGCCAGGACCGGCTCATTCCCCAGCGACGGAGCGCCGGTCTACTCCAGCCGCCGCAGGAAGCGGGCAGGCTGGTCGAGGAAGCCGCGCCAGGTCCGCACCAGGTCGAGGTCGTCGTAGCGGCAGGGGCGCAGGCCCGTCTCGTCGAGCTCGTAGAGGTCGGCTCCGGGGAGGGCGGCGAGGATCGGCGAGTGGGTGGAGAGGACGACCTGGGAGCCGTCGGCGACCAGGTCGCGCAGCTGCCCGATCAGGGCGAGGCAGCCCGACACCGAGAGGGCGGACTCCGGCTCGTCGAGGAGCCACAGCCCGCTGATCCGGGAGCGGTTCGCCACGATGTCGAGGAACGACTCGCCGTGGCTCCGCTCGTGGTACCCGCCGTCGATCCCCACCTCCTCCAGGTAGCTGAAGAAGCCGTGCATCGTCTCGGCTCGGAGGAAGAAGCCGCGCTTGGACGCGCCGGCCCCGCGGACCAGCTGGAGGTGCTCGGCCAGGTCCGACTCCGAGACGCGGGAGGAGTGCATCGCACCCGTGGATCCGCCCTCCGCGTTCAGCCCATAGGCGAGGGCGACCGCCTCGAGCAGTGTCGACTTGCCCGAGCCGTTCTCGCCGGTGATCACTGTCACCGGGCCGAGGTCCCAGCCCTCGGCCAGCACCTGCCGCACCGGCGCGAGCGTCGCGGGCCAGCGTGCGAGGTCGGCGGGATGCTCGGGGCGGGCCTGCACGCGTCGCACCGGCAGGGTCGAGAACACCCGGTCAGTCAAGCAGGTCGACGCTCCAGCCGGCTTCGGCCAGCGCGCGGGCCGTGTCGGCGCGGGGGGAGTAGGGGAGGTCGTCGGCGCCGACCACGCGGTAGTCGGTGTCGCCGGGGCCGACCCAGAGGACGGAGTCGGACGGGCCGGCCCGGCGCAGAGCGGCGCGGACGGCGTCGGCCGGCTCCGCGATCTCGAGCACCTCGCAGCGCTCGACGCGGCGGGCGCCGTCGACCAGGGCGCGGCGGATGCGCGCCGGGTCCTCGAAGCGCGCGTGGTGGTCGGTGACGATCACCAGGTCGGCGCGCTCGGCAGCGGCCCGGCCCATCGGCGCGCGCTTGCTCGGGTCGCGGTCGCCGTCGGCGCCGAGGAGGACGAGCACGCGGCCGGGCGTCACCTCGCGGAGAGCGTCGACGGTGCGCGCGACCGAGTCGGGGGTGTGCGAGAAGTCGAGGAACACCCGCGGCCCGTCGGCCCCGGACACGAGCAGCGTCCGCCCGGGCACGGTGACGTCGATCCCGGAGCCGACCGCCGCGGCGACGAGGTCGCGCGAGTGCCCCGCCTCGATCAGCATCACCAGCGCGAGGGCGGCGTTCGAGGCCATGTGGCGTCCGAGGAGCGGGACGGAGGTGGTCGTCGACCAGCCGTCGCGGGCGGTGAGCCGGAAGCGGGTGCGGTCCACCGCGGTCTCGAGCACGTCGATCCGCCAGTCGGCTCCGTCCCCGGCTGAGAGCGTGACGACCGGGACCGAGGCCTCGCGGGCGACCCGGCGCCCCGCCTCGGTGTCGACGACCACCACGCCGCGGCGGCTCCGCTCGGGCGTGAAGAGGCGCTGCTTGGCGCGGAGGTACTCGTCCAGGTCGCCGAAGTCGTGGAGGTGGTCGTGGCTGAGGTTGGTGAAGCCGGCGACGTCGAGCACGATCCCCTCCACCCGCGAGCGCACGAGCGCCTGAGCGCTGACCTCGATCGCCGCCGCCTCGACGCCGTCCTCCGCCATCCGGGCGAGGAGCGCGTGCAGCTCGGAGGCCTCGGGCGTGGTGAGGCGGCTGGCGACCACGTGGTCGGCGCTGCGGCGCTCGGCGGTGGAGCTCAGCCCCGAGACGACGCCCAGCTGCCGGAGCACCGCGTCGAGGAGGTGCACGGTGCTGGTCTTGCCGTTGGTGCCCGTCACGCCGAGGAGCACCGGTCCGCTCCTCGTGCCGTACACCTGCGCGGCCACCGGGCCGAGGGCGGTGCGGGGGTCGTCGCTGAGCAGGACAGGCAGTCCGGAGGCGCGGGCCTCGTCGAGCCCGCCCGCGTCGGTGAGCACGGCGACCGCGCCCGCTGCCGCCGCGGCGGCAGCGAATCGGGCCCCGTGGCTCCTCCTGCCGGGGAGCGCGGCGAAGAGGGCGCCGGGGCAGGCCTCGGTGTGCGCGACGGTCACGGCGGTGATGCGGACGTCGGAGCCGTCGCCGTGGAGGCGGAGCCGATCGCTCGCGAGGTCGGCGAGCGCGACACCGGCGGCGTGGAGCGGTTCGAGGAGCCGGAACACCGGCATGCGGGCCTCCTGCGGGGCGGGCGGGGCGGCGTCGCCGGGAGCCCGCGGGCGCCGCCGGGCGACCGGAGGGGGGAGGGCCGAGCGGCCCTGCCTCAGCCTGCGCGACGCTCCCCCCGATCGGGGAGGCCCTTGCCACCGCCCGCCCGGGGCGCTAGCCGCCTCCGCCTACTGGCGCGAGAACGCCTCCTGGTACAGCGCCGCGAGCTCGGGGGAGCTCTCGCCGCTGAGCCCGCAGGTCAGGATCGTGTCGCCGTCGGCCGCGACCAGGTAGTCGACCCCGGTCTCGAAGACGATCGGCGCCCCGTCCACCGCGGTCTCCCTGCCCTGCGTGACCGTGACGCCGTCGCCGACCTCGCCCGCGTAGCGCTCGAGCACGTGCAGGGTCACGGTGCTCCCGTCGATCGAGCGGACCTCCGCCCGGAACGCGAGCTGAGCGGGGGCCAGCGCGGCGGCCGTCACCGGCGAGCACGCCGCCATCGGCCCGCCCGTGCTCGGCAGGATCAGCGTCGAGGTGCTGCCCCCGCCCACCCCGAGCGCGAAGGGCAGCAGGAGGGAGGCGGCGGCCCCGGCGCTCAGCGCGCCGACTCCCACGATCAGCCAGGGGGACCGGCGGCGGGAGTGCACCGTCCGCGCGCCCTCGCCGGTGGCGGCGGCGATCTGCTCGGCGAGCTCGTCGCGGTCGAGCGCGGGGAGGCTCCGCGCGGGGTCGACCGTGCGGAGGAGGCGGCGGACGTCCTCGTCGTCGGTTCCGGTCATCGGAGTCCCCCTTCGGGCGCGTGCGGGTCGATGGAGTCGTAGAGCTCGGCGAAGCGGCGCCGCGCGCGGTGCAGGCGGATCGAGACGGCGTTCGCCGTGACTCCGAGGACCGCGGCGATCCCGCGGACGTCGAGCTCCTCCCACGCCCAGAGGCGCAGCAGCTCGGCGTCCTGCTCGCGCATCCGGGCGAGCACGAGGCGCACGGTCTCCTCGGCGCCCGAGGCCTCGCCCTCGTCGATCTGCACCTGGGGCGGATCGACGACCGCGATCCGCTGGGCGAGCATCACCTGGCGGCGCTGCATCCGCCGGGCGTTCTGCAGCTGGAGCCGGGCGACGCCGATCGCCCACGGCACAGGATCGTCCTCGGGGACGTCGGCGCTGCGGCGCCAGAGCACCGAGAGCGTCGCGGCGAGCACGTCGTCGGCGGTGGCGGAGTCGGTGCGCCGCCAGAGGTAGCGGCGGACGGGATCGGCGACCGCGGCGGCGACCGCGGCGAACCGGTCGGGACCCGCGAGGGGAGCTGGCATGTGCCTCATGCTCCCTCCTGTCCAGGATCGGCGCACATCTTTCACCGGCGCGCCGGGCGGGACTCCGCGCTCTCCCAGCAGCGCGGGCGCGCGGGTCGGCACTCAGGGCCTCGCGGCGCTCACGAACTCCAGCCACCCGGCCACGAACGGCTCGATGTCGTCCACCTCATCCAGCGCGAGAGCGTCCAGATCGACTCCGCGGCACTCCAGCGTGAGGACGTGCCCCCGCACCCACGCGGCGGCGCGCACGGCCCCGGCTCCCTCCCAGACCTCGAAGGGCTCCGGAGCCCCGTCGACCGGGATCTCCGTGATCCGCGTGGGCGCGGGCAGCGCCTCCGGCTGCACGAACGAGACGGGCGCCTCCTCCCGGCAGCAGAGCAGCGCGACGTCGTGCCGCGGATCGCCGAGGGTCGTGCGGATCTCGACGGAGGGGCCCGCCCCGCCCGGCACCGCGTCGTCGGCGAGGAACGAGAGCCCCCGCGGGCCGCCGGTCAGCGCCCATTCCGCCAGCAGTCGCGGACCCCTCCAGCCCGAGACCGCCCAGAGCGGGAGATCGCCGAACGACCCGCGGATCCGCGCGACCCGCTCGGCGAGGTGCGCGGAGAACTCGTCCTCGCCGAGACGCCGCGCACCGTCCATGGCCCGATCGTAGGTCGGGTGCCGCGGCACGGCCAGACCCCTCGCTACTGTGAACCTCGACCCCCGCCTCCCTTCCCCGCCGAGGAGCCCCATGCCCATCTGGACCCTGCACGGAGACGGCCGCACCGTCGAGCCCGGCGCCGTCGTCGCCCCGGGCGAGCGGCTCGCCTGGCCGGCCACGATCGCCATCGGCATCCAGCACGTCGTCGCCATGTTCGGGGCGACGTTCCTCGTGCCCGTGCTCACCGGGTTCCCGGTCGCCACGACCCTGCTCTTCTCCGGAGTCGGGACGCTGCTGTTCCTCCTGATCACGCGCAACCGGCTCCCCAGCTACCTCGGCTCGAGCTTCGCGTTCATCGCGCCCGTCACGGCCGCGACCGCTGTCGGAGGGACGGGGTCGGCGCTCGCCGGAGTCGTCGCCGTGGGCCTGCTCCTGGCCGCCGTCGGCGTCCTCGTGCAGGTCGTCGGCCTCGGCTGGATCGACAGGCTGATGCCCCCGGTCGTCGCCGGCGCGATCGTGGCCCTGATCGGGTTCAACCTGGCTCCGACCGCGTACCTCAGCTTCAAGCAGGCGCCGATCACCGGGACGATCACGCTCGCCGCGATCATCCTGTCGAGCGTGTTCCTCCGCGGCTTCCTCGGCCGCGTCTCGATCTTCCTCGGCGTGGTCATCGGCTACGTCGTCGCCCTGCTGCGGAACGAGATCGACTACTCCGCGGTCGGTGCGGCCGACTGGTTCGGCCTGCCGCCGTTCACCTTCCCCGACTTCGCCTCCGGATCCACGTGGTCGGGCATCGCGATGTTCCTGCCGGTCGTGCTCGTCCTCATCGCCGAGAACGTCGGACACGTCCGCGGCGTCGCGACGATGACCGACGCCTCCGCCAACGCCAGCACTGGCCGGGCGCTGATCGCGGACGGCGTGGCGACCACCCTCTCCGGCGCCTTCGGCGGCTCCGGCACCACGACCTACGGCGAGAACATCGGAGTGATGGCCGCCACCCGCGTGTACTCGACGGCCGCCTACTGGGTCGCCGGCGTCACCGCGATCCTGCTCAGCCTCTCGCCCAAGGTCGGCGCCGTCTTCAACTCGATCCCGGCCGGAGTCCTCGGCGGCGCGACCACGGCGCTCTACGGCCTCATCGGCGTGATCGGCATCAAGATCTGGATCGACAACCGCGTCGACTTCTCGCGCCCGGTCAACCAGTACACGGCCGCGGTCTCCCTCGTGATCGCGATCGCCGGCTTCTCGTTCTCCTCCGGCGGCTTCGAGCTCGGCGGCATCGTCCTCGGCGCCGGCGCCGCCCTCGTGATCTACCACCTCGGCAACGCCATCGCCCGCTGGCGCCGCACCGGCGCCGACGACGGCGGCCCCCTCCCCGCCATCGGCCAGCTCGGCGGCGACCCGCAGGACCGCTGACCGCGACCTGCACGCTCCCCGCGGCGTCCCGGCGTCCGCCGGAGCGGTCCCGGCACGCGCATCGGAGCGGTCTCGACGTCCGCACCGGAGTGGTCCGGCACGCACAACGGAGCGGTCGCGGCACGCACACGTTTACCACGTTCGGGGCAGTCCGCAACCCGGTGCGCTCCCAGGCGGCTCCCGCCTAACGTCGAGCGTGACGACCGCAGCAGCGGAACGCCGCACACCGAGTGAGACAGCAAGGAGCACCACCGTGCCGCAGATCATCGAGACCGTCGACGTCAACGTCCCCGTGTCCGTCGCCTACAACCAGTGGACCCAGTTCGAGGAGTTCCCGCGCTTCCTCGACGAGGTCGAGTCGATCCAGCAGGTCACCGACACCCTCACCGTCTGGAAGGTGAAGGTCGGCCCCGTCGAGCGCGAGTTCGAGGCGAACATCACCGAGCAGCACCCCGACGAGCGCGTCGCGTGGAACAGCACCGGCGGCGAGACCGACCACGCGGGCGTCGTCACCTTCCACAAGCTCTCCGACACCGAGACCCGCGTCACCGTGCAGCTCGACTGGGAGCCCAAGGGCTTCCTCGAGACGCTCGGCTCGCTCGTCGGCGCCGGCAGCCACGCCGTGAAGAAGGACCTGAACAACTTCAAGGAGTACATCGAGAAGCAGGGCACCCCCGACGGTGCCTGGCGCGGCGACGTCGAGGCCTGAGCCGTGACCGACGCAGCCGCCTCGTCCGAGGGCGAGAAGAAGGCGAACGGTCTCGGCGACGACGAGACCATCCCGCACTCCGAGGACGGGCTGGCGGTGGGGGTCTCCGGAGACTCGCACTTCAACCCCGAGGAGGACGCTCCTGCGGAGGAGCCCTCCGAGAGCTGACGCTCTCCTCCCGGGAGCCCGACCGCTCCCCTCCGCGAGATGCCACTTGTGCACGCGACACGCCGCGAGGCGTGCGCACAAGTGGCATCTCGCCGTTGGGCCCCTAGCGCCAGGCGCGCGTGTACTGCGGCGGCACCGGCAGGTCCGCGCCGAGCTCGTGCGCCATCCGCACCGGGGCGTTCGGGTCGCGCAGCAGCTCGCGGGCGAGCAGCACGACGTCGGCGTCGCCGTTCGCGACCACGCCCTCCGCCTGCTCGGCCGTGGTGATGAGTCCCACGGCGCCGACCAGCGCACCGGTCGCCTTCCGCAGGTCGCGCGCGAACGGCACCTGGTAGAGCGGCGCCACCGGGATGCTCGCGTGCACGAGTCCGCCGGTCGACACGTCGAAGAGGTCCACACCCTCGGCGCGCGCCCACTCCGAGACGGTGATCGTCTCCTCCAGCGTCCACCCGCCCTCGGCCCAGTCGGTCGCGGAGAAGCGGACGAGCAGCACGAGCTGCCCGATCTCGGCGCGGACCGCGCGGACCACCTCGAGCAGCAGGCGCGCCCGGTTCTCGAGCGAGCCGCCGTAGGAGTCCTCTCGGGTGTTCGAGAGCGGTGACAGGAACTGGTGCAGCAGGTACCCGTGGGCCGCGTGGAGCTCGATCACGTCGAAGCCGGCGTCCGCGGCGCGACGGGCGGAGTCGCGGAACGCCTCCACGAGGCCGGGCAGCTCCTCCGCGGCGAGCTCGCGCGGCTCCGCGTAGCCCTCGAACGCGACGGCCGAGGGAGCGACGGTCGGCCAGCCGCCGTCCCCCAGCGGCACGGATCCGCGTCCGCTCCACTCGCGGTAGGTCGACGCCTTCCGGCCGGCGTGGGCGAGCTGCACGCCCGCGAGCGCGCCCTGCCCGTGCACGAAGTCGACGATCGGGGCCCAGGCGTCGCGCTGCTCGTCGGTCCACAGCCCGGTGTCCCACGGGCTGATCCGCCCCTCGGGGACGACGGCGGTGGCCTCCGCGATGACGACGCCCGATCCTCCGCGCGCGAGCCCGCCGAGGTGCACGAGGTGCCAGGGGGTGGGCACGCCGTCCTGCGCCTCCACCGAGTACTGGCACATCGGCGCCGCCCAGAGGCGGTTGCGGGCCGTCCTCGAGCGGAGGGTCAGCGGCTGGAACAAGGCGGTGTCGGTCATGTCTCTCCTGTCGTGCTTCCCCGCGAGATGCCACTTCGGTACGCGACACGCCGCGGAAGGCGTACGCAAGTGGCATCTCGCGGAGGGGGTCACGACGTCCAACCGGGAGGAGAGCCCGGCTATGCCCGGATCAGCGCGGCCAGGTCGACCCGGGCGCGTCCTGCCAGACGGTGCTCGGCGGAGCCAGCGACTCCAGCTCCTCGAACAGCGCGTCGGGGATCTCGAGCGCGTCGTCGGCCACGAAGGAGTCGTAGTGCTCGGCGGAGGTGGCGCCGACGACCGTCGTCGTCACGCGGGGGTCGCGGGTCGAGAACTGCAGCGCGGCGGCGGCGAGCGGCACGCCCGCCCGGTCGCAGGCCGCTCCCATCGCCGCGACGGCGTCGACGATCTCCCGCGGCGCCGGCTGGTACGCGTAGGAGGCGACGGGCTCCGGCCAGCGCGCGAGCGCGCCTCCGCCGTAGACCGCCGCGTTGACCACGATCACGCCGCGGTCGACGGAGGCGTCGATCAGCTCCTCGGAGGAGCGGTCGACCAGCGTGAAGCGGTTGTGGGTGATCACCGCATCGAACAGGCCGGTGTCGACGTAGTGGCGCAGCATCGGTGCGGGTCCGCCCGAGATCCCGATCGAGAGGGCGACGCCCGCCTCCTTCATCGCGATGAGCGCACGGACCGGGCCGTCCTCGGCGAAGGCCTCGTCGTACGAGATGCGCTCCGGATCGTGCAGGTAGAGCAGCGGGAGGACGTCCATCCCGAGGCGCTCGCGGCTCTCGTCGAGGCTGCGGCGCATCCGCTCGGCCGAGTAGCTGCCGGTGCTCGGGTCGCGGTCGAGCTTGGTGACCACGGTGATCCCCTCGGGGACGCCGCCGCGGGCCTGCAGGGCCTCGCCGATCAGGCGCTCGCTGTGGCCGCCGGCGTACTCGTTGGAGGTGTCGACAACGGACACGGCGCGGGAGGAGGCGTCGGAGTCGAGGACGCGCTCGAGGGCCGGCACCCGGTCGAGGTCGGCGACGCGCTCGGGGCGCCAGGAGGTGCCGAGGGTCAGCCGGGTGACGGTGGCGCCGGACGGGCCGAAGGGCCGGAGGCGGGAGGACTGCGGAGTCATCCGCTCAGCCTGGCAGCGCAGGTGCCCTCTCCGCATCCGGCGGAGGATGAACGATCAGTGGACGAGAGTGCTCAGCCGGACCACGCCGAAGCCCAGGAGCGTCGGGGCGAGCGTCCCGGAGCAGCGGTGGGCGATCCAGAAGACGGTGACCGAGCGGAGCGGCGCGGCCGCCTCCGAGGTCGACGACGTGACCTGCTCGACGGGATCCGTCCGCGGGGCCTTCCGCTGGGCTCGACGACCGGCGGCGGACCGGCCCGAGGCCACCCTGACGGCCGGGGCGCGGGCCGGTGGTGCCGCCTAGGCTCGGCGCGTGACCGTCGAAACCGCCGCCGCCGACTCCTCCGCCCGCTCCGCCGTCCTCGACGCTCTCGCCACTCCGGCGCTGGTGCTCGACGAGGCGGTGCTCGACCGCGACATCGCCGCCGTCGCCGCGGCGGCCCGTGAGCGGGGCCTGGCGCTCCGCCCTCACGCCAAGACGCACAAGTCGCTCGAGATCGCCCGGCGCCAGCTCGCCGCGGGGGCCGTCGGGCTCACCGTCGCGACCGTGTCGGAGGCGGAGGTGTTCGCGGCGGGAGGCGTGCGCGACCTCTTCATCGCCTACCCACTCTGGCTCGACGCCGAGCGCGCCGGCCGCCTCCGTCGCGTCCTCGCGAGCGCCCGCGTGCGGGTCGGCGTCGACTCGGCGGAGTCGGCCGAGCGCCTGGCCGCGGCCCTGCCCGAGCGCGAGGGGCTCGAGGTCGTCGTCGAGATCGACTCCGGCCACCACCGCAGCGGCGTGCTCCCCGCCGAGGCCGGCCTGATCGCCGCGGCCGCCGTCTCGGCCGGACTCGACGTCGCCGGCGTCTTCACCTTCCCCGGCCACAGCTACGCGGCGGGCAACGGAGCGGCGGCCGCCCGCGACGAAGCCCGCGCGCTCGCCGAGGCGGTCGCGTCGCTCGCGGCGTCCGGAGTCGACGCCCGCGTCGTCAGCGGAGGGTCGACCCCCTCGGCCGCGTTCGCCGACTCCTCGGTGCTCACGGAGCTGCGCCCCGGAGTCTCGGCCCTCGGCGACGCCCAGCAGTGGGAGATCGGCACGATGGCGGCCGAGGACATCGCCGTCACCGTCCTCGCCACGATCGTGTCCCGCCGCGGCGACCACCTGATCGCCGACGCCGGCAGCAAGGTGCTCTCCTCCGATCGCGGCGCGGCCTCGAGCGGTTTCGGCCGCCTGCCGGAGCACCCGGAGGCGCGCATCCCGGTGCTCTCGGAGCACCACGCGACGATCACCGGGGTCGACCTTCCGCTCGGGACGCGCGTCCGGATCGCGCCGAATCACGTCTGCGTCGCGGTGAACCTGGCCGACGAGTACCACGTCCTCCTGCGCGACGGCGGCGGCGCCGTCTGGCCCGTCGACGCCCGCGGTCGGAACAGCTAGGCGATCCGCGAGCGCGGGATCCGCAGGCCGAGCAGCGCGCTCGCCGCGAGCAGCACGAAGGCGGAGGCGAAGGCGGCGGTCGGCGACGCGGCGTCGGCGAGAGCGCCCGCGAGCAGCGGCCCGATCACGCCGCCCAGGTCGGACGCGGCCTGGAACACCGAGACCGGCTTGCCGCCTCGCTCGCCCGCCGCGTCGCCGACCAGCGCGCCCGGGGCCGTGCCCATGAAGGCGGCCGCCGCTCCGTAGACGCAGAGCAGCACGACGAGCAGCCACAGCTCCGAGACGAACGGCATCGCCAGCATCGCCACCGCCGCGACGGAGAAACCGCCGATCAGCGCCGGGCGCCGGCCGACCGTGTCGACGAAGCGGCCGGCCGGCGCGAGCGCGATCGTCTGCACCACCGCGGCGATCGCGAAGGCGATGCCCGTCCAGGCGGGCTGCCCGCCCAGGCCCTCCACGACCAGCACGGGGACGAGCGTCGCGCGGACGCCCATCGCCGACCAGCCGAGGGCGAAGTTCGCCAGCACCGCGCTCTGGTAGCGGCGATCGCGGGCCACGTCGCGCAGCGGCTTCGTCCTCACCGCGGCGGACGGCGCCGCGTCGCGCTCCGGCCGCTGCAGCAGGATCAGCCCGACGAGCCCCGCGATCGCGAGCGTGCCGGCGTAGAAGAAGAAGGGGGCCGTGAGCGAGATCGCCGTGAGCACGCCGCCCACCGCGGGCCCCGCCATGCCGCCGAGCAGGAAGCCGCCCTGGTAGAAGCCGATCGAGCGCCCGCGCCGCTCCGGGCTCGCGGTGCGCAGGAGGAGCGTCATCGCGGCGACGGAGAACATCGCGGAGCCGATACCGCCGACTCCGCGCAGCAGCAGGAGGTGCGGGTAGTCGGAGGCGAAGCCGACGAGCGCCGAGGAGAGCGCGACGATCCCGATGCCGACGGCGAGCACGACCCGCTCGCCGAACCTGTCGACCAGCGGCCCCACGAACGGATTCGCGACCAGCCGCATCAGCGCGAACGCCGAGACGACCGCGCCGACGGCGGTGTAGTCGACGCCGAAGCTGCGCACGTAGGTCGGCAGCACCGGCACGACCACGCCGAACCCGAGCATCACGAAGAAGGCGACGACCCCCAGTACGAGCACGTCCCGCGGCAGCCGCTCGCTGTCTCGGGAACGCCAGGGGAATCGCACCTGTCGACGCTACCCCCTGCCGCAGGCCCCATCCGACCCCGGACGGGAACCCGCCGGGCAGCACGCCGGACGCGCCTGTCGGAGCCGTACCGCGCCGCGGCGCCGGTCGGCGAGCTCGGACCGGATACGGTCCTTCGATCCGTTCCGGAGGAACCGGTGCACCGGGAGCGGACCGGGACGGGCCCTCGACCGACAGGAGACCCGGGAGACGCACCACAGCCGTGCCGGCCCTGCTGGCGGCCACGCTCCTCCTGACCGGGTGCGGGGAGCCGGGAGGCGTGCAGGAGGCCGCTCCCTGCGTCCCGCTCGAGCGCACGTGGAACGACGACGCGCCGGAACTCGATCCCGTTCTGCGTCCACCGTTCCGCGAAGCCCTCGAGGGCTTCGACGAGAGCTCCTCGAACTCGATCGCGTCCGACGCTGCTCGTCTCGCCACCACGAATCTGTTCTCCGCGATCTCCGGGGATCGACGAGCGAGCGAGTACTTCTGGAACGCCATGGACCTGATCGGCCGCGAGTGCGCCGAGGCGGGAGTCCCGCTGTCGTTCGACCACCACGGCGAGCAGCTGACCACGGGGAGCGGCGCCGACCACGGGCGCCCGCCCTGGGTGGTCGATGCGCCGTCTCAGCCGGCGAGCGGCACGATCGAGCCGATGATCCCGGAGTAGCTCGCGTAGTAGAGGACGCCGTCGCGGTGGAGGACGCCGCGGCCGGGGTAGCTCTCGTCCGGCCCGTCGGGTCCGTCGAGATAGCCGGGAACCGCGGCGTCGTCGGCGGTGAACCCGTCGGCGAGGAGCGCGTCGCTCCGCTCCGGCCACTCCGCGTCGGGGACCGCCAGCTGCCCGACCACGACCGAGACGTCGCCCTGGCCGGTCCACCGGCAGAGCACCCCGTCCTCGGCGATCTCCTGCACGACGGGGTAGTCGACGTCGTACGCCGTCGCCTCGGGCGCGAGGGCGAGACCGTCCTCGGCGAGCGACGACTCCTCCTCAGCGGTGAGCAGGTCCTCGCAGGGGAGCAGGGCGGTGGCCGGGGTCGCGGTGGGCAGCGGAGTCGCGCTGCCGGCGCTCGCGGTCGGCACGGCACTGCTCGTCGTCGGCGCGCTCGAGACCAGCGGTGGAGCGGTCGTCGGGGCCGTCCCCTCGCCGCCGCTCCCCGTGCAGCCGCTCAGCGCGAGCAGGCCCGCCGTGCAGGCGAGGAGCGCGCCCGCGCCTCTCGTGGTCGTCGTCCGGATCATCGCGAGCCCCCTCGTCCCGGCGGCCGCGTCGCCGCCCCTCGATCCTCTCCTCCGCTCTCGCCGGCTGTCCACCGCCCCCGGGCCGGCGCCGAGGACTACCGCTTCGGCCCCGCGCCGATCGCCCAGACCCGCGGCGGCACAGTGCCGTTGACCGCGTGGTCGCCGACGATCCGCGCCTTGAACACCCACGGGTTGTGGCTCGCAGCGGTACGGGCGTTGCGCCAGTGCCGGTCGAGGTTCTTGCGGGTGCTCACCCCGGAGGCGCCGAGCGCGTCGAAGAGGTCGGAGGTCGCCCGGGTGGCCAGCTGCGTCAGCACGATCTGGGCCTGCGCCGTCTCGAGCTCGGCGAGGTCGTTCTGCCTCTCGTCCTCGAGCGGGTCGCCGTCGAGGGCCGCGTCGTGAGCCCGCTGCAGCGCGACCGCCGCGCGCTCCACGATCGCCGCTCCCGCGTAGGCGGCGGCCGAGACCTGCCCCACCACCTGCAGGATCTGCGGATCCGCCGCGAACGACTCGGCGTTCCCGTGTGAGAAGATCCGGGTCCGCGCCCGCACCTCGGCCGCGATCTCGCGCTCGGCCCCCGCGATCGAGCCCGCCAGCACGGCCAGCAGCACCGCCTGGTAGAACGCGGTCTGATAGCGGAACCGGGTCTCGAAGTCGATCACGTCCTCGGCTGCGACCACCGCCTCCGTGAAGGTGCTCGTCCCCGAGCCGGTGGTGCGCTGGCCGAAGCCGTCCCAGTCGTCGGCGTGCTCGACGCCCGCCTGGCGCGCGTCGACGATCGCGATCACCTTCTGGCCGGTGTCGGTGCGCTGGGCGAAGGTGTCGATCCAGTCGGCGAACACGCTGCCGGTGGAGTAGTACTTCGTGCCGGTCACGGTGAACCGCGTCGGGTCGCCCTCGACCGGAGCGACCTTCGTCAGCACGTCGCCGATCGCGACCGTGCCGATCTCGGTCCAGGCGTTGCCGCCGAGCTCGCCGTCGGCGAAGCGGCGGAGCCAGCGCTCGCGGGTCCCGTCTGTCGCGAGCAGCCGGTCCTCGACCAGGGCGAAGTGGCCGCGGAGCGCCTGCGGGAGGTTGGAGTCGGCGGCGGCCAGCTCCGTCAGCAGGCGGAACAGCTGGGGGAGGCTCGCGCCGGCCCCGCCGGACTCCAGCGGCACGCGCACCGCACCGAACCCTGCCTCCGCCAGCGCTCGGATCTGCGCGACCGGCAGCTCGCGCGCGCTCTCCCGCGCCGCCGCTCCCGCCGCGATCTCGGCGAACAGCGGCCGGAACCGCCCCGCCAGCTCCTCGTAGTCCACCTCGGGCACGGCCCGCACGTCGGTCGCGGTCATCATCGGCTCCTGTTCCGCTGCGCCCACCCCGGGCGGCTCGTGCTCGACGCTAGGGGAGGAGCCCGGTCCGCGGTCCGTCGGTGACCGGCCGTGACGCCCGGTGTCCCTCCGTGACCTCCGGTGTCCCTCCGTGACCTCCGGTGTCCCTCCGTGACGCCCGGATCGGGGAATGCCCCGCGCCCTGATCTGTTGGACCAGGGGATGTCCTCCACCACTCCCGTCCCCCCGTCCGCCTCCCGCAGCGCCCTCGTCGTCGGCGCGACCGGCATCGGCGGCTCCGCCCTCGTCGACCTGCTCACCGAGCAGGGGTGGCCGGTGACCGCCCTCTCGCGCCGCCCGATCGACGCGCGCCCCGGCGTCACTCCGCTCGCCGCCGACCTGCGCTCCTCCGAGGACCTGGCCCGCGTGCTCGCCGACCAGCGCCCCACGCACGTCTTCTTCACCGCCTGGTCGCGCCAGGCGACGGAGGAGGACAACATCGCGGTCAACGGCGGCATGGTCCGCGACCTCCTCGCCGCGCTCGCGCACGCTCCCGTCGAGCACGTCGCGCTGGTCACCGGCCTCAAGCACTACCTCGGCCCGTTCGAGGCGTACGGACAGGGCGCGATGCCCGACACCCCGTTCCACGAGGAGGAGGAGCGCCTGGACGCCCCGAACTTCTACTACGCGCAGGAGGACGAGCTCTTCGCCGCAGCCGAGCGCGCCGGGTTCACCTGGTCGGTGCACCGCTCGCACACGGTCATCGGGCACGCCGTCGGCAACGCGATGAACATGGGTCTGACCCTCGCGGTCGCGGCGTCGATCCACCGTGCCGAGGGCACCCCGTTCGTCTTCCCCGGCTCGCTCACGCAGTGGAACGGACTCACCGACATGACCGACGCGACGATCCTCGCCGAGCAGATGCTCTGGGCGTCGACGTCGGAGGCGGGCCGCGACCAGGCCTTCAACGTGGTCAACGGCGACGTCTTCCGCTGGCGCTGGATGTGGACCCGGATCGCGGAGCACTTCGGCGTCGAGCCGGTCGGCCCGGGGGAGGAGCCGCAGCCGCTCGAGCAGCAGATGGCCGGTGCCGAGCCCGTCTGGCGGCGCCTCGTCGACGAGCACGGGCTGATCGAGCCGGACCTCTCCCGGGTCGCCTCCTGGTGGCACACCGACGCCGACCTCGGCCGGAACCTCGAGGTCGTCACCGACATCGGCAAGTCGCGCCTGGCCGGCTTCACGGCGTTCCACCGCACCGTCGACTCGTTCACGGCGCTCTTCGACCGCTACCGCGCAGAGCGCCTGATCCCCTAGCCCGTCGGCGCTCATCCGTCGCCGCTCCGTCGTCCGCCGGACACCCGGCCGACACCCCTCGTCTCCCCGCCGTGCCTAGCGTCACGGCATGGCGGCGAGCGGATGATCGAGCGGGTGGACCCGTTCCTGGGGACGGAGGCGACCGCGCTCCCGGAGCCGACCGGGCTCGCGGCGACGTGGTGGTCGCCGAAGCCGCAGATCGGCAATACGCACCCCGGTGCCACGTACCCCCTCGGCATGGTGTCCGCGTGCTCGTACTCGGGCGCCTACCCGACCGGGTACGGCCGCTACGACCTGGCGCTCGAGGGCGTCCCGCCGACGCTCCACGACGGTCTCGAGGCGAGCGGCTTCACCCACTTCCAGCAGTCCGGCACCGGCGCGATCCGCAAGTACTACAACTACCTGCGGGTCACGCCGATGCTCGAGCCGCTCGACGAGCTCGGCCGCAGCTGGGCTCTCGAGGACGAGGTGGCGGAGCCCGGCTACTACGCCGCGACCCTCTCCTCCGGCGTGCGGGCCGAGCTCACCGTCGGGCCCGCCTCCGTCGTGCACCGCTACACCTTCCCGGAGCATCGCAGCGCCCGCGTGGTGGTCGACCTCTCTCTCGGGGGTCTGGCGATCCCGAGCGGAGCGACGGTGCCGCTGCGCGCGCAGCTGCACTCGATCTCGCCCGGAGTCGCGGCCGGCGAGGTCGTGATGGAGGGGGCGCCGCTCGCGGTGCACCTGGAGTGCGACGCCCTGCAGTGGCGGCAGATGCTCTGGTACGACCGCCGGCTGATGCCGGGCGGGACCAGGCTCGACTTCGACCACATCCGTCCCACCACGCTGCGCCCCTTCGGGCTGATGTGGGCGGGACCCAGCACGGCAGGGCAGACCGTCGAGCTCCGGATGGGCTTCTCGCTGCGCGGCACCGATCGCGCCCGCGAGAACCTGCACCGCGACGTGCCTCCCGCGGGCTCCGGATTCGACCAGCGCCGCGATCGCACCCGCAAGACGTGGCGGAAGCGCCTGCGGACGATCGCGGTCGACACGCCGTCCGCGGAGCGCGAGACGGTCTTCTCGACCGCGCTCTACCACTCGCTCATCAAGCCGTGCCTCGCGCCCTCCGAGAGCCCCTTCTGGCCGACGGACGGGCCCTTCGTCTTCGACATCAGCACGATGTGGGACATCTACCGCACCCAGCTCCCTCTGCTCACGCTGCTCCTTCCCGACCGCGCGATCGAGATCGCGGCGGCGCTCCTGACCATCTGCGAGGAGGAGGGCAACTTCCCGATCGGCTACCGGATGGCCAAGGGCAGCGACCGCTTCTCGCGCCAGGGCAGCGCCCTCGCGCACACCTTCCTCGCCGACCTCTGCCGGCTGGGGCTGCCCGGGATCGACTGGGACGCCGCTCTCGTGCACATGAGCGAGGACCTCAAGCGGATGTACGGGGAGGAGTTCCTCGCCGCGGGGGAGGCGCATCCGATCAGCCACACGCTCGACCTGGCTCACGGCTACTGGTGCACCGCCGTCGTGGCCCGCCATGTCGGCGACCTGGAGCTCGCGGAGCAGCTGGAGGAGCGCGCCGCGCAGTGGGTGAACGCGTTCGACCTGCGCTCCGGCCTGCTCAAGGACTCGACGTACTACGAGGGAACCCGGCACAACTACTCCTTCCGCCTGCTGCACGACATGGCCGGGCGCATCGCCCTGAGCGGAGGAGACGAGGGCTTCGTCGCCCAGCTGGACGAGTTCTTCGGCTTCGGCGCCGAGCCGGTCGTCCAGCCCGGGCTGCGCCCCGGGCGGAGCGAGATGCTCGCGGGAGCCGAGCTCGGACGCTTCGAGGGGCTCAACAACGAGCCCGACATGGACTCGCCGTGGGCGTACCACTACGCGGGCCGGCCCGACCGGACCGCCGAGATCGTGCACGGCGTGCTGCACCAGCGGTTCGGACCGGGCCGGGGCGGCCTGCCCGGGAACGACGACTCCGGGGGCCTCAGCTCCTGGTACGTGTGGGCGAGCCTCGGGCTGTTCCCCGTCGCCGGGCAGGGCCTGGTGCTGATCAATGCGCCGAGCTTCGCGCGCGCCTCGGTGGCGATCGGAGGGGCGGACCTCGAGATCCGGACCACCGGCTTCGTCGAACCCGGGCCGGGCGGGCCGGTCCAGTACGTGCAGTCGGCCGAGTTCGACGGGGCGCCCCTGACGGCGAGCGTCCTGACCGCGGCCGCCCTCCACCGCGGCGGCGAGCTGCTCCTGCACCTCGGCCCGGAGCCTTCCGACTGGGGGACCCTGCCCGAGCACCGCCCGCCCTCGTGGCCGGCCCGCCGGCCCTGACGGCCCGCGACCACCTCCTCCGCGACCACCTCCGCGTCCGGCCTCCGCCGCCGCACCCGACCGACGACCCCTGAAGGAGACCCATGGACCAGAGCACGCACGCGAGCACCGTGCAGAACAGACTCGTCATCGTCGTCCGCGCCGATCCGGTGATCTGCGGGCACTCCGTCGAGGCGCGCAACCTCGCCGAGACCGCCCGGGAGCGCGGGTTCGACGAGGTCCGCATCGTCACCTGGCCCATCGACCGGCTCGAGGCCGCCGGCCTCCCGCTCAAGCCGCTCGACGCCGTGCTGCCCTACAGCGACGGCATCGTGGTGGAGCGTCCGGAGCCCGTGGGCGACTACAAGGTCCCGGACGGCCGCTGGCTGGCCGGGATGACCGGGCGCCTGATCGAGCTCTTCACGGACGGCGTCCCGACCGTGTGCCTCTCGCTCTACCTGAGCCCGCACACGCTCGTCGTGGCCGACGCCCTCCGTGCCGCGTGGAGCACAGGCCTCCCGGTTGACGTCACGACGATCGCGGAGGCCGTCGGCTCCGACGTCACCAACGTGGTCCGTCGAGCGGTGGAGGAGGGCCGCCTGGGCGCCGCCGCGCACATCCTCTCCTCCTACCTCTCGCAGGACCACTGCGTCGCCGTCTCGGAGTACACGCGCGACCTGATCATCGAGGAGGCGGAGCGCGTCGACGCGGCCCACGGAACCCGCTTCGCCCCGCAGTGCCGGGAGCGCATCGCCGTCTCCTACCCGGCGATCGACGCGGACGCCTACCTCGATCTCGATCCCGGCGTCGTCGAGGAGGTCGTGCGGGCGCGCGGACTCCGGACCGACGGGTACGTCCTCTTCCTCTCCCGGCTGACCGAGGCGAAGGGCGTGGAGGACCTCATCACCGGCTACGAGCGCAGTGCCGTCCACGAGCGCCACGAGCTCGTCATCGCGGGTCGTGGTCCGCAGGAGGCGGAGCTGCGCCGCATCGCGGCCGCCTCGCCGCTGGCGCACCGCATCCGCTTCCTCGACGACGTCGGCGACGCGGAGAAGCCCTACCTGATGGCGGGGTGCGCGGCGTTCGTGCTGCCCAGCAAGCCGCGGCCCGAGTTCGTCGAGACCTTCGGCATCGCGCTGGCCGAGAAGATGCTCGCCGGTGGCGGGCCGATCATCACCACGCTGACCGGCGGCATCGGCGAGGCGATCGGCGAGCACGCCTTCGTGACCCCGGTCGACAGCCCGGACACGATCGCCGCGCTCCTCGACCACGCCGTCCTCGAGCTCAGCGCCGACGACCGCGCACGCCGCGCGGCGGCCGCTCGGGAGTACGCCCTGCAGTTCGATCGACGGGTCGTGTTCGACCGCCTCTTCGCCCGGCTGGTGCGGCCCGCTGTGGCGACGGCGGCGCTCTAGCGGCGGGAGTCCGGAGAGGCCGTCGCTGCGGCGCCCCTCGCGATGAGCACGTCCGGCGACAGCTGATGGCGCACGAAGTGGAGGGTGAAGCTGCGGCGGTCTCCTCCGGAGACCCGCTCGGCGAGGACGCGGATGCCGAGGACGGCGACGACGCGCCACTGCTCGGTCTCGTGGGAGACGACGGCGCAGAAGAGGTCGCCCGGGCGCACCTCGTCGACGGTGGTGGTGAGGCTGTTCGTGCCGTGGGTCATCTGGCCGCTCCTGGTTCCGGCGGACCTCGCGGACGGCGCTTCGGGTGCGCCGCGCAGCCGTCCGCCGGTCGCTCGAGAGGGGGGCCCGAGCGGCCGGCGGACGGTCATGCGTGCGACAGCAGGGACGAGCCCGCCGGAACGACCCCGTGCCGCACGAGCAGTGTAGGACTGCGACCCTGACCGTGGCGCGGAATGTCAACCACTTGCACGCGCGCTCCCGGAGTTTTCAGGCCCGGAGACGACGGAACCCGCCCCCCAGCGGGGAGGCGGGTCGTGTCGGCGGTGCAGCGGCGGAGCCTGATCGGGGGCGGCTCCGGCGCGGCGGATCAGGCGGCGGGCTCGGCGCGGCGCAGCGGAACGGCGGCGTTGCTCGTCGGCTCGGGCACGATGCGGAGGCCGGCGCCGCTGTTGGCGCGCTCCATGAGGGCCTCGACCCACTCCGGGTTGATCGTGGGCTGGCGGCTGCCCTTGAACTCGAACTGGATCGGGATGGTCGGGTGCATCCACACGCCGCGGCGGCCGGTGCCGGCCTGGGGGCTCGCGTCGAGGGTGAGCAGGAAGCGCTCGTCGCGACGGAACTTGTTGATGATGACGATCTGGAGGTGGGCGAGGGCGCGGTCCTCGACCTCGATGGCTGCGGGGGGAGTGCCGTACAGGATGTTGCCCATGGTGTGCTCCGATCTGACGTGCGAGTGGCTGACGTCCGTCACTCTATATCGCTAGAAAGACTTCCTACTAGTTGAGCTAGCTACTTACGTCGCGGACTGCGTTTTCTGTCCATCGACGCTGGACGCCTCGATTCTCCGTCGGATCCGGGGCGCGGCAGAAGACCCTCGGAGTGAACTCCCGGGGACGCACGGCCGACGCCGGTCAGGCGCGGCGCTGCTCCAGCACGCCGTCGGCGTACTCGCCGATCGGCTCGCCCGCGAGCTCCTGAGCGGCGTCGGCCGTCTCGGAGTCGGCCGGGCGCTCGACGATGTCGCGCATCGTCTGCAGGAAGCGGACGACGGTCCCGGCCTCGGAGGGGCTGAGCGTCTCGGCGGCCTCGAGCATGCGGCGGTGCATCTCGTCGAGCGTCTCGCGCACCTCGCGGTGGGAGGTGGGGGTGGCGACGATGCGGATGGCGCGGCGGTCGCTCGGGTGCGGCTCGCGGAGGACGTGCCCGCTCTTGACCAGGCGGTCGATGAGCACGGTCGTCGAGGCGGAGGAGATGCCGAGGTAGGAGGCCAGGTCCTTCGGGCTGACGTGCACGCCCTTCTGCTGCCGGCGCATGAGGAACTGCACGGCCAGCAGGTCGTTCTCGCCCATGCCCATGGATCCGCGGGTCCGGCGGCGCATCGCGGCCTCCGCCGTGCGGAAGGCGCGCATCGCGGCGAGGACCTCCACCGCTCCGGGCTCGGTCGCCTCACCCGAGAACCAGAAGGCCCCGGGTCGCTTCAGCGTGACCTCGTCCATGCCGAACAGTCTAGACAGTCTCGTAGCAAGAACATCTAGTCAAGCCAACCTCCCCCGGGGTGCTTGCTCGGAAGGGCGCCCGACCACTACGAAGGGACTACTAGTTAGACGAGCTAGAGACTCATTCGCGAAGGGAGCTGAACGTGCTGGACGAACTCGACCGCCTGCAGCCGCTCCCCGCCGACGCCGTGGACCCGCTGGTCGGCTCCACTCTGGCCGCTCGCTACCTCGTGCTCGAGCGCGTGGGGGAGGGCGGCAGCGCCGTGGTCTACCGCGCCCGCGACCTCCGCCTCGCCCGCCAGGTCGCCGTCAAGGTCCACCGCGACGTGCCGGACACCCCCAACGAGCGGGCGCGCCGCGAGCGCGAGGTCCGCTTCCTGATCGACTCGCGCCACGCCTCAGTGGTGGACGTCCTCGACCAGGGCGAGATCCCCGGCGAGGAAGGCGACCTCGCGTTCCTCGTCCTCGAGTACTTCGACCGCAGCGACCCGGCGGCCGACTGGTTCGGCTCCGGCGACCAGCAGCTCATCGCGGAGGTCGGCGCCCAGGTGGCTGATGCTCTCGCGCACCTGCACGCGCAGGGCGTCCTGCACCGCGACGTGAAGCCCGAGAACGTCCTCGTCCGCTCGCGCGCCACCGCATCCGGCTTCTCCGCGCACGAGGCCAAGCTCAGCGACTTCGGGATCGCCCGCTCGGTCGACGACGCCCGGCTGACCCGCTCCGACGTGCTGGTCGGCACTGCCGCGTACCTCAGTCCCGAGAGCCTCGGCTCCGGCCCGGTCGGACCGGCCTCCGACGTCTACTCGCTCGGGCTGGTCCTGCTCGAGGCCGTCTCGGGCCGCAGGGCCTACACCGGCACGACGCTCGAGATCTCGATCCAGCGCCTCCACCACGCGCCCGTCGTCCCCGAGTCGGTCCCGGCGGAGTGGCGCGAGCTCCTCACCGCGATGACCGCTCTCGACCCCGCCGACCGCCCCTCCGCCGAGGACGTGGCGCGCCGTCTCTGGGTGCGCCTGGCCGTCGGACCCGCGGCGTCCGCCCCCCGCAGCGGAGTGACCGGCACGCTCGCGCTCGTCGTCGCAGGCCTGGTCGGAGCGGTGTCGGCCCTCTCGCTCATCGGCGCGCTGGGCTGAGGCCCGCCGGCTCACGCGCCGCTCAGCTTCTTCGCGACCGCGCTCCCGTAGGCTCCCGGCGACCCTCGACCGACCCCGAGCCGCGTCGCCGCGGACCGAACGGAGCCGTTCCATGAGCCCGCGCCGCCTCTTCCGCCTGTTGTCGATCGTCGAGGCGGTGACCTGGACGCTCCTGATCGTCGGGATGCTGCTGAAGTACGCGGCTGGAGCCGGCGACTGGCCGGTGAGCGTCGCCGGGCCGATCCACGGGTTCGCGTTCCTCGCCTACGGAGCCGCGGCCCTGGTGCTCGCGGTCAACCAGCGGTGGTCGGCGGGCGCGACGGCGCTCGCCGTCGTCAGTGCGGTCGTGCCCTACGCGACGGTCCCGCTGGAGCGCGGCTTCGAGCGCCGCGGTCTGCTGGAGGGGCCCTGGCGGACGCACGCCACCGACGACCCGCGCGACCGGCGCGTGACGAGCCGGCTCCTCCGCTGGGCGCTCGCGCGGCCCGTGCTCGCCGGAGCGCTGGTGCTGGCCCTGGTCGCCGTGGTCTTCGCGGCGCTGCTGGTGATCGGCCCGCCCGGGGGCGGCGAGGCCTAGCCCCCTTCGCGAGGCGCCTCAGACGGGGCGCGTCTCCGCGTCGATGAGGATCTCGGCGGCGCGGCGCGCGTGCAGGGCGGCTTCGGGGGTTCCGGCGATGGCCGCGGTGGTCTGAGCGCCCTCGGCGAGGATCGCGAGCTGCGCGGCGAGCTCGGCGCCGCCTCCCGCCTCCTCCGCGAGGGTCGCGAGGAAGCGCTGGAACGACTCCTTGTGGTCGCGCGCCATCTCGGCGACCATCGGGTTCGACGAGCCGAGCTCTCCGAAGGCGTTGATGAAGCCGCAGCCGCGGAACGAGTCCTCGGAGAACCAGTCGAACAGGAAGTCGTAGATCGCGAGCAGCTTGCCGCGGGGTCCGTCCGCCGCGGCGACCCGGGTGGTCACGCCGAGGGTCCACTGCTCGTGCCGGCCGTGCAGCACGGCGACGACCACCGACTCCTTGCTCGGGAACTCCGAGTAGAGGCGCTTCAGCGAGACGCCCGCGGCCGTGCGGAGCTCGTCCATCCCGACGGACTGGATGCCGCGCTCGTAGTAGAGCCGGTCGGCGGCCGCGAGGATCGCCTCGCGGGGAGGGCGCTCGTCGAGGATCGGGGACATCCCTCCATGGTAGGCGGTACCAGAACGCGCGTTCTCGGCCGGAGGCCGCGCTCTCCGCAGGGGGTCCGGGGCCGGGTGCTGCTGCTAGCGTCGCGCTCAGGCGCGCGGGCGCCCGGGAACGGGAGGCGGGCTCATGGTCGTCGCGATGCAGGCCGAGGGATTCGACGGGCCGGAGGCGCTGCGCGCCGTCGAGGTCGATCCGGGGGAGCCGGGCCCCGGCAGGGTGCGGATCGCGGTGCGCGCCGCGGGCGTGAACCCGGCCGACGCGAAGCTCCTGCGCGGGATGTTCGGGCGCGGGCGGGTGCCGGTCCGGCCGGGCAGCGAGATCGCCGGAGTCGTGACCGCGGTCGGCGAGGGAGCCGAGGGACTGCTCGGCCCGATCCGCGTCGGCGACGAGGTCGTGGCGTTCCGGGTCTCCGGCGGCTACTCCGCCGAGCTGGTCGCGCCCGCGAGCGCGGTCCTGCCCAAGCCCGCCGGACTCGGCTGGGCGGCGGCCTCGGGCCTGCTGCTGGCCGGGACGACCGCCGAGCACCTCGTCGAGGCCACCCGCGTCTCCTCTGGGGACACCGTCCTGGTGCACGGGGCGAGCGGAGCAGTCGGCTCGCTCGCCGTGCAGCTCGCGGTCGCCCGCGGAGCGCGGGTGCTGGGCACCACGAGCGAGCGCGGCGAGGAGGTCGTCCGCCGCTTCGGCGCGGAGCCGCTCCGCTACGGCGTCGGGCTGGAGGAGCGCGTGCGTGCCGTCGCTCCCGGCGGCGTCGACGTCGCGCTGGACACGGCGGGCACCGATGAGGCGCTGGACGCCTCCGTGGAGCTCGTCGCCGACCGCTCCCGCATCGCCACCGTCGCCGGCTTCGAGCACGCGGCCCGCCTCGGCGGGATCCTGATGCTCGGCGGCGGACCGGGAGCGGATCTCGGAACCGCACTCCGCGACGCCGCCCGGGCGGGCCTGCTCGAGCGCGCCGGTCGCGGGGAGCTCGAGGTCGTGCTCGGGCCCTCCTTCGCGCTGACCGAGGCGGCCGCCGCGCTCGCCCTCGTCGAGTCGGGCCGCGCGCGCGGCAAGACGGTGCTGCTCCCCTGAACGAGACGTCCTCCCTCGATCTGCCGGCCCTCGGGCCCTTCGACTCCGCCGGCGCCGCGAGCCTCCTCCGCAACCACGCCCTCCCCGGAGTGGAGCGGGTCTCGGCCGACGGCCGGCGGCTGGAGCGCCTGCTCACCCTCGCCGGGGCGCCGCGGCCGATCGCACTCGAGGTGACGGAGACCGGGCTGCGGGTGGAGGCGGAGCCGGATGTGCTGACGGCGGCGGCGGCGGTCGTCCGCGCCTGGTTCGACCTCGACTCCGACGTGGTGGCGATCGGCGCCGAGCTCTCGCGGGACCCGCTGCTCGCCCGCTCCGTCGCAGCCCGTCCGGGGCTGCGGGCGACGCAGTACCCGGAGGCGTTCGAGGCGGCGGTCATGGCGGTCCTCGGCCAGCAGGTGTCCGTCGCCGCGGCCCGGACCTTCGGCGGGCGGACAGCCACGGCCTTCGGCTCCCCGGGCGAGCGCGGTCTGCTGGCGTTCCCGGCACCCGCCGCCCTGCTCGCTCCGGAGTTCGAGGCGCTGCGCTCGGCGATCGGGATCACCAACGCCCGAGCGCGGACGGTGCGCGCCGTCGCCGAGGCCTTCGCCGCCGGGCCCGTGCTCGACCGCGCGGGCGACCTGCCGGAGCAGCGGCGCGCGCTCCTCGCGATCCCGGGCATCGGGCCGTGGACGGCCGACTACCTCGCGCTCCGCTTCCTCGGCGATCCGGACGCGTTCCCCGCCGGCGACCTGGTGCTGCGGAAGGCGCTCGGCCGGGTGAGCACGGCGGAGGCGGAGGCGGCGTCGCAGGCGTGGCGGCCGCACCGGGCGCACGCGGCGTTCCACCTCTGGGCGAGCACCGGAGCGGTCTGAGCGGACGGACGACCCGGGCTGAGAGGCCGCGCCGGGTGTCGCGGACCGGAACGACCCGGACGGATCAGGTCAGGTACTCGACGTCGTCGTACAGGATCGGCGCGTCCTCCACGTCCGGATCTTCGACCGGAACGTCCTCGTGCTCGAGGATGACCGCGACGCCGGGCGAGACCAGCACGCAGACCTCGCGCTCGCCGGCGACCGTGAAGCTCACCATGTCGCCGCGGTTGCGCACGGCCTCGACCAGGCGCTTCTCGAGCTCCTCGGTGTCGAGGGAGACGGCGAGGAGGAAGCGGCGGCCATCGATGCTGAGCGTGGTGCGCCGCATGGTCGCCTCGGGCTCGGGGGGAGTGCCGCGTCCGCCGCGGCCCGGCGTGACCGCCTTGACCCGCAGCGACGAGGCGTGCATCCGGATGACGGCGTTCACGAGCCCGCCTCCGGGCGCGACTCGTGGTGGCGGCGGCCGCCGGAGCGGCGGTCCTCCTTCATCTCGGACTCGAAGAGGTGGCGGCGTCCGCCGGCGAGCTCGTCGCGCGCGGCGCGCTCCTGCTCCCGGAACGCGGCGTAGTAGGTGGCGTCGTAGTCCTCGACGATCTGGAAGGTCCAGCGCCCCTCGATGACGTTGCGGCCGACGAGCTCGGCCTCGATCCGCTCGGCGGTCGCGGCGTGGCCTGCCTCGCGCAGCGCGTCGACGGCCTCGCCCAGAGCGAGGTCGGCCGCGCCGGTGAGCCGGTGGAAGCCGTAGAGCAGACCGCGGGCGTGCTCGACGGTCTCGAGCGCCTCCGAGAGCTTCCCGAGCGCCGCCACGGTGGCGTCGTCGAGACCCTCCGGGCGCAGGTGCGCGGAGTCGGGGTGGTCGTGTGAGCTGCTCATCCAGGTGAGCTTAGGCCGACCTAAATGCTCTGTGACCCCCTTGCGCCGCGGCCGGGAACCGTTCGCGCCTTCACTGGCAGGGCGTTCAGGTGCACGTCCCGCAGGGCGCCGTCGTCCGCCGTGGCGGTCAGGAAGGTGCAGGCCGGCCGGCGCCGCCGATCCGTCGGGGAGCCCGGGTTGAGCAGGCGGAGACCCGCCGGAGAGACGGTGTCCCAGGGGATGTGGCTGTGCCCGAAGACGAGCACGTCCGCGCCCGGATGGGCGGCGTCGGCGCGGATCTCGCGGCCGGTCGCCGCTCCGGTCTCGTGGACCACGCGGACGTCGAGGCCGGCGATGCGGGCGCGCGCGACCTCGGGCAGGCGGGCGCGCAGCGGCTCCGGATCGTTGTTGCCCCACACGGCCAGCAGGAGCGCCGCCCGCTCCTCCAGCGCGTCCAGCGTCGCCTCGTCGACCCAGTCGCCCGCGTGCACGACCAGGTCGGCCTCGTCGACCGCGCGCCACACCTCGTCCGGGAGGGCCTTCGCCCGCTTCGGGAGGTGCGTGTCGGCGAGCAGGAGGAGGCGGACCGGACCGTCGATCTCCGGCGGAGCGCCGTCGGGGCCGGGCTGGAGCAGGGGCATCAGCGGGCGGGGCCGGGCGTCGGCTCCACTCCGCCGTCGGCGCCGGGCTCGGTCGCGGTGCCGGAGCTGCGGAGGCGGGCGTCGAGCGCCTCGAGGTCGGCCGCGAACCAGAGGTGGTCGCCGCGGTTCGACTCGACGACGAAGGCCTGCAGCGCGCTCGACTCCGCCACCGGTCCGCTGACGTCGCCGAGGATCACCAGCCGCTTGCCGTACGACACGGACTTCTGCACGAACTCCCCGGCGATCCCGGAGCGCAGGCGGAGGAACTCGGGGTCCAGCCGGCCCACGGGCACCACGATCGTCTCCACGTCGCTCCCGTAGGTCTCGCCGATCAGTGCGATCGCATCGTCCGGGGTCGAGAGCGCGGCCCCGTCGTCGTCGACGAGCAGGAGGGGGACGCCCTGGCGGGTCTCGGTTCTCATCGGCCCAGCCAATCACGTCGGCCGGGGAGAGGCGAGCGGCGCCGTCCGGACCTCCGCTCGGGGCGTCCACTCCCGGGCCGGCCGCGCTCGCGGGGACACACCGATCAGGCGTGCGGACGGGCTGCCCGCGCCGCCGCTACGAGCCCGGCAGCTCGACGCGGCGCTGGAAGCCCACGTGCGAGTCGACGAAGCCCAGGCGCAGGGAGAAGCGGTGGGCGTCGGTGCGGGCGGCGTCCGAAGTCAGCTGGACGAGCGGCGTGCGGAGCTCGATCGCAGCGACGTCCAGCACCCAGCGCATCAGGGCCGTGCCGATCCCCGCCGACCGCTCGGCGCTCGCCACCCGGACCGCTTCGACGAGCAGACGGGAGCTGCCGCGGCGCGCCATTCCGGGGATCACGGTCAGCTGCAGCGTGCCCACCACGGCTCCGGCGCCGTCCACCGCGACCACGAGGTCGTTGCCCGGGTCCTGCGCGATGCTCCGGAAGGCGGACTCGTAGGCGGCCTCGTCCTCCTCGGAGGCGACGTCTCCGCGCCCGGCGCTGATCGGGTCGTCGGAGAGGAGCCGGACGAGCGCGGGGAGGTCGTCGAGGACCGCCCGCCGGAGGAGGAGGCTCCTCTCCTCGGGGCCGGCGTCGCGGGGGAGGGTCAGGTCGGCGATCATCCCCTCATCCTCCCGCTGCTCCACTCCGGGTGCAGCCGTTCGGACGCCGGCAGCACGCGGCTGAGAGCGGTCGGCGGATCCTGGTGGCCGGTCCGCACGTCCACGCGGCGCACTCCGCAGTCGACGCAGCGGATGTACACGACGGCGCCCTCGCTGGTCCGGTGCGCCGACTCGGTCGTCCAGCCGTGCTCGTGCGGATCCACGGCGGGCGCCGTGCCGGGACGAGGGGAGGGGGAGGAGGTGAGCATGAGGCCACTGTGCTGTCATGGTCTTATGCAGCTCAACCCTTACGGCGAGTACGCGGTCCTGCTCGCCGCCTCCCTCGCGAACGACTGGCCGTCCGACCGCGAGGGCATCGAGGCGCGAACGCGCGAGTTCGGCATGACGATGGCCTTCGAGTCCGGCCCGGACGACCACGCCAGAACACGCGACGTGATCGACGAGTGGCTGGACGTGGTCGACGCGCCGACTCCGAGCGACCGGGCGACGTCGCTGAACCGCCAGATGGCCGCGATCGCCGCGTACCCGCGCCTGACCGACCACGACGACGAGGGCTGGCACCTGCACTACCGCGACCAGGACCAGTCGCTGGCGCACGTCCTCCACGCCGTCATCGCGGTGGGCACGGCGCTGCACCTGACGACCCGGGGGATGAGCCGCCTCCTGCGGTGCGAGGCCGGTCGGGCGCCGGGAGACCACTGCAGGAACGTCGTCGTCGACGTGACGCGGAACGGCCGGCAGCGGTACTGCTCCGTCCGCTGCGCGAACCGGGCCGCGGTCCGGCGGCACCGCCTGCGCCACGCGGAGTGACCCCCCGGCTATTCGCACCGCCTGCGCCACGCGGAAGGACCTTCCCGGCCCTGTCGCACCGCCTGCGCCACGCGGAGCCGCTCCGTCACTCCGCCGCGTCGCCGCCCGGCTTCATCCAGAACGGGGAGTAGTGGTACCCGTCGAGGTCGTCGAACTGGCGCTGGTACATGAACGGGTAGTCGTCGGTGTCGCCGATCCGGCCGCCCGCGGCGGCGGCCCGCTCGACGAGCTCGTCGACGGCCTCACGGCTGTCGAGGTCGAACGAGACGGTCACCTTCGAGGGGGTGCCGGGGGCGCCGATCAGCTCCTCGGTGGCGCCGACGCTCTCGTACATCGCGCGGCTCGCGAGCATGACCGACGTGTCGGAGCCGATCGCGAAGCAGGACACGTCCTCGCGGGACATCTCGGCGTCCAGCGTCCAGCCGAGCGCGGTGTAGAAGGCGGTGGCGCGCTCGACGTCGTCGACCGGGCAGCTGATGAAGAGGCTCATGCGCTCACCCTCGCGATCCGCGGGCGGGCCGTCAAGAGCGCCGGGAGGCGACGTCGGACGGCCCGGCGGGACTCAGCGGAACGAGCGCAGCCGCAGGCTGTTCAGCACCACGAAGACGCTCGAGAACGCCATCGCGGCGCCGGCGACCAGCGGCCCGAGGAGTCCGGCCATCGCGAGCGGGATCGCGGCCACGTTGTAGGCGAAGGCCCAGAAGAGGTTGCCCCGGATGACCGCGAGGGTGCGGCGCCCGAGGCGCAGGGCGTCGGGCACCCGGCCGAGGTCGTCGCCGACGAGCGTGATGTCGCTCGCCTCGATCGCCGCGTCCGATCCGGCGCCCATCGCGATCCCCACGTCGGCGGCGGCCAGCGCTGCGGCGTCGTTCACGCCGTCGCCGACGAAGGCGACGTGCCGGCCCTCCGCCCGCAGCCGCTCGATCACGGCGAGCTTCTCCTCCGGCAGCACCTCGGCGACGACCTCGTCGATGCCGACGGCCGAGGCGACGGCCTGTGCCGCACGCGGGTTGTCGCCGGTCAGCACCAGGACCCGGAGGCCCCGCTCGCGCAGGGCGCGGACGGTGCAGGACGCCTCCGGCCTCGGCTCGTCGCGGAGGACCGCGAAGCCGCGCAGCGCTCCCTCCCAGCCGACGCCGACCACGGTGCCGCCCTCGGCGGTCGCGCGCTCGGCGCGCTCGGCGAGAGCGCCCGGCGCGAAGCCCCACTGCTCCTCCAGCCAGCGCAGCCGGCCGGCGACGACCAGGCGGCCCTCGACCCGGGCACGCACGCCGAACCCGGTGCTGGAGCGGAACCCGGTCGCCTCGGGGACGTCGAGGTGCGCGGCCCCGGCCACGATCGCCGCGGCGAGCGGATGCTCCGACCCGCGCTCGACGGCGGCGAGCATCCGCAGACTCTCGTCGTCGCTGGACTCGACGACCTGGAAGGCGCCGGTGGTGAGCGTGCCGGTCTTGTCGAGCACGACGGTGTCGATGCGGCGCCCGGCCTCGAGCACCTCCGGCCCGCGGAGGAGGATCCCGAGCTGAGATCCGCGGCCGGTGCCGACGAGGACGGCGGTCGGGGTGGCCAGGCCCAGCGCGCACGGGCACGCGACGACGAGGACGGCGACGGCGGGCGAGACGGCGGCGGCGAGGTCGGCGCCGGCGATCAGCCAGCCGGCGAGGGTGGCCAGAGCGAGCACCACCACGACCGGCACGAAGACGGAGGAGACGCGGTCGGCGAGCCGCTGGACGCGCGCCTTGCCGGCCTGGGCGTCCGAGACGAGGCGGCCCATCCGCGCGAGCGTGGTCGCGGAGCCGACGCGGTCGACGCGGACGGTGAGCAGGCCGTGCGCGTTGAGCACTCCGCCGGTCACGGTAGAGCCGGGGCCGACCTCGACCGGCACGCTCTCGCCGGTGAGCATGCTCGCGTCGATCGCGCTCGAGCCCTCGAGCACGGTGCCGTCGGCGGCGACGGTCTCGCCGGGGCGCACGCGGAGGACATCGCCGACGGCGAGCGAGGACGCGGGCACGCGCTCCTCCTGTCCGTCGGCGGCGACGCGCACGGCGTCCTTCGCGCCGAGGCGGAGGAGCGCCCGGAGCGCCGCACCGGCGTCGCGCTTCGACCGCGCCTCCAGGTAGCGGCCGGCCAGCACGAGGACGGGGACGGCGGCGGCGACCTCGAGGTAGATCTCGTCGTGGCCGGAGCGGCTGCCCAGCAGCTCGAAGGGCATGCTCATGCCGGGCCGCCCGGCGTCGCCGAGGAACAGAGCCCAGACCGACCAGGCGAAGGAGGCGCTGACGCCCAGGCTGATCAGGGTGTCCATGGTGGTCGAGCCGTGCCGCAGCGCCCGCCAGGCGTTGCGGTGGAAGGGGAGCGCGCCCCAGACCGCGACCGGTGAGGCGAGGGCGAGGGCGAGCCACTGCCAGTTCGCGAACTGCAGCGGCGGGATCATCGAGAGCAGGACCACCGGCACGGCGAGCAGGGCGGAGACGCGGAGCCGGGTGCGCAGGGCGCGCCGCTCGCGGTCGTCGTCGCTCTGCTCCTCCTGCTCCTCCTGCTCCTCCGCGGGAGCCGCGTCGCCGGTGGAGGGGACCGTCGCGCGGTAGCCCGCGGCCTCGACGGCGGCGATCGCGTCGGCCGGAGTCGTGCCGGGCGGGAGGGTCAGCGTCGCGCGCTCGAGGGCGAGGTTGACGGTCGCGTGGACGCCGGGGAGCGCGTCGAGGCGCTTCTCGACCCGCGCGACGCAGGAGGCGCAGGTCATCCCTCCGATGGCGAGCTCGAGCGGGGTGCCGGTGGTCTCGGGCATCTCAGCTCAGGGGAGCGAGGCGGTAGCCCGCGTCGGCGACGGCGGCGGCGATCTCCTCGCGGCCGAGCGGCCGGGAGGAGCCGACCGTGACGGTCGAGACCCCGTCGGGGGCGAGCGACACGTCGACCGCCGAGACCTCGGGGTAGGCGGCGAGCTCCTCGGTGACGCTGCGGACGCAGTGCTCGCACGTCATGCCCGCGACGCCGAAGCTCTGCACGGACGCGGCCGACAGGGAGCCCTGCGCCGCGTGGCCGGAGTCGGAGCGGTCAGCGCCTCCGTGGCCGCCGCACGCGCAGGCGCCGCCTCCGCCGCAGCCGCAGCCTCCCGTCGATCCGCTCGCGGTCAGGCCGAGGTCGATCCTGGTGCTCATGGGTCCTCCTGTGTCGTGCGTCCGGTCCGATCCGATCGATCGGCCCGGTGGGCGTCCGGTCGGCACGCCCGTCACGGCATACCCCCGGGGGGTACTCCATCGTAAGCCCGCCGGGCGCTCTCGGCAAGGCGGGAGGGCGGAGGAGGGATGATCTCAGGGGCGGCTCGGAGCCGCGCGAGGAGGGAGGGGCGCATGGATCCCGCATCGACGCCGCACTGGGGCGAGCCCCCGCCGCGCACGCCGCCGACGGTCCCGCTGCCCCCGCGCACGCGGTTCGAGCCGACCGCGCTGCTCGCCGCGCCCCTGCCCGCCCCGGCCGCCGTCCGGGCCCGGGTCCGCCAGGCCGCCCCGGAGCGGCAGCGCCGGCTGGCGGCGCTCGCCGCGGTCACCGAGGGGTTCGCCGTCCTGCGCACTCCCGAGCTCGACCGGGCGCTGCGCCGGATCGCGGCACCCGCCTCCGCCGCTCCGGCCGCCGCCGCCGCGGTGCTCGCCGTCGGCCGCGACGGACTCGAGCTCGCCGCCGAGCACGCGGACGCCCTGCGCATCGCCGGATGGGACCGGATCGTCTCGGTGGGCGTCGGCACCTCGCCCTCGGGAGCCCACCGGGTCCGTGCGCTGGTCCTGGCGGTCCTCGCCCCGCCCGCCTCCGCCGTCCTCCGAGCGGCCAGGCGGCGCCCGCGCACCGTCCTCGTGCCCCTGGTCGTCGCCGCACCGGCGGCCCTCGGCTGGCGCGTGGCCGACGACCGCACGTTCCTCCTCGCTCTCGACCGCCTCCAGCGCGCCCTCGAGGAGCGTGCCCGGTGAGGGTGCGGCTCCGCTTCGCGATCGCGGCCGTCGCCGTGCTCGGCCTGGGCCTGGCGCTGCGGTTCGTGCTGACGGGGCTGCTCGCGGACCTCGCCGGCGGAGTGGCCTACGTCGTGCTGGTGGCGCTGCTGATCGCGGTGCTCCTGCCCCGCATCCCGGGCGTGACGGCTGCCGGGATCGCGCTGGCCTGGTCGATCGCGATGGAGCAGCTGCAGGCGATCGGAGTCGCGTCGCGCCTGGTCGAGCTGTGGGCGCCGCTCCGCCTCGTCGTCGGCACCACCTTCTCCTGGCTCGACATCGCCGCCTACGTCGTCGGCGCGGTCGTCGCTGCGGCCGTGCACCTCGCCGTCGCCCCGCGCGAGAGTCCCGCGTGACGCGCGCCTCCGCCCCCGCGCCCCTGATTAGGGTGAAGCCATGAGCGAGCCGGCACTTTCCGAGACGACGGCCCCGAGGGCCTCGGCCCCGCACGACCACCGCCGCGACCGGCGCATCCCCGAGCCGGTCGACCGGTTCGCCACCGGCGAGGAGTACCCCGAGTACCGCGTCGACCTCGAGCGGATCCGCTTCTCGCCGTACTTCGCCCGCCTCTCCGCGGTGACCCAGGTCATCTCGCCCTCGGGCGTCGGGCAGGTCGTGCACAATCGGCTCACGCACTCGATCAAGGTCACCGCGGTCGCTCGGGCGATCGCGATGCAGCTGACCACGACCGATCCCGCTCAGCGCGAGCTGGTCGAGCGGCTCGGCGGCTGCGACCCGGTGGTCGTGCAGGCCGCGGCCAGCGCGCACGACCTCGGCCACCCTCCGTTCGGCCACCTCGGCGAGCAGGCGCTCGACCGCCTCGCGCGCGAGCGGCTGGGGCTCGCGGAGGGCTTCGAGGGCAACGCGCAGTCGTTCCGGATCCTCTCCGAGCTCGACGTCTGCGAGACGGTGGAGGTGGGGCTGAACCTCACCGCCGCCTCCCGTGCAGCCGTGCTCAAGTACCCGTGGGGGCGGACGGTCCACCGCCCCGGCATCGACTCCGCCGACCCGACCGAGCTGCCCCGCGGCTCGACCGCCAGCCGCTGGGAGACCGCGCCGCCGAAGTTCTCGGCGTACACCCTCGACCTCGACGACCTGCTCGACGCCCGCTCCGGCTTCGCCGCGATCGCCCCCTGGCAGCAGACCCTCGAGTGCTCGGTGATGGACGTCGCCGACGACATCGCCTACTCGCTGCACGACCTCGACGACTTCTACCGCGCAGGAGTGCTGCAGCAGGCGGCCGTCGCGGTGGAGTTCCGCGCGTTCCTCCGCGAGCAGAACGCCCTCGCCTCCCTCGACGCGGAGGAGCTGTGGGCGCGGGCTCCCGGGCACTCGCTCGAGATGCTCCGCCGGAGGCTCGTAGCCCGCGACCCGTGGATCGCGAGCGACGAGCACTTCCGCGCCTCCGTCGAGCGGGTGTCGACCGAGCTGGTCGAGGGGCTCCTCGCGCTCCCGTTCGACGGATCGACGCGCACCGAGCGCGCGATCGAGTCCTTCGTCTCCTCCTGGATCGGCCGCCTGCAGCGCTCCGTGGTGGTGCTCGCCGAGCCGAACGTCCGCTCGGGCCACCTCTCGCTGCTCCCGGACGCCTGGCACGACGTGGCCGTGCTGAAGTTCGTGCACACCCGCTTCGTGATCGACCGGCCCGACTTCGCCACCTACCAGCGCGGTCAGTCCCAGGTGCTCGAGACGCTGGTGACCCACCTCGACGCCTGGCTCGAGGACCCCCGCGACGGCTCGCGGGCTCCGCAGAAGCTGCTCGACCTGATCGAGCTCGCGACCGACGGCTACTTCCGCCTCCGCGCCGACCACCCCGACTGGCTCCCGGCCGACGAGCGCGGCCGGCCGACCTCCGACCCGGCGGCGCTGCAGCGGCTCGGCCGGGGACGCGGTGTGGTCGACTACGTCGCGACCCTGACGGACGAGCAGGCGATGGCGCTCGCCGCCCGCCTCCGCGGCGATCGCGAGCCGTGGGCGATGGGGACCTGACGCCCGGCGGGTGGGTTGACACCGCGCGTCGCGTATGGCCTCAGCAGCTCCTCGCCCGTCGTTCCGGGGGAGGAGCCTCGGCCCGGCCGCCGAGGACGCGTTCCGCGACCATCCAGCCGGCGTTCAGGAAGCGCTGCCTGAACGACAGCGTAAAATCACGGAGGCACATGCCAGGATCGACAACTCGACAGGGAGTTCCGTTGGACGGAAACGCAACGACCACGCACCGCAACGTCGCACTGCTGTCCGTCGCGACGACGCTGGCTCCGCGCGTGACCACGTCGGCCGAGATCGAGGCGCGGCTCGCCCCGGCGCTCAAGCGCCTCCGGCTCCCCACCGGGCTCCTCCAGCGCGTCGCCGGCGTGCACGAGCGCCGCAACTGGGGTTCCGAGCAGGGCTTCGACGGAGCGGCGATCGAGGCGGGCAAGCGGGCCCTCGCCGAGGCCGGCGTCCGCGCCGACCAGATCGGCCTGATCATCAACACCTCGGTGACCCGCAAGCACCTCGAGCCCTCGGTCGCCGTGCGCCTGCACCACGGGCTCGGCCTGCCCTCGTCGGCCATCAACTTCGACATCGCGAACGCGTGCCTCGGCTTCGTGAACGGCATGACCCTCGCCGCGCAGCTGATCGACTCCGGCCAGATCCGCTACGCGCTCATCATCGACGGCGAGGACGCCGACGAGATCCAGGTCAACACGATCGAGCGCCTCAGCCGCGACGGCGTGAAGCGCAAGGACTTCATGAGCGAGTTCGCGAGCCTGACGCTCGGCTCCGGCGCCGCTGCGGCCGTCCTCGGCCCGGCCGACGAGCACCCCAAGGGCCACCGCATCCTCGGCGGGATCACCCGTGCGGCGACGCAGTTCAACGAGCTCTGCGTCGGCAGCGTCGACGGCATGTTCACGGACGCGAAGGCGCTGCTCAAGGGCGGCATGGAGCTCGTGCTCTCGGCGTGGAAGGAGGCCACCCGCGACTGGAACTGGAGCGGGATGGACCGCTACATCACGCACCAGGTGTCGGACGTGCACACCGACGCCCTGGTGAAGGCCGTCGGCATCGACCGCAGCCGCGTCCCCACGACCTACCCCACCCTCGGCAACGTCGGCCCGGCGTCGATCCCGATCACCCTGGCCCAGGAGGCCGAGACCCTGCAGCCCGGCAACCGGGTGCTGCTCATCGGAGTGGGCTCGGGCATCAACACCGCGATGCTCGAGATCGCCTGGTGACCGCGCCCCACCCGGCCGAGCGGATCCGCGGAGCGCTCGGCTCCACGGCCGCGGCGATGCTCCCCCCGGCCGGGCTCGACGGGCTCGATCCCGCGTGGTCGCGCCTGGTCGACGCTCCGGACGCCCAGGGCGTCCCGCGCCGCTGGCACCTGCTCGACACGGGCGAGGCCCTCGGCACGGAGCCGGTCGGCACCGTCCTCTGCGTGCACGGCAACCCCACCTGGTCCTACCTCTGGCGCCGCCTCGCCGCCGCCACCCTCGAGTCCGCCCGCCGCGGGGGGCCCGCCTGGCGGGTGGTCGCCGTCGACCAGCTCGAGATGGGCTTCTCCGAGCGCACCGGCGCCCTGCACACGCTCGCCGACCGCGTGCGCGAGCTCTCGAACCTCACCGACGTGCTCGGGCTCGACGACGTGGTCACCCTCGGCCACGACTGGGGCGGAGTCGTCTCGCTGGGCTGGGCGGTCGACCACCCTCAGCAGCTGCGCGCCGCGATGCTCCTGAACACCGCGATCCACCAGAGCGCCGACGAGCCGATCCCGGCCCCGCTCCGGCTCGCCCTCGCCTCGGGCGTGCTCGGCGCCTCCACGGTCGGCACGCCGGCCTTCCTCGAGACGACCCTCGCGCTGGGGCGTCCGGCGCTGCCCACCGCGGTGAAGGAGGGGTACCGCGCGCCCTACCGGTCCGCGTCGCGCCGCGGCGGAGTGGGCGGCTTCGTCGCCGACATCCCGGTCGACTCCGCGCACCCGAGCGACCCGGAGCTGCAGCGCATCGCCCAGGGCGTCAGCACCCTGACGACGCCGGCCCTGATGCTCTGGGGCCCGCTGGACCCGATCTTCTCCGACCGCTACCTCGACGACCTCGTCGACCGCCTGCCCCACGCGCAGGTCCACCGCTACGAGGGAGCGGGCCACCTCGTGGCCGAGGACGTCGACTACGCCTCCGCCGTCCTCGCCTGGCTGGGCGACCTCTCCGACGGCGACGAGCCCTTCGGCGGCGACCCGGCCCCGGACATCCGCCGCCCGACCGCGCCGGTCGAGCCGCTGTGGGCGCACCTCGACCGCAACGCGCAGGACGGCTCGCTCGCCCTGGTCGAGATGGCGCCTCCCGGGGGCGGCGGCCCCCGCTCGGTCTCGTGGCGCCTGCTCTCGCAGCGGGTCCGCGAGCTCGCCGCCGGGCTGCGGGCCTCGGGCGTCTCCGCGGGCGACCGCGTCTCGCTCCTCGTGCCGCCCGGCGCCGACCTGACGGCGGTGCTCTACGCGTGCCTGCGGATCGGAGCCGTCGTCGTCGTCGCCGACGCGGGCCTGGGCCTGCGCGGTCTCACCCGCGCGGTCCGCGGCGCCTGGCCGGATCTCGTGGTCGGCGCCCTGCCCGGCCTCACCGTCGCGCGGGCCCTCCGCTGGCCCGGCGGTCGGGTGTCGACGCAGACCCTGCCCCGCGCCTCCGCCGCCGCTCTCGGCGTGGACACCTCGCTCGGGCAGCTCGTGGAGCTCGGCCGCGCCGAGCTGGCGGCCGACCCGGAGGCGCTGGGCGAGCCGCCCGCCGCCGACGCCGTGGCAGCGATCCTCTTCACCTCCGGCTCGACCGGCCCCGCCAAGGGCGTCGTCTACACGCACCGTCAACTCGCGGGCGTCCGCGACGCGCTCGCCCGCCAGTACGGGATCGGACCGGGCACCGGGCTCGTCGCGGGCTTCGCGCCGTTCGCCCTGCTCGGTCCCGCGCTGGGCACGCGCTCCGCCACTCCGGACATGGACGTCACCGCGCCCCGGACGCTCACCGCGTCCGCCGTCGCCGCGGCCGCCGCCCGGGTCGACGCGACCGTGCTGTTCCTGTCGCCGGCCGCGCTGGCCAACGTCGTGGCCACCGCCGGCGCGCTCGACGCCGACGACCACCGCGCCCTCGCCGGCGTGCGCACGTTCCTCTCGGCCGGCGCCCCCGTCTCGGCGGGACTGCTCGGCGAGGCGCAGGCGCTCATGCCGAACGCCTCCGCCCGCACCCCCTACGGCATGACCGAGGGGCTGCTGCTCACCGACGCGTCGCTGGAGGGCATCCGCGAGGCCGCCTCCGACGACGATCCGCGCGGAGGCGTCTGCGTGGGCGTGCCCGCCGCGGGCGTCCGACTGCGGATCGCCCCGCTCGACGCCGACGGCCGCGCCGCGGACGAGCCGGAGGAGATCGTCGGCGCGACCGGCGAGATCGTCGTCTCGGCCGGTCACGTCGAGGACCACTACGAGCGCCTCTGGCTGACCGACCGCGCCGCCCGCATCGGCGCCGTCCCGGGCGAGCGCTGGCACCGCACCGGGGACGTCGGGCGGATCGACTCCGCCGGCCGCCTCTGGGTCGAGGGCCGGATGCCGCACGTCGTCGTCACACCCGACGGCGTGGTCACGCCGGTCGGACCGGAGCAGCGGATCGAGGCGCGCGTCGCCTCGGTCGCCCGCGCCGCGATCGTCGGAGCCGGTCCGCGCGGAGTCGCGCAGCTGGTCGCCGTGGTCGAGCTGCGCTCGGGCGCGCGCCGCGTGGTGCTGGCCGAGGAGGCCCTCGCCGCCGAGGTGCGCGCGGCCGTCGGCCGGCCCGTCGCCGCGGTGCTCGTCGTCCCGGCGCTGCCCACTGACATCCGCCACAACTCCAAGATCGACCGGGCCGCGCTCTCGCGCTGGGCCGAGGGCGTGCTCGCCGGCGGCCGGATGGTGGCGCCGTGAGGGTCCTGGTCACCGGCGCGAGCGGCCTGCTCGGCGGCGCGGTGGCCGCGGGACTCGTCGCGCAGGGGCACGAGGTCCGCACCTTCCAGCGCCGGCCCTGCGGGGTCGCGGGCGTCGAGGAGGCACGGGGCTCCCTGACCGATCCGCGGGCGGTCGAGGCGGCGGTCGAGGCGGCTGAGGGCGTCGTGCACCTCGCCGCGAAGGTCTCGCTCGCCGGCGATCCGGGCGACTTCGACCGCGTGAACGTCGACGGCACCCGGCGCCTGCTCGCCGCCGCCGCCCGCGCCGGGGTGAGCCGCTTCGTCCAGATCTCGTCGCCCTCCGTCGCCCACTCCGGCTCCTCGATCACCGGCGACGACGCCGAGCCCGCCGATCCGGATCGCGCCCGCGGCGACTACGCCCGCACCAAGGCCCGCGCCGAGCTGCTGGCCCTCGCGGCCGACGCCCCCGGGTTCGCGGTGGTCGCCGTGCGCCCGCACCTGGTCTGGGGTCCGGGCGACACCCAGCTCGTCGCCCGCATCGTCGAGCGGGCGCGCGCCGGCCGACTGCCGCTCCTCGGGCACGGCCAGGCGCTGATCGACTCCACCTACATCGACAACGCCGCCTCGGCGATCGTCGCCGCTCTCGGGCGGGCGGAGGACGTGCACGGCCGCTCCTACGTCGTCACCAACGGCGAGCCGCGCCCGGTCGCCGAGCTGCTCGCCGGGATCTGCCGCGCCTCGGGCGTCGAGCCGCCGCGCTGGTCCGTCCCCGCCTCCGTCGCCCGCGCCGCGGGCTCGCTCGTCGAGCGCGTCTGGGCCGTGCGGCCCGGTGCCGACGAGCCGCCGATGACCCGATTCCTCGCCGAGCAGCTCTCGACCGCGCACTGGTTCGACCAGCGCCGCACGCGCGCCGATCTGCAGTGGAGCCCGTCGGTCACCCTCGACGAGGGTCTGGCCCGTCTGTCCGCCGCCCGCTGAGGCGCCGGCACCGGAGACGACAGAACGGACGGGACCCCGTCGCCGAGGCGAGGGGGTCCCGTCCGTCCGGGGGCTCCCGCGGCGGAGCGCGGGAGGGGAGCCGAGGTCAGTCGGCGAGGATGAGGTACAGCGCGCGACGGGTCTCGTCGAGCTTGGCGGAGGCGGCGGCGCGCTGCGCCTCGGTCGCTCCGCGGAACTGCTGCACGACGCCCATCAGCTTGCCGACGTTCTCCATGAAGGCGCGGTCGGCGTCGCTCGCGCCGGGAGTGGCCTCCCAGGCCGTGTCGAGCTCGTCGGCGTGCTCGCGCACATAGGTGCCGCCCGCGTCCGTGAGCTGGTACTCGGTGCCGCGGCCCTCGCCGACGGCCGTGATGAGGCCCTCGTCGACGAGCTGCTGGAGGGTGGGGTAGACGGAGCCGGGGCTGGGGCGCCACGATCCGTTCGTCTTCTCGGCGATGGCCTTGATCAGGCCGTAGCCGTTCGAGGACTTCTCGGAGAGGAGGGAGAGGAGGGCCGCGCGGACGTCACCGCGTCGGGCGCGTCCTCCGCCGCGGCCGAAGGGGCCGCCGAAGCCGGGGCCGAAGCCCGGGCCGAAGCCGAAGCCGGGCCCGAAGCCGCGGCCGTGACCGCCGGGTCCGCGGCGCTGTCCGCGGCCGGGGTGCTCGTGGCGGGTGGAGTGGTCGCCGTCGCGGGAGTCGCGGCGGTCGTCGGAGAAGAAGGTCCTGGAGTTCATGGGTGTGCTGCTCTCTGTCGTGAGGGGATCCCTTTCGATCGGATCCGGTCGCCCGTCGGGAGCGGCTGCTTCCGATCTGTCGGCGATGTAGTAACGATATATCGGTGATGGATCGGATGTCAACACCCGGTTTCCCCGTAGCCTGGGAGCTCCCCGTCGATCGAGAGGTCCCGCATGCCGCTGCCCGACTCCGAGCTCGAGGCGTACCTCGACTCCTCCCTCCTCGCCGGGGACGTCCTCACCGGCCGCGCGAGCAACCTCGGCAACCTCCGCCGGCTCGCCGCCCGGGAGCCCGCGCACCTCTACGGGGTGGACGTGGCCGAGCACTGGACGCTCGAGAGCCTGCTCGCCCTGATGGGAGAGCGCGTGGGGATCAGCACCGACCCCTCCTTCGAGAGCGGGCAGGACCGGATCGACGCCCGCCTGACGGTCGCGGGGCTCGCGCGCTACCGCGACCGGTTCGCCGCCGCCGTCCGCGAGGGGGCGCTGCTCCTGTTCGCGACCGCGCACCCCGCGACCCTGATGGACGTCTACCGCCGCTTCGCCGCCGCCGCGGCCGAGCGGGGCGCCCGCGTGATCGACGTGAACGGGCTCCCGTTCGCCGCCCCCGACGGCATCCGCGTCCCTCTCGCGGACGAGCACCAGGCCCTGTGGTGCACCGGCGGGGTCACCTGCGTCTACCGCGGCGGAGGGCTGCAGCACACGCACTCGCCGGAGCCGATGGACGCGCTGCTCGACCGCCTCGACGAGCTCGGCATCCGCCCGGACCTGGTCGTCGCCGACCACGGCTTCGCGGGCGCGGCCGGTCGGCGCGGGCTGCCGGTGATCGCGATCGCCGACTGCAACGACCCGGCGGTCTTCGTCGCCGAGGCTCAGGGCTCGATCGAGGTGGTCGTCCCGATCGACGACGGGCTGGCCGTCCACCTCTACGAGCCGGTGATCGACTTCGTCCTCCGCGCCCTCTGAGCCCGCGCGCACCTGACGGCTCGTAGAATCTCCTTCGGCTCGTCGCGATCCCGGATCCGACGGGCCGACCGCTCTCCCGAGTCCCCGCACTCGCCACCACTGCAGACGGAGCATCCGTGACCCAGCCCCACGACGGCCTCCTCCCGCGCTTCGCCGTCGGCGTCGACATCGGGGGGACGTCGATCAAGGCGTCCCTCGTCGACGTCACCACCGGCGAGCGGGCGGCCCGGCGCTTCGCGGTCGCGAACCCGCTGGGCAAGGAGCCCGAGGACTTCGCCGAGGCGATCGCCGGAATCGTCCGCGACGTCTCGCCGATCGCGGGCACGTCCGTGGGCGTCGGCTTCCCCGGGATCGTCCGCGGCGGCGTCGTCCGCCAGACCACCCACGTCTCGCAGCGCTGGGTCGGGCTCGACGCGCAGGCCCTCCTCTCGGAGGCCACCGGGGTCGACGTCGTCGTCGTCAACGACGCGGACGCGGCGGGGGTCGCCGAGCGCGAGTTCGGCGCGATGCGCGGCCGCGAGGGCCTCCTCCTGCTGACCACCCTCGGCACCGGCATCGGGACGGCGCTCGTCCACGAGGGCGTGGTGATCCCCAACTCCGAGCTCGGGCACCTGCACATCGACGGTCCCGACTTCGAGCCGCAGGTCGGCTTCTCGGCCGTCCGCCGCGAGGGCATCACCCTCGAGGAGTGGGCGGGGCGCCTCAGCGTCTACTACCGGCACCTCGAGATGCTGCTCTCGCCGCAGCTGTTCGTGATCGGCGGCGCGGCGGCGCACGTCTTCGACGAGTTCGCCCGCTTCCTCGACATCGGCACCGAGATCGTCCCCGCCCGCTTCGGCAACGACGCCGGCTTCACGGGCGCCGCCATGGTCGCCGTCTCGCCCGACCGCCTCGCGCCCTGGTACCGCTCCACCCGCGGCGCCCGCCTCGACCCCGGAGCCCCCGCCATCGCCGATTGACCCCCGTCGCCCCTGCCACCTCAGCGGGGCAGGAGGCCGCGGTAGACGGCGTCCAGTCGGGCGGCGGCGGCCGGCCAGGAGTGGGCGGCCGCCCAATCGACGCCGCCGCGGCCGAGGCGCGCCAGCTCCTCGGGGGAGCCCAGCAGGCTCAGGATCGCCTCGGCCCACGCCGCGGGGGAGCCGGAGTCGAGCAGCAGGCCGCTCCCGCCGTCGCGCACCGCGTCCACCAGGCCGGTCGTGCGGCGCGCGAGCACCGGAGTGCCGCTGCTGGCGGCCTCGAGCGCGATCAGCCCGAAGGTCTCCGCCGCCGAGGGCACGAGCGCCAGCTCCGCGCTCCGGAGCCGCTCCGCCACCCGGTCGCGGTCGGCGGCTCCCTCGATCAGCACGCGGTCGCCCAGCGGAGCCGCCGCGGCGCGCACCGCATCGAGGTACGACTCCCGGCCCGGTGCCGCCCCGCCCACCAGCCGCACCACGGGCCGCTCCGCCGGCGCCATCGCCGTGAGCGCCTCCACCGCCAGAAGCTGGCCCTTGAGCGGCTGCACCCGGCCGACCAGGACGACCCCGGAGCGCTCGCCGCCGCCTGGGCGGAACCGCGCGTCGACCCCGGGCGGCACCACGACGACTCGGTCCGGGTCCGCGCCGTACCCGCTGACGACGTCCGCCCGCTCCGAGGCGCCCGCCACCACGATCGCGTCGGCGGAGGCGAGCACGGAGCGCTCCGCGTCGACCCGCTGCTGCGGCTCCGCGACGTCGCCCGGGGCGAGCCGGGCGTTCTTGGCGAGCGAGCCCGAGTGCATCGAGTGCACGTGCGGTCTGCCGGTGAGCGCCCCCGCGAGGCCCGACACCCAGTAGTGCGAGTGCACGACGTCTGCTCCCGCCGCGGCCCGCGCGAACTCCGGCGCCGCGGCCGCCAGAGCGTACTTGTCGCCCGCCGGCACCGGCACGCCCACCACCCGCACACCCGGCGCGAGGGTGCGGACGCCCTCGCCGCGGGTCAGCACCTCGATCTCCCAGCCGAGCGCCGCCAGCTCCGGCAGCACCGCCGAGAGGTACACGTTCATCCCGCCCGCGTCGCCCGTCGACGGCTGCTCGAGCGGGGAGGTGTGCGCCGAGAGGACGGCCAGACGGGGCATCCCTCCATCGTAGGGACGGCCGTGCGTCCTCCACGGATCCCGGCCCGCGGCTCGCGGTGCCTCCGGAATCGGGTTGAATAGACGGATGCGCTCGTTCGAGCGCGGAGAGCGTGAGGTCCATGGCCCGCCAGAGTCCCCCCGGTGAGGTGCTGCCGTCGGCCGCACCCGGGCCGGTGACCGCCGGCCACGAGCCCTTCTCCGAGCAGGACGTCCGCGCCCTCGTCGGAACCGCCGCCCTCGAGAAGGGCACCGCGTACGCGGACGAGGGCCGCGTCCGCGAGCTGCAGTGGTTCGGCGGCCGCACCCGCCTCTTCGGCCAGGTCCGCGGATCCGGGCGCTCGCCGTACGCCGTGAGCGTGCAGCTCCGCGACGAGGGCGAGCACTGGACCCTCCTCGGCGGCGCCTGCAGCTGCCCGGTCAAGCACGAGTGCAAGCACGTCGCCGCCGTCCTGGTCGAGGCCCTGCGCCGTGAGCGCGAGGGCGGAGTGGCCGGTCCCTTCCCGGGCGAGGCCGCCGTCGACGCCGTCCCGGAGTGGCGCAGCGCGCTCGCCCCGCTGCTCGCCGGCGCCGAGCGCTCCCACACCGGCATACCGCTCGGCCTGCAGTTCGAGCTGCTGCCCGGCGAACCCGTGCGTCGCCCGCCCGGCCGCTACAACTCCTACCGGCCGCCGCCCGAGCCGCGTCCGCGCCTGGGAGTGCGCCCGGTGCGGATGGGCGACCGCGACCGCTGGGTGCGCACCGGCACCAGCTGGCGCGACCTCGGCTACCTGCACTACAGCCACGACTACGACGAGCGCCAGATCGACGTGATCCGCGAGATGCAGGGCCTGCTCTCCGGGCACAGCGCCTCCAGCTACTACTCGCCCGACACCTGGCTCTACCTCGACCAGTGCCGGAGCGAGGCGATCTGGGCGGCCCTGCACGGCGCCGTCCGCGCGGGAATCGGTCTGGTGATGGGCGACCGCGACCAGACGCCGCTGAAGATCCTCGACACGACGGCCACCGCCTCCATCGACGTCACGCGCACCGCCGCCGGCCTCGAGCTGCGCTCGCTCGTCGCGATCGGCGACCACCCGGCCCCCGAGGAGTTCGGCTTCATCGGCGACCCCGCCGTCGGCCTCTACACCTGGGAGGGCGGCGACGAGATGCGCGCCCGCCCGGTCACGCTCATCCCGTTCGCCGCGCCGCTGCTGTCCTCCGCGCGCACGTTCCTCTGGAGCCGCGAGGCCATCCGCATCCCAGTGGCCGAGGAGTCGGCGTTCCTCACGGAGCACTACCAGCGGCTGCACCGGCTGTTCGACATCGTCTCCCGCGACGGCTCCTTCGAGGCGCCTGCGGTGCCCGAGCCGCGCCTCGGCCTCACCCTCGAGCACACCGACGGCGCGGGCCTGCGCGGCTCGTGGTGGTGGCGCTACGGCGTGGAGGGGGCGCGCGGCGGCGTGGACGCCGAGCGGCTCCCGCTGCGGGTCGGCGAGGACGCGGGCTACCGCGACCCCGAGGCCGAGCAGCGGATCCTCGACTCCCTCGTCGGAGCAGGTCTCGACCCGGAGTCGACGCCGGCCCTGGTGTCCCCGTCGAGCAGGCGCCTGCGCCCCACCTTCGACCTGCGCGGCATGCAGACCGTCGGCTTCCTCACCGGCGAGGTCGAGCGGCTCCGCGAGCTGGGCACCGTCGAGATCGAGGAGATCGGCGAACGCGTCGAGTACCGCGAGGCGCAGACCGCGCCCGTGGTCGCCGTGCAGACCGTCGCCCGGCCCGACAGCCGCGACTGGTTCAACCTCGAGATCTCCGTCACCGTGAACGACGAGGCGGTCCCGCTCGCCGAGATCTTCCTCGCGCTCGCCCGCGGCGACGAGTACATGGTGCTGCCGAGCGGCGTCTACTTCGCCCTCGACGACGAGCGGTTCGGCCGCCTCCGCGAGCTGATCGCCGAAGCCCGCGAGCTCTCGGACGACCCCGGCGAGACCCTGCGGATCAGCCGCTTCCAGTCCTCCCTCTGGGACGAGCTGGTCGAGCTGGGCGTCGTGGAGGCGCAGGCCGCCGCATGGCGCCGCTCCGTGGAGGGGCTCTCCGGCTTCACCGCGACCGGTGCCCTGGAGTCGCGCGCCCTGCCCGAGGGGTTCGTGGTGGAGCTGCGGCCCTACCAGCAGCTCGGCTACGACTGGCTCTCGTTCCTCTACGACAACCAGCTCGGCGGCGTGCTCGCGGACGACATGGGCCTGGGCAAGACCGTGCAGTCCCTCGCCCTGGTCACCCGGGTGATGCAGGAGCAGCGCGCCGCGGCCGCGGAGGCGGGCACCTCGCCGCGCCCGTTCCTCGTCGTCGCCCCCACCAGCGTCGTGCCGAACTGGGTGGGCGAGGCCAAGCGCTTCGCCCCGGACCTGCGCGTGGTCGGCATCGACGAGACGTCGAAGAAGAAGCGGAAGGCGCTCTCGAGCGTCATCGGCGAGGCCGAGCTGGTCGTCACCTCCTACGCCCTGTTCCGGCTCGACTACGAGTCGTACTCGAGCATCCAGTGGTCGGGGCTCCTCCTCGACGAGGCGCAGTTCGTCAAGAACCGCCAGTCGGCGACGCATCAGCTCGCGCGCCGGCTCGACGTGCCCTTCAAGCTCGCCATCACGGGCACGCCGATGGAGAACAACGTGATGGAGCTGTGGTCGCTGCTGTCGATCGTCGCTCCGGGCCTGTTCCCCTCGCCCGCCGGGTTCGTCGAGTTCTACCAGAAGCCGATCGAGCGCGAGGCCGACACCGAGAAGCTCTCGCAGCTGCGGCGGCGCATCCGCCCGCTGATGCTGCGGCGCACCAAGGAGCTCGTCGCCAAGGAGCTGCCTCCCAAGCAGGAGCAGACCCTCGAGGTCGAGCTCGGCCCGAAGCAGCGGAAGGTCTACGACACGTACCTGGCGCGGGAGCGGCAGCGCGTGCTGGGCCTGATCGGCGACTTCGAGAAGAACCGCTTCGCGATCTTCCGCGCGCTGACCGTGCTGCGCCAGGTCGCGCTCGACGCGGCGCTGGTCGACGAGGCGCACGAGAGCGTGCCCTCCACCAAGCTCGACCTGCTCGACGAGCTGCTGGGCGACGCCCTCGGCGAGGGGCACCGCGTGCTGGTCTTCAGCCAGTTCACGCGGTTCCTCGGCCGGGTCCGCGGGCGGCTGGACGCGGCGGGCATCGAGTACGCGTACCTCGACGGAGCGACGAAGAAGCGCGACGAGGTCATCGAGCGGTTCCGCTCGGGCGCGGCGGGCGTGTTCCTGATCTCGCTCAAGGCCGGCGGCTTCGGGCTCAACCTCACCGAGGCCGACTACTGCATCCTGCTCGACCCGTGGTGGAACCCCGCCACCGAGTCGCAGGCGGTCGACCGTGCGCACCGCATCGGCCAGACCCGCTCCGTCATGGTCTACCGCCTGGTCGCGAAGGACACGATCGAGGAGAAGGTGATGGCCCTCAAGGAGGCGAAGGCCGCGCTCTTCGCCGCGGTCATGTCGGACGACGGCGCCGCGGCCACAGGCGGGATCACCGCCGAGGACGTGCGCGAGCTGCTGGGCTGATCGCCGCCGCTAGTCGCGCACCTGCTCCAGCAGGGTCGTGACGGCGGCGCGGGTGTCGGCGGCGAGTCGTCCGAGGCGGTGCGCGGCGCGGATCGACGCGGGCCGGTAGGGGTGCACGAGCCGCCGGGCCGCCGTGCAGGGCAGCGCGAACGCCGCGACGACGCCCGCGTCGATCCCGTCGAGTCCGCCGTCGTCCCGGCCGAAGACGAGCTCCCGACCCTCGCGGGCGAGAGCCTCCGGCAGGTCGGCCTCGCCGATCGGGAGGCGCAGCACGGCGAGCAGGCCGGCCGCCTGCACCCGGCGCGGCAGCGGGCGTCCGAGGCGTCCCGCCGCGTGCACCGTGAAGAAGTCGGCCTGCCGCTCGAGGATGCCCGTGACCGTCTCGGCGAGGCGCTCCATCTCGGGGTGCAGCGAGAGCCGGGCGAGCCGGCGGTAGCCGTGCACCGCGACCCGGGCGTCCACCGCGAGGGCCAGCGCGACGGGGCCGGCGAGGGAGGCCGCGGCGCGGTCGAGGAGCGGGCGCGACCTCACCGTCGGCTCCGGCGGGCGGATGTCGATGCCGCGGATCTGCGGCGAGGCCGCGAGCACGTCGCCCAGGGCGTCGGCGATCCGGTGCCGCTCGGCGGCCCAGACGGACGCGAACGCGCGGACCTGCTCGTCGGGGTGGGCGCGCGCGAGGGGGAGCACCCGGGCCACGGTGGCGTGCTCGATCGCCCGCAGGTACGCGGTGGCGACGATGGCCTCGCGGTCCAGCGGCACCTCCTCGAACTCGCGCACTGAGAAGTGCTCGCGCAGGGCGCCGTGCGCGCTGCGGTGGTGGTCCTCGAGGTCGAACGGTTCCGCGATGCCCACGTCGTGCTCCTCCGCTAGTCCGGTCCCTCCATCCTGGGCCCCCGGTGCGAGAGGCGGAAGAGCACGCGCCCATCCCTGGGACACTGGGAGCCGGTCGTCAGGCGGCCGGGGGAGCGGGGCGGGATGAGCGGGGCGCGGACGTCGGCGATCGGCGCCGTCCTCCTCGCCGCCGTCTGCTTCGGCACGACGGGGACCGCGCAGGCCCTCGGTGCGGCGGGCGTGGATCCGCTCCTCCTCGGAGCGGCGCGCATCGTCCTCGGCGGCGCCCTGCTGGCCGCCCTCCTCGGCGTGGAGGCGCTGGGCCGGCGGAGCCGCTCCCGCCCGACCCGCACCGTCGTGCTCCTCGTCGTGCTCGGAGCGGTCGGCGTCGCCGCGTACCAGCCCGCTTTCTTCACCGGCACCGCGCAGAACGGGGTCGCGGTCGGCACGATCGTCGCCCTCGGCTCCGCTCCCGCCTTCACCGGCCTGCTGGAGTGGCTCGTCCTGCGGACGACGCCGAGCCCGCGCTGGTTCGCCTCGACCTCGCTCGCCGCGGCCGGCGTGGTGCTCCTGAGCGGAGGCGGGTCCGGCGGCGTGACGCTCCCCGGCCTCGCCGCCTCGGCCGGCGCCGGCGCGTCCTACGCGCTCTACGCCGTCTGCGGCAAGCTGCTGCTCGAGCGCGGACTCAGCCCCGTCGCCGCCATGGGCGCTCAGTTCGGAGTCGCGGCGCTGCTCGCGCTCCCGTTCCTGCTGCTGGGCGATCCCTCGCGGCTCTCCGGCTCGATCCCGGCCGTGCTCTGGCTCGGAGTGGTCACGGTCGCCGTGGCCTACACCTTCTTCGCGCGCGGCCTCAGGCAGCTGCCCGCGGCCACCGTCTCGACGCTCACCCTCCTGGAGCCGGCGACCGCGACGCTCCTCGGCGTGGCGGTGCTGGGCGAGCGGCTGACCGCGGGAGCCGTGCTCGGCATCGCGGTGCTGGTCGCGGCGGTGCTGCTGCTGGCGGTGCGGGGGCGCGGTCGTTCCGGGGCGCGGACAGAGGCGCCGCCGCCCTCCGCGGAGTAGCGTCGACTCCCACCGACCCGAGGACGAGGCGGAGCGCATGACCAACCCGTGGCTGGCACGCCCTGGCAGCGGTCGGCGGCGCGCGCTGGTCGAGGAGTCGTGGGAGCGCGCACGGCGGCGGCGCCTGGATCCTGACCGGCTGACCGCGCCGCTCTCGTTCTCGGGGGACGACCTCCGCGAGTACCGCACCGGGCATCCGCTCGCCTCGGTCCTCCCGGTCATCCGCCGCCTGCTGGTGCGCGACGCCGATGAGGACAGCGGCGTGCTCGTCGCGGTGGGCGACGCGCTCGGGCGACTGCTCTGGATCGACGGGGACCAGCACCTCAAGAGCCTCGCCGAGGGGATGTCGTTCGTCGAGGGCGCCGCCTGGGCCGAGCCCGACGTCGGCACGTCTGCGCCGGGAACCGCCCTCGTGCTCGATCACGGCGTGCAGATCCACGGCGCCGAGCACTTCGCCTCGCTCGTGCACCCGTGGAGCTGCACCGCCGTCCCCGTGCACGACCCCGAGACGCACGAGATCCTCGGAGTGATCGACATCACCGGCGGCGCCGACGTCGTCGCTCCGCAGACCCTCCCGCTGATGGAGGCGACCGCCGCCGCCGTCGAGAGCGAGCTGATGGTGCAGCGGCTGCTCCGCCCGCGCCGTCCCGCCGCTCGGAGCACGGCGGCGGCCCGCGCGCCGAGTCTGCGGGTCCTCGGGCGCGAGACGGGGCTGGTGACGGCCGCCGGAGCGACGCTCGAACTCAGCACCCGGCACGCCGAGATCCTGACCCTGCTCGCCTGGCACCGGTCCGGGCTCTCGGCCGAGCAGCTCGCCCTCCTGCTCCACGGCCGGGACGACGCGGTGGTCACCGTCCGCGCCGAGATGGTGCGGCTGCGCCGCGCGCTCGAGCCGACCCTCCCGCGCCTGGCACCTCTCTCGCGCCCCTACCGCCTGGCGAGCCCGGTCGACCTCGACGCCCGCCAGGTGCTCGGCCTGCTCGACCGCGGTTCCCACCGCCTCGCCCTGGACGCGTACCGGGGCGCACCGCTGCCCTCGTCCGAGGCGCCGGGGATCCGGGCGATCGCCGACGAGCTGCGCATGCGGGTGCGGGCGAGCGTCCTCGCCGACGCGGCGCCCGCGACCCTCCTCGCCTGGGCGGAGGGACCGGACGGCCGCGACGACGCGGAGGTGTGGCGGGAGCTCCTGCGCGTCCTCCCGCCCCGCTCGCCCCGGCGTGCCGGCGTCGCCGCGCGTCTGGAGGCGCTCGAGGCGGAGCAGCGCTGAGCCGACCCGGTCGCTCCGGGAACCGCTGCCCGAGCCGTCCGGCCGCGGAGCCGTCTCGTTAGCCTCGACCCATGAGCACCCTCGCACCACCTCCCCGGGCCCTCGCGAGCGGAGTCGCGGGGGGCCTGCTCCTGATGGCGGTCTTCACGATGTGGTGGGCGAGCGACACCACGGTCGGCTGGCCGGCGCCGGCTGCGACGACCGCCGTGACCGTCTGCGCGCTCGCGGCGGTGGTCTTCGCCGTGCAGGCCGTCCGCCTCCTCCTCGCCCGACGGAGGATGGCGGTGGAGCTCACCGACGCCGACCGCGCGGCGAAACCGAACGGCCTGCTCTTCGGTGCGGTCTTCGCCGCGGAGGGCGCGCTGATCGGCGTCGCGGTCGGCGTCCTCACCGGCACCGGGCTCGACCGGTTCCTCGTGCCGGCCATCGCCGTGATCGTGGGCCTGCACTTCTACCCGATGGCGAGGATCTTCGGCCGGACCCTCGACCTCTGGCTCGCGACCTGGACGACCCTGGTCGGCGCGATCGGGGTCGTCGTGGTCCTCGTCGACGGCTCCGCCTGGCCGCAGGTGTGGTCCTGGGTGGGAGCGGGTGCCGCAGCGGCCACGGTGACCTACGGCGTGTACATGAGCCGGATCGCCCAGCGCCTGCTCGCGAGCGTCTGAGGTCCGGGCCGCAGGGCCGTCCTCCTCGGTCGGCCGCGCCCCCGCCCGGCCCTTCCGGCCGTCGTCGTCGCCGCTCCCGCCGGTGCGCCGCCCGGTGCAACGTCGTGCAACCCCCCGGGACGTAGCGTCAGGACCGGGCGCCCACCCCGCGCCCACGACAACGACGTCGATGGAGGTCCACATGACGCTGTACGCCGACCAGGTCGCCGAGCAGGCACCGCAGGAGCCGGGTTCCACGGTCTACGCCAATCCGGGCACGGAGGGATCCCTCGCCTCCTTCCGCTCGCGCTACGACCACTACATCGGAGGCGAGCACGTCGCCCCCGCGAGCGGCCAGTACTTCGAGAACATCACCCCGATCACCGGGAAGCCCTTCTGCGAGATCGCCCGCGGCACCGCCGCCGACGTCGACCGCGCGGTCGAGGCGGGCTGGAAGGCGTTCGCGAGCTGGGGGAAGACCAGCCCCGCCGAGCGCTCGAACATGCTCCTGAAGATCGCCGACCGCATGGAGGCGAACCTCGAGCTGCTCGCGGTCGCCGAGACGTGGGAGAACGGCAAGCCGGTGCGCGAGACCCTCGCCGCCGACATCCCCCTCGCGATCGACCACTTCCGCTACTTCGCCGGAGCGATCCGCGCGCAGGAGGGAGGGGTCTCCGAGATCGACCACGACACGATCGCGTACCACTTCCACGAGCCGCTGGGCGTGGTCGGGCAGATCATCCCCTGGAACTTCCCGATCCTGATGGCCGTGTGGAAGCTCGCGCCGGCGCTCGCCGCGGGCAACTGCGTGGTGCTGAAGCCGGCCGAGCAGACGCCGGCGTCCATCCACGTGCTGCTCGACCTGATCGGCGACCTCATCCCCGCCGGCGTGCTCAACGTCGTCAACGGATTCGGGTTCGAAGCGGGCGCGCCGCTCGCCTCCCACCCGCGCATCCGCAAGATCGCCTTCACCGGCGAGACGACCACCGGCCGCCTGATCATGCAGTACGCCAGCGAGAACCTCATCCCGGTGACGCTGGAGCTGGGCGGCAAGAGCCCCAACGTGTTCTTCGCCGACGTCGCCGCGGAACGCGACTCCTTCTACGACAAGGCGCTCGAGGGCTTCTCGTTCTTCGCCCTCAACCAGGGCGAGGTCTGCACGTGCCCGTCGCGGGCGCTCGTCCAGCGCTCGATCTACGACGACTTCGTCGGAGACGGCCTCGAGCGGGTCAAGCGGATCAAGCAGGGCAACCCGCTCGACACCGCCACGATGATCGGCGCCCAGGCCTCGAACGACCAGCTCGAGAAGATCCTCTCCTACATGGACATCGGCAAGCAGGAGGGAGCGAAGCTGCTCATCGGCGGCGACCGCGCCGACCTCGGCGGCGAACTCAGCGGCGGCTACTACGTCAACCCGACGGTGTTCGAAGGACGCAACTCGATGCGCATCTTCCAGGAGGAGATCTTCGGCCCGGTCCTCGCCCTCACCTCCTTCGAGGACTTCGACGACGCGATCGGCATCGCCAACGACACCCTCTACGGCCTCGGCGCCGGAGTGTGGAGCCGCAACGGCGCCCAGCTCTACCGCGCCGGCCGAGCCATCGAAGCGGGCCGCGTCTGGTCGAACACCTACCACCAGTACCCCGCGCACGCGGCGTTCGGCGGCTACAAGCAGTCGGGCATCGGACGCGAGAACCACAAGGTGATGCTCGACCACTACCAGCAGACGAAGAACCTCCTCGTCTCCTACGCGGAAGGACCCATGGGCTTCTTCTGAGTTGGTGTGCACGGGCTCCTCGTTCCTCGTCGCCCGTGCCGCGGTCGGCTCGCCGACGTGGCCGGGTGGGGAGGAGCGGGGAGCGTCCACACCGAGACGGATCCGCTGGGACGCGGATCCGCCGTTCGGTGCTCGGCCCTGCGGGCGAGGCACCTGACGACGGGTGTGTGGACGGTGCTCGGCCCTGCGGGCGAGGCACCTGACGAGGCGTGTGTGGACGGTGCTCGGCCCTGCGGGCGAGGCACCTGACGACGCGCGGCCCCCTCATGCCGACCGAGGAGGCAGCGCAGCGGGCGCATCGAGATCCTGACCGGACGAGCGTTCGCCATCAGCGGTCGGGCGCACCCCAGACAGTCCGCACCACGAGCGAAGGAGCACCACCCATGACCTCCACGAGGGTCGACGTCACTGCGGAGGCGGCCGACATGCTCCGCCGGATGACGGCGCTGCACGGGCCGCTCATGTTCCACCAGTCGGGCGGATGCTGCGACGGCAGCTCCCCGATGTGCTTCCCCGCCGGCATGTTCCGCACCGGCGCCTCGGACGTGCTCGTCGAGTCGCTCCGGCTCGACGGCCTGGACCCGATCGACTTCTGGATGTCCCGCTCCCAGTTCGAGTACTGGAAGCACACCCACCTCACCGTCGACCTCGTCGACGGGCGCGGCAGCGGGTTCAGCGTCGAAGCCCCCGAGGGCAAGCGCTTCATGATCCGCAGCCGGCTGCTCACCGACGACGAGCTCGTCGAGTTCGGGCTCCTTCCCGCCGGAGCCGTCGGACCCTGAGCCGCCCCCTGGCCCGTACCCCTGACCCCTCACCGTCTCCGATCCTCGCCGATCGGCGGCGCCACGGACCGGCGGTGTCAGCCGGCCGGAGCGGGAGCGGGCGGCGCCTTCCCCGTGCTCAGCTGCACGCCCACCACCGAGCCCTTGTCCACGCGGGTGCCCGCGGCGGGACCGGTGCCGGCCACGGTGTTCATCGGCTGCGTCGAGTCGACCTGCGACGTCGCTCCGGGGGTGAGACCTGCTGCCGTCAGCACCCGCGCGGCGGAGTCGCCGGTCCGGCCCGACAGGTCCGGCACGGTGACCTGCGGCGCGGCGATCAGCGACTGGTCGGCCTGCGGGAAGTCGGAGCCGCCGTAGCGGGAGTCGATCGCCGTCATCAGCGGCTTCCAGATCCGGTGGCGTGCCGAGGGCGCCCAGCCGCTGTCGAAGTCGATCGAGTCGAGGTTCACCCTCGAGCCGTCCTCGCGTGCCGAGATGCTGCCGACCCAGACCGCGAGGGAGGTCTCGGTCGAGGCCCCGATGGCCCAGGTGTCGGCGGAGTTGTCGGTGGTGCCCGTCTTGGTGATGTGCTGGACGCCGTTCTTCGGATCGTCCTCGACGCCCGTGCCCTCCGCGGTCACCTTGAGCATCGTGTACTGCATCGCCGAGGCGACCTTCGACGACACCGCCCGGCTGCAGGTCGTCTCCACCGGCTCGATCCCGCGACCGTCGGCTCCGACGATCGCCGTGATCGCGACGGGAGTGCAGGTCGTGCCGTTCTCGGCGATGCCGGAGTAGGCGGTCGCCATGGTGAGCGGCGCGATCTCGTTGGTGCCGAGGACCGCTCCCGGCGACTGCACGAGCGCGGTCCCGTCCGCGCGGTGCACTCCGAAGGCCTCGGCCTGCTTGCGGATCTCGCACTGGTCGAGCAGGTGCGACATCCCGGTGAAGCCCGTGTTCAGCGAGTAGATCGTCGAGTACAGCGCCGTCTGGGTGTCGGTGTAGCCGCCGTCGCCGGCGTTCTTGGGGTTGTAGGAGTCGTAGTCCCACGTGCCCTCGCAGCTGTCGGCGAAGCCGGTCCAGTTCTTCTGCTTCGAGTCGAACTGCTCGAGCAGGGTGTGCCCGCGGTCGAGCCACTCGGCGAGCGTGAACACCTTGTAGGCGGAGCCGGTCTGGAAGCCGTTGCCGCCGCCCGCGGACGCGTCGACGTTGAGGTTGATCGCCGAGAACTCCGGCCCGCTCGCGATGACGTCCGGGTCCTGGCTGTAGCGCTTGTTCTGCACCATGGTGAGGATGCGCCCGGTGCCGTTCTGAACGGCGACCGCGGTCGCCCCGACGTCGAAACGCGGATCGGAGGAGGGGACCTGCTCGTCCATGAGCTCCTGCGCGGTCCTCTGCAGGTCGAGGTCGATCGTCGTGTAGACCTTGATCCCGCCCTGCTTGATCGCCGCGTAGCGCTCGTCGTCGGTCGCGCCGAGCGCCGGGTCGTCGCGGAGGACGTGGGTCACGTAGTCGCAGAAGTAGGCCGCGCTGCCGGCCGTCTGGCAGCCGGTGGAGGGCGGGGTGATGTCGGGGGTGATCGCCTCGGCGGCCGCGGCGTCGTGCGCGGCCCGGTCGATGCTCCCCGTCTCGAGCATCCGGTCGAGGATGTAGTCGCGCCGCTCCCGGGTCTGCGCGTAGCCGTTCGCCTCGCCGTTGGCCGCGTCGTCCGGCCGGTCGAAGCGGAACTTCTCGGGGTTGTTCACGATCGCCAGGAGCGACGCCGACTGCGCGAGGGAGAGGTCTGCTGCCGGGATGCCGTAGTAGTACTCCGCCGCGGCCTCGATGCCGTAGACGGTGCCTCCGAACAGGGCGATGTTGAGATAGCCGAGGAGGATGTCGTCCTTCGAGGACACCTTCTCGAGCCCGATCGCGAGCCGCATCTCCTTGAGCTTGCGCTCGGCCGTGGTCGCCGTCGCCTCCGCGTACGCACGGTCGCGGTCGGCCTCGTCCGGGATCGACTCGGCCTTCTGCACCAACACGTTCTTCACGTACTGCTGCGTGATCGACGAGCCGCCCTGGGTGTCGCCGTCGAGGAGGTAGGTGCTGGCGATGGCGCGGAGGGTGCCCTGCAGGTCGATCCCCCCGTGGTCGTAGAAGCGCGGGTCCTCGCTCGCGACGAGCGCGTCCTTCACGGAGTCGGCGATCCGGTCGGCCGGCACCTCGATCCGGTTCTGGTCGTAGAAGGACGCCAGCAGCGTCGGGTCGTCCGGGTCGCCCGCGTAGACGTCGCTCTTCTGCATCAGGCGCCCGACCTCGAGGTAGCTCGGGAGGGACTGGAAGGCCGAGATGGTGCCGGAGGTCGCCGCTCCGGTGAGCGCGGCGGCGGGGGCGACGACGAGCGAGGCGAGCAGACCCGCCAGCACGCTGACGATCACGAATCCGAACAGCGCGCCGAGAGCCCCGTGGACTGTTCGACGGGGCTGGAAGACGGGGACGTTCGGTCGCTTCAGGATGGATCCTCTCGCTGCACCAGCACCCTAGGCGAGGCCTGCGACATCCCCGACGAGGCGCGCCACGGCCGCGCCGGACGCCTGACCGCCCGGAACCGGCGCGACGGCGCCCGCGCCGGCTCGGCTCCCGCGACAGCAGAAGGGGCCGACCCCCGGCGGGATCGGCCCCTTCGCACGACGGGCGACGTCTCTACTCGATCAGGTCGCCGTTCAGGTCCGAGATGTCGTTCGGATTGGCCGGAGCCTTGCCCGTGCTCACCTGCAGGGGGATCACCCCGCCGGCGACCGCCGTCTCCTCCGCGCTCGGCGTCGTCGACACGACGGAGCCCTCCGGGATCGTCGAGGAGTCGACCGACTCGTGCATCCCGACGACGAAACCGGCGGCCGTGAGGATCGCCGTGGCGCTCTCGACCGTCTCGCCCGTGACGTCGGGGACCTCGGAGTTCGCCGCCGATCGAGGCGAGTACGCGAGCATCGAGGCCGGCGGCGCCGTGAAGTCGTCGCCGCCGTACTTCTCGTCGAGCGCCGTCATGATCGGCTTCCAGATGGCGTGCCGGGCGTTGGAGGCGCGGATGGTGCCCTTCTCGCCCGTCAGGCTGATGAAGCGCAGGTTCTGCTTGGTGTTGTCGGCGAAGCCGTTGATGCTGCCGACCCAGACCGCGAGGGAGGCGGCCTTGCTGGCGCCCGCCGTCCACACGTCTGCGGCCTCGTCGGTGGTGCCCGTCTTGCCGATGTGCTCGATGCCGTCGAAGGGGTTCGAGGCGTAGGCCGTTCCGGAGGTCATCACCCGCTGCATCGCGTACTGCATCCCTCGGGCGACCTCGGGCGACACGGAGGGGGTGCACGCCGACGCCGGGGCGGCGACGGCGTTGCCCTCGCTGTCGGTGATCCGGTCGATGACGATCGCCGAGCAGGTCGTGCCGTCGTTCGCGATCCCCGCGTAGGCGTTGGCGACCGTCAGGGGCGCGATCTCGTTCGTCCCGAGGACCGAGGCCGGTCCGTTCGCGAGCTCGCGGCCGTCGGCGCGGTGCATCCCGAACGACTCGGCGGTGGTGCGGATGTCGCAGAGGTCGAGCTGCTGCGCCATGCCCATGAAGCCGGTGTTGATCGAGTTCGTGGTCGCGCCGAGCGCGCTCATCGAGCTCGCGTCCTCCGACGGGTCGTCGTTGCGCGGGGAGAACTTGCCGTAGTAGCCGCCGTCGCCCGCGACGTTGCACTTCTGGGGGTAGGAGCTGAAGCCGGAGGTGGGGGAGGCGAACGACTCGTTGACGGTGTGCCCCGCCTTCAGCCACTGCGCCAGCGTGAACACCTTGTAGGTGGATCCGGTCTGCACGCCGGAGCCGCCGCCCATGTCGAGGTCGACGTTGAGGTTGATCGCGCTGTAGCCGGGGTTCGCGGCGAGGAACTGCTCGTCCTGGCTGTACTGCGTGTTCTGCACCATGGAGAGCACGCGGCCCGTCTTCGCCTCGACGGAGGCGGCCGTCGCGCCGACCTGGAAGCGCGGGTCGACGGAGGGGATGTAGGCGTTGAGCGCCGCCTGCGAGACCTGCTGGATGTCGAGGTCGAGGGTCGTCACGACGTCGAAGCCGCCCTGGCGGATGCGCTGGTAGCGCTCGTCGTCGGTCGCCCCGAAGACGGAGTCGTTGCGGAGGACGTTCAGCACGTAGTCGCAGAAGTACGCGGCGTTTCCGGCGGTGGTGCAGCCGGTCGAGGGCTCCGTGATGCTCGGGGTGATCGGCTCGGCGACGGCGGCGTCGTGCGCGGCCTGGTCGATCCGGCCGTGCTTGAGCTCCTCCGAGAGGATGTAGTCGCGGCGCTCCTTGGTGGCGGCGTAGCCGTTGGCGGCGCCGTTCGCCTCGTCGCCCGGGTTGTCGAAGCGGAACTTCGCCGGGTTGTTCACGATCGCCAGCAGCGCGGCCGCCTGCGAGGTCGAGAGCTGGCTCGCCGGGATGCCGTAGTAGTAGTTCGCCGCGGCCTCGATGCCGTAGACGGTGCCTCCGAAGAGGGCGATGTTCAGGTAGCCGAGCAGGATGTCGTCCTTCGACGCCTCCTTCTCGAGGCCGATCGCGAGCCGCATCTCCTTGAGCTTGCGCTCGGGGGTCGGATCCGTCGCCTCCTGGTAGGCCTTGTCGCGCGCGGCCTCGTCGGTGATCGACTCCGCCTTCTGCACCAGGACGTTCTTGACGTACTGCTGCGTGATCGACGACCCGCCCTGCAGGTCGTCGCCCGTCAGCGTGACGGCGATGGCCCGGAGCGTGCCCTGCAGGTCGATGCCGCCGTGCTCGTAGAAGCGCGGGTCCTCGCCGGCGACGGCGGCGTCCTTCGCGGACTGCGCGACGTCGTCCCAGCCGACCTCGACGCGGTTCTGGTCGTAGACGGAGGCGAGGAGGGTCGTCCCGTCGCTCGCGTAGACGTTGGTGCGCTGCATCAGCTGGCCCACGTCGAGGTAGCCCGGCAGGTTCTGGAACATGCCGATCGTGTTGCTCGTCGCCAGGCCCGTCAGCGCGAGGGCCGGGGTGACGCCGACGGTGATCAGGACGCCCGCCACGGCGCTCATCCCGATGAACCCCATGACCGCCCGCAGCGACATCCCGAGCGGCCGGACGGAGCGGCGGGATGCAGTGGGAAGTGCCATGGAGCGGTCGTCCTTTCGACGCGGCGCGGGGCCGCGGAGATCCGGGGGAGGGTGGCGAGAAGCCTCGCGAGCAGTCGCGCGATCCCCCGAGTTCATGGTACGTGACGCATGCGGCCGGGGTGCGTCCTCCTGCGGGTGGAGATGCGGAGCTGGCGGGCGATGCGCAGGAGCGGGCGCGTCCGGGTGCTGACCTCGGGTCGATGCATCCGTATCGTGGGGGGAGCGCCGCTCCGAGGGGCGCCGCAGCACCCGTTCCACCCACCGCTCCGGGGCCCCGGGCGGCAGGCCCCGGCAGAAAGCGCACACCATGGCACGCATCCACGACGACGTGACCCAGCTCGTCGGCAGGACCCCTCTCGTCCGCATCAACCGGCTGGAGGGGGCCGACCAGGCGACGGTCCTCGCCAAGCTCGAGTTCTACAACCCCGCGAACAGCGTGAAGGACCGCATCGGCGTCGCCATCGTCGACGCGGCAGAGGCCTCCGGCGAGCTGCTCCCCGGCGGGACGATCGTCGAGGGCACGAGCGGCAACACCGGCATCGCGCTCGCGATGGTGGGCGCCGCCCGCGGCTACACGGTCGTCCTCACGATGCCCGAGACGATGTCCGTCGAGCGCCGGGTCCTCCTCCGCGCCTACGGAGCCGAGATCGTGCTCACCCCCGGCAGCGAGGGGATGCGCGGAGCGGTCGAGCGCGCCCGCGCGATCGTCGACGAGACCCCCGGCGCGGTCCTCGCCCGCCAGTTCGAGAACGCCGCCAACCCCGAGGTGCACCGCCGCACCACCGCGGAGGAGGTCTGGGAGGACACCGACGGCGAGGTCGACGTCTTCGTGGCCGGCATCGGCACCGGCGGCACCATCACCGGAGTCGGCCAGGTGCTCAAGGAGCGCAAGCCCGGCGTGCAGATCATCGGAGTGGAGCCGATCGACTCCCCGCTCCTCACCCAGGGCACCGCCGGCCCGCACAAGATCCAGGGCATCGGCGCCAACTTCGTCCCCGCGATCCTCGACCGCGAGGTCTACGACGAGATCATCGACGTGACGCTCGACGACTCCGTGCGGGTGGCCCGCGAGATGGCCTCTCAGGAGGGCATCCTCGGCGGCATCTCCTCCGGCTCGATCATGTGGGCCGCGCTCGAGGTCGCGAAGCGCCCCGAGAACGCGGGGAAGACCGTCGTGGCCATCGTCTGCGACTTCGGCGAGCGGTACATCTCGACCGTCCTGTACGAGGACCTCCGCAGCTGAGCGCCTCGAGACGAGGCGGGACGCCACGCTCCGGCCGCGACGGCCGGCCGGAGCGCCGAGTCCCCTCCGGACCCGAGCGTCCCGGACTCCTCACCCTGCTCCGCGAGGACGTGCGCACCGCCCGGGAGCGCGACCCCGCCGCCCGGAGCGCGGCGGAGGTCGTCCTCTCCTACCCGGGAGTGCACGCGGTCTGGGTGCACCGCGTCGCGCACGCCTGGTGGCGGCGCGGCCTCCGCCTGCCCGCCCGGCTGCTCAGCCAGGCGGCGCGCGCGGCGACCGGAGTGGAGATCCATCCCGGTGCGACCATCGGCCGGCGCCTGTTCATCGACCACGGCATGGGCGTCGTCATCGGCGAGACCGCGCGGATCGGCGACGACTGCATGCTGTACCACTCCGTCACGCTGGGCGGGAGGTCGGCCCGGCGCGAGCGGCGGCACCCCACGCTCGGCGACCGGGTGGTCGTCGGTGCCGGCGCCGTCGTCCTGGGCCCGCTCGTGCTCGGGTCCGACGTCAGCGTGGGCGCGAACGCCGTCGTGGTGAAGGACGCGCCCGACGGAGCGGTGCTCGTCGGCATCCCGGCCCGCGATCTGCGCGATCAGGGCGGGGAGGAGGACCCGCTCGCCGGGTCCGGCCGCTCCGTCTGACCGGCGGGACGCCTCTCACCGGCGACGCTCAGTCGTCGCCCCGGGGCGTGATGTCGCGCGGGGCGCTCTTGATCTGCGCGAAGGCGTCCAGCGCGTGCGCCCGCGTCTCCTTGAGGTCGACGAGAGGCGCCGGATAGCCGTCCGCGCCTCCGGTCAGCGTGTCCTCGAGCGTCCACGGCTCGTGCACGGCCGCGCCCTCGACGCCGCCCAGCTCGGGCACGTTGTGGCGGATGTACTCGCCGGCCGGGTCGAACTTCTTCGACTGCGTGACCGGGTTGAACACCCGGAAGAACGGTGAGGCATCGGCTCCGGAGCCCGCGACCCACTGCCAGTTCGCGGCGTTGCTCGCCGGGTCCGCGTCGACCAGGGTGTCCCAGAACCACTCCTCGCCCACCCGCCAGTCGACCAGCAGGTTCTTGATCAGGAACGACGCGGTCACCATCCGGACCCGGTTGTGCATGTAGCCGGTGCTCCAGAGCTCACGCATGCCGGCGTCCACCAGCGGGTATCCGGTGCGGCCCTGGTGCCACGCGTCGATCGCCTGCTGGCCGGGGCGCCCCCACGGGAAGGAGTCGAAGCGGGTGTCGAAGTTCGCGGTCGCCAGATCCGGCCAGTGGAACAGCAGGTGGTAGCAGAACTCGCGCCAGAGCACCTCGGAGAGGAACCGGTCGCTGCCGTCGCCGCGGTGCAGGCCCTTCGCGTGCGCCTCCTCCAGGGCGTGCCACACCTGGAAGGGGCTGATCTCGCCCCACCGCAGGTGCGGCGAGAGGTTCGAGGTCGCGTCCTCCGCGGGCCGGTCGCGGCCGTCGGCGTAGTCGTCGAGCTGCTCCGCGAGGAACGCGCGCAGCCGGTCGGCCGCCGCCTTCTCTCCGGGGACCCAGCGCTCGCGCAGCCCTCCCGCCCAGTCGGGACGCGTGGGCAGCAGCTCCCAGTCGTCGAGGGAGTCGGAGGCGATGTCTCCCGTGACGCCGTCGAGCGAGCGGGGGCGGGGGAGTGGCGCGCGCGGCGTCGGCTTCGCACGGCAGGCGCGGGCGAAGGGCGTGTAGACGGAGTAGGGGCCGCCGGCGCCGGTCTGCACGGTCCACGGCTCGAACATCAGCGAGCCCTGGTGGCTCTCGGCCTCGAGGCCGCGGTCGCGGAGCGACTCCTTCACCGCCGCGTCGACGGTGCGCTCGGCCCTCCCGTAGCGGCGGTTCCAGTGCACGGCCCCGGCGCCGATCTCCTCGGCGAGCTGGAGGACGACGGCCTCGGCCGGTCCGCGGCGCAGGATCAGCGGGGCGCCGTGGTCGCGCAGGTCGGCGGCGAGGGCCGCGAGGCTGCCGTGCAGCCACCAGCGGGAGGCGCCCCCGAGCGGACGGATGCCCGCCGACTCCTCGTCGAGCACGTAGCAGACCGCGACGGGACCGCCACGGTCGATCGCGGCGCGCAGGGCGGGGTTGTCGGCCAGGCGCAGGTCGTCGCGGAGCCAGACGAGGGTGGGGGAGGTGTCACTCATGGTGACCCCCATGATCCGGGAGTCCCGCGCCCCGGCGAAGACCTGGCCGGTCGCTGCGGCCCGTGCTAGCGGGGACGGATCAGGAGGAGGCGATGCCGTCGCGGAGCTTGTCGCAGAGTGCGGTCAGCTGCTTCAGCTCGTCCTCGTCGAGGACGCCGCCGACCTGCTCCGAGATGGTCGTCATGTGGGTGAGCGCGACGCGGCGGAAGAGCGCGTAGCCCTCGTCGGTGATCGCGATGATCGTGCCGCGGGCGTCCGCCGGGTCCTCGCTCTTCTCGACGCAGCCGCGGGCGGCGAGCCGGTCGATCAGTCTGCTGACGCTGGGCTGCGTCAGGAGGACGTGCCGGTTCAGGTCGCGCAGCCGTGCGCGCCGGCCGGGCTGCCGGGTGAGATTGAAGAGCACGTCGTACTCGTTCATCGAGATCTCCCGCGAGGGGAACTCGGTGCTCAGGGCTCGCATCACCTGGACCTGGGCGCGGAAGAGCGACTCCCAGGCGGCGACGGCCTCTCTCGACCCCACTGGTCCTCCTTCTCGGCGATCAGGAAGCGGCTCCCTGACATCCAGACGCCGCACAGCCTACGCCGGGGTGCTGGGAGGGGGGGAGTCGGAGGAGCAGGGGCGGGGGAACGACAGAAGGCCGGCCGCTGAGGCGAGCGGCCGGCCTTCGTTCCCTTGCACCAAGAGTGTCCTGCAATCACTTCTCGCGCTTCCCGCCACAGCAAACGGTCGACGCACTTGAACTATATAACGACCTGGTAACGGCGCAACCCTCTCTTTCCTGAATCCTCCCTGAGCTCTCCCCGTCCCGTCCGCCGCCGCGCCCGCCAGCGCTCCGATGGCTCTCTCCCGGCCCAGGACGCCCCGTCTGCTCCCCTCCGACCTCCATCCCGGACTGCAGCCCATCCCGGACCGTCCGCGAACACGAGGAGCACCTCCTGCCCTCGTCCCCCGCCGACGCACCCCGGCCCCGTCATCCAGCCCCGCGAGGCGTGACCCGTCCCGGCACGGCTCCGACCATGCATCGGGCCGTCGAGCAGCCCTCCCCGTTCGAAGGGCGGTCACGCACATCCCCGAGGGCTGAGAGGACTTCCCGCCCTCGAGGCGAACGCGGGAAACGCGTGCCAGCGTTTCCTGCTAGCCGGACGCGACCCGCTCTGCGGAACGCTCCCGCAGGTGGAAGCCGACCGCGGTGAGGAGAGCGCAAGCGCTCTCCTCACAGATCAGAACAGATCCGGCGACGGCGTCGACGCGTAGCGGATGGCGACGTCGGCGTGGCGGTCGAAGCGGTAGCCGACTCCGCGGACGGTGCGCACGATCTCCTCGTAGCGGCCGAGCTTGGCGCGGAGGCGGCGGACGTGGACGTCGATGGTGCGCTCGTTCGGCGCGTCGTCGTCCGCGGCGCCCCAGAGCGAGGCGATGAGCTCGGCGCGCTCGATGGTGCGGCCCTCGCGGAGCACGAGGTACTGGAGGAGCTCGAACTCCTTGTAGGTGAGGGCGGCGGTCTCGTCGTCGAGGATGACGCGCTTGCGGGAGATGTCGATGACGACGCCGCCGGGTGCGCGGTCGAGGTCGGGCTCGGCGTCGGAGCGGCGCTTGGCGACGGCGGCCGGGTCCTGCAGCGCGAGGCGGACCACGTCCACATCGCGGCCGCCGGCGCCCTGCGGGGCGAGGGCGACGGAGGCGTAGGTCTCGGCGTCGGGGGCGAGCTGCGCCGTGACTCGCTTGAGCTCCTCGACCAGGCGGCCGAGGTCGACTCCGGCGGCGCGGGCCTTGGCCTCGTCGATGCCGACGTAGAGGGCGAAGCCGCGGGCCTCGGTGCCCTGCGGGACGGCGCGGAGGCGGGGCGCTGCGGGCGCGACGTCGGCGACGGGCTGGAGGCGGGGCTCCTCGGTCGCGGTGGCGGCGGCCGGGACGGTACGGGTGTGGAGGAGGGTCATGACGAGTCCTTGGCTGGTCGGATCCGGGACGAGTGTCCGAGGGAGCGGATCCGGGTGTGCGATCGAGCCGGCCCGCGGTACGCGGTGGCGGCAGAGACGGATGCGGGGCATCCAGGGGATCGTCCGCGCCTCGGACGCTCAGCCGATCGTGATCAGCGGGCGGAGGCGGTGCGGGGATCCGGCGAGGTCAGTTCCTCATGCACACATTCGACAGCACATGACGGGGCCACCGGCCATCATCATGCCGGCATTCCCGAAGGCCTCGAGGGAGGTCAGGGCGTGCAGGGTGTCAGTCATGTCCGTCAGTAAAGCGGAGGCCGGTGCGGTGCGTCAACACTTCCGTGGGGATGGACGGCGCGTCGGGGGTGGTTCCGGAGCCCGGGAGGAGGTGCGAGCCGGGACGGGGGTCTCGAGACGCCCGTTGCGCGGGCCGCTCGATCACCAGGGGGAGCGGCGCCGGCTGGGCGCGGCGGCGGATCCCGACGCTCGGCCGAGCCGGCCGACCGACACGGCTCAGCGGAGCGCTCCGTTCCGGGGCCCGACGCGAGGCCCGCCCGTCCGGGGGCCGGCGGGCTCAGCCCGCGAGGCCGTAGAGGCGGTCGCCCGCGTCGCCGAGGCCGGGGACGATGTAGCCGAGCTCGTTGAGCTTCTCGTCGAGGGAGCCGAGGACGATGGTCACGTCGCGGTCGCCGAAGGCCTTCTCGACGGCGGCCAGGCCCTCGGGGGCGGCGAGCAGGCAGACGGCGGTGACGTCGACCGCTCCCCGGTCGAAGAGGAACTGGATGGCCGCGACGAGCGAGCCGCCGGTCGCGAGCATCGGGTCGAGGACGAAGCACTGCCGGTTCGACAGGTCGTCGGGGAGGCGCTCCGCGTACGTGGTCGGCTCGAGCGTCTCCTCGTTGCGCGCCATGCCCAGGAAGCCGACCTCGGCGGTCGGGATGAGCTTGACCATGCCCTCGAGCATCCCGAGACCGGCCCGGAGGATCGGGACGACCAGCGGCTGCGGGTCGCTGAGCGCGAGGCCGGTGGTCTGCGTCACGGGGGTCTCGATGGTGACGGTGCGGGTGCGGACGCCGCGAGTGGCCTCGTAGGCGAGGAGCGTCATCAGCTCCTCGGCGAGCTGCCGGAAGGTGGGGGAGGGGGTGCGCTTGTCACGCAGCACGGTGAGCTTGTGGGTGATCAGCGGGTGGTCGGCTACGTGGACGCGCATAAGCTCAATCTACTGGCCGCAGCGGCGCCCCACCGGCCGCAGCGGGCCGCCGCAGGAGGGGGAGCGATGCGCGACAGTGATCTCCGTATCCCCCGCCGCTCCGAGGAGTGGATGGGCCTGGCGCTCGACGAGGCGCGTCGGGCCACGGGCTGGGGCGACGTCCCTGTGGGTGCGGTGGTCGTCGACTCCGAGGGCGAGGTGCTCGGGCTCGGGCGCAACGAGCGCGAGCTGCGGCGGGATCCGACGGCGCACGCCGAGGTGGTCGCGATCCGCGCGGCGGCCGAGGCCCGCGGCGACTGGCATCTCGAGGGCTGCACGCTGGTGGTCACGCTCGAGCCGTGCGTGCTCTGCGCCGGGGCGATCCTGGCGGCGCGGATCGACCGCGTCGTCTTCGGCGCGTGGGACGAGAAGGCGGGCGCCTCAGGATCGGTGCACGACCTCCTCCGCGACCGCCGGCACAACCACGTGGTCGAGGTGTACCCCGGGGTCCGCGCCGCGGAGAGCTCGCGGCTCCTGCTCGACTTCTTCCTCGACCGCCGCTGACGCCGACCGCCGTCGACCCCTCAGCTCGGAGCGCCCAGCCACTCCGTCAGCGCGAGCCGCGTCGCCGCGTGCATCCGCTCGAAGCGCTCCGCCGCGACGTCGGCGTCGAGCACGGCGGCGTCGTAGCCCGCCGCTCCTGCCCATTCCCCGTCGCCCTCGAGCCAGTGCGCGGCCATCGTTCCGGTCAGCTCGGGGTGGAACTGCACGCCGAGGAGCCAGTCCTCCACCGCGAACGCCTGCACCTCGCCGACCGGCGACGACGCCAGCAGCGCCGCTCCGCTCGGCAGCGCGAAGGTGTCGCCGTGCCACTGCATGACGTCGACGCCGGCGAGGTGCCGGAGCGGGGAGCGGGCGCCCTCCTCCGTGAGCACGACCGGGCGGAAGCCGACCTCGCGGGCCGATCCGGGACGGACGGACTCGCCCAGGGCGGCCGCGATCAGCTGCGCTCCGAAGCAGACGCCGAGCGTGGGACGACGGTGGTGCATCCGGTCCTGCAGGAGCGCGATCTCGGGGCTGATGAAGGGGTGCCGCGAGGTCTCGTAGACGCCGGCGCTGGAGCCGAGCGTGACGACGAGGTCGGGAGCGAGGATGTCGATCGCGTCGAGGTCCGTCCCCGCGACGGCGTCGACGGCGAATCCGCGCTCGGTCAGCACCGGCTCGAGCGCGCCGAGCCCGGCACCGCGCTCGTTGACGATCGCCAGGGCCCGGCGCATCTCAGGCGCTCCCGTGCGGCGAGGCCGGCGGGGAGGCGGCGGGCGCAGCGGCGGCGGGCGGAGCGCTCCCCGCGGCTGCCCCTCCCGCCTCCGTCACGACCGGACGGGACGCCGCCGATCCCGCGCGTCCGCGGTCGACGTCGGGCTCGAGGTAGATCGTGGTGGCGGCGGGAACGGCCTCGCGGATCCGCTGCTCGGCTGCGTCGATCCCGGCGGCCACGTGCTCGAGGGTCTCGGCGGCCGGGAAGGCGAGCTTCGCGGCCACGAGGATCTCGTCCGGTCCGAGGTAGAGGGTGCGCATGTGGATGACGCGCTCGACGTCGCGCCCTGCCTCGAGAGCGGCGCGGATCGAGGCGGCGTCGGCGGGAGTCGCCCCCTCGCCGACCAGCAGGCTCTTCGTCTCGACGCCCAGGACGACCGCCACCACGATCAGCAGGGTGCCGATCATGATCGTGCCGATCGCGTCGTAGACCGAGTCGCCGGTGATCACGGTCAGCCCGACTCCGAGCAGCGCGAACGTCAGGCCTGTGAGCGCGGCGACGTCCTCGAGGAGCACCACGGGCAGCTCCGGCGCCTTCGCCCGGCGGATGAACTGGAACCACGACTGCGAGCCGCGGACCCGGTTCGACTCCTTCACTCCGGTGCGCAGCGAGTAGCCCTCGAGGCAGATCGAGATCACGAGGACCAGGATCGGCAGCCAGGCGTTCTCGAGCTCGTGCGGCTCGGCGATCTTCTCGATGCCCTCGTAGAGCGAGAAGACGCCGCCGACGGAGAACAGGATGATCGACACCACGAAGGCGTAGACGTAGCGCTCGCGCCCGTAGCCGAAGGGGTGCTCCTCGTCGGCGGCCTTCCGCGACTTGCGGCCGCCGAGCAGCAGGAGCAGCTGATTGCCGGAGTCGGCGAGCGAGTGCACGCCCTCGGCGAGCATGGAGGCGGATCCGGAGAAGAACCAGGCGACGAACTTCGTCAGGGCGATGCCGAGGTTGGCCGCGAGCGCCGCGATGATCGCGGTGCCGCCTCCGGATGCGCTCACGTGGTCTCCTCGGGCTCGCCGCTGGATGGTCGGGCCATCCTACGAGGCCCCGGACCGGCCCCGGACCCCCTTGCCGCGGGCTCTTCGTAGGATGAGCGGCGTGACCGATGCGCCCGTCCTGCTCCCGTCCATCGCCGTCCTCGGCCTCGGCTCGATGGGAGGCGCGATCCTCCAGGGCCTGCTGGCTCCCGGCGTGCGCGTCGAGGGGGGCGTGCGGGTGACCAACCGCGACTCCGCGAAGGCCGCCGCGTGGGACGGGCACCCGGTGGTGACCGCCTTCGCCACCGCGGACGACCCGGAGGCCAACCGGCGCGCGGTCGAGGGCGCGGCGGTCGTGCTCGTGGCCGTCAAGCCGCACATGGTGCCGGACCTGCTCGACGAGATCGCCGACGCGCTCGCCCCGGGCGCGGTCGTCGTCTCCGTCGCCGCCGGCGTGACCTCGGCCACGTTCGAGCGGCACCTGCCCGCGTCGGTCGCCGTGCTCCGCTCGATGCCGAACACTCCCGCGGTCGTGGGCCGCGCCGTCACCGGCCTCAGCGCCGGCACGCGGTCCGGCGACGAGGACCTGGCGCTCGTGCGCCGCCTGTTCGAGACGGTCGGCGAGGTGGTCGAGGTGCCGGAGTCGCAGCTCGACGCGCTCTCGACGATCTCCGGCTCGGGGCCCGCCTACGTGTTCCTGCTGATCGAGGAGCTCATCGCGGCCGCTGTCGCGAAGGGCTTCACTCCGGAGCAGGCGTCGACGATGGTGGTCGGCACGTTCCGCGGCGCGGCGGAGCTGCTCGCCCACTCCGGCGAGGAGCCCGCGGAGCTGCGCCGCCGGGTCACCAGCCCGAAGGGCACCACCGAGCGGGCCGTCGCGGTCCTCCAGGAGGCCGACCTCGCCGCGCTCTTCACGCGGGCGACCGACGCCGCCCTGGCGCGCGCCCGCGAGCTCGCCGCGTCCTGACTCCGGCCTCCTCTCCGCGAGATGCCACTTGTGTACGCGACACGCCGGAGGGGGCGTACCGAAGTGGCATCTCGCGGAGGAGGAGGGGAGGGGCGGGTCAGGAGCCGAGGGCCGCGAACCGCTCGATGTCGCTGGGTGTGCCGCTGACCACGATGAGGTCGTGGTTCGAGACGACGGTCTGCTCGGTCGCGTAGGTGAAGGGCTTGCCCGGGCTCTTGACGCCGACGACGGTCACGCGGTGCTTGCGGCGCACGCCCGACTCCGTGAGCGTCAGCCCCCGGATCGGCTTGGGCGGGTACATCTTCGCGAGCACGAAATCGTCGTCGAACTCGATGAAGTCGAGCATGCGGCCCGAGACCAGGTGCGCGACGCGCTCGCCCGCCTCCGCCTCGGGGTAGATCACGTGGTTCGCGCCGATCCGCTCGAGGATCTTGCCGTGCGAGCGCGAGATCGCCTTCGCCCAGATCTGCGGGATCTTGAGGTCGACGAGGTTCGCCGTGATCAGCACGGACGCCTCGATCGAGGAGCCGACCGCGACGACGGCGACCTGGAAGTCCTGCGCGCCGATCTGCGCGAGCGCGTCGAGCGAGCGGGCGTCGGCCTGCACCGCGTGGGTGACCCGCTCCGACCACTTCTGCACGAGACCGGCGTCGGCGTCGATGGCGAGCACCTCGCGGTCGAGGCGGTCGAGCTGGCCGGCCGTGGCGGCTCCGAAGCGCCCGAGGCCGATCACCAGCACCGGGGCGTCGTACCTGATGCGGTCAACCAACGATGGGCCTCTCTTCCGGTCGTCTGAACAACTGCCTCCGCTGGCTCGCGGCGAGCGCGGCGGCGAGAGTCACGGTACCAACGCGTCCCATGAACATCGTCAGCGCGAGGATGTAGACCCCGGACGGCGGCAGCTCCGCGGTGAGCCCCGTCGAGAGCCCGGAGGTCGCGAAGGCCGAGATCACGTCGAAGAGCACGTGGTCGAGGGGCGCCTTGGTGATGTGAAGGATCAGGACGCTCGACACGGCGACCGTCGTCGCGCCCCACAGCACGACCGAGACGGCCAGGCGCAGGACGTCGTTCGGGATCCGGCGGCCGAAGGCCTCCATGTCGTTGTTGCCGCGGGCCTCGGCGAAGGCGGCCAGGAAGAGGATCGCGAGGGTCGTGACCTTGATCCCGCCGGCCGTGGAGGCCGATCCTCCGCCGATGAACATCAGCATGTCCGTCACGAGCAGGCTCGAGCCGTTCAAGTCGGGGACCGAGATCGTCGAGAAGCCGCCCGACCGCGTCATCGTCGAGAGGAAGAAGGACTGGAAGACGGTGTCCCCCGCATCGAGGCTGCCGAAGGTCCTCGGATTGTCGAACTCCAGCACGATGTAGAGGACGGCCCCGGCGACAAGCAGGATCAGGGAGGTGACCAGCGTCAGCTTCACGTGGACCGACCACTTGCGCGGGCGCCGCCAGCCGCGGGAGAAGGCGTAGATGACGGGGAAGCCGATCGAGCCGAGGAAGACGCCGAGCATCAGGATGCCGAGGAACCAGTAGTCGTCCTCGAACGGGGTGAGGCCTGCGGCGTTCGGAGCGAAGCCGGTGTTCGTGAACGCCATCGCGGAGTAGTAGAAGGAGTGCCAGACGGCCTCGCCGATCGGGATCCCGTCGATCAGCATCCGCGGGAACAGCAGCAGCGCGACGATGATCTCGATCGCGGCGGCGCTGATCGCGACGGTGGCGAGCAGTCCGCCGATCTCGCCCAGGCGCACGGCCTGGCCCTCGGCGACGGGGCCGGAGTGGATCCGCAGCGGGTTCGAGTCGCTGGCGACCATGAGCTTCGCTCGGAGGCCGAGGCGGCGCGAGATCGCCAGGCCCATGATCGAGGCGAGCGTCAGCACCCCCAGAGCGCCGATGTTCACGCCGACGAAGACGATCGAGTGGCCGAACGCCGACCAGTGCGTCGCCATGTCGACCGTCGCGAGGCCGGTCACGCAGATCACCGACATCGCGGTGAAGAAGGCGTCGTGCAGCGGAGTGACGGTGCCCGTGGTGCTCGACACCGGCAGCGAGAACAGCAGGGTGAAGACGAGCACGAGCGCCGAGAAGATGAGGATGGCGAAGCGGGACGGCGAGCGTCCGGCGAAGTCGTCGATGAGGTCGCGGGCCCGCTCGAACCCCGACCAGGGGGAGACGGGCGAGACGCCCACGGGGCTGCGGAACTGCTGCCGAACCACCACGGCGGATCCTCCACTCGATCGCGGCCATGCTACCCGCTCGGTGCCGGGCCCCCGGGGCGCTGACTAGCCTGGGCGCATGGCTGACATCTTCGGGGTGATCGCGGACGGGACCCGCCGGGACATCCTCGCCCTGCTGCTCGAGCAGCGGCGGGACGGCTCGGCCGAGGGCATGAGCGTGTCGCGGATCGTGGCGCGCCTCGAGCTGAGCCAGCCGACCGTCTCCAAGCACCTCAAGGTGCTGCGCGAGACCGGCCTCGTCACGGTGCGCGAGAGCGGACAGCACCGCTTCTACGCGCTCGAGTACGCGCCGCTGGCGGAGGTCGAGGACTGGCTGCTGCCCTTCCTCGCCGAGGACGAGGCGGCCGGCGCCCTGCTCGACGCTCCGACCGCGGCCCGGGCGGAGTCGCTGGGCCGGGCCCTCGCCGAGCGCACCCACCAGGTCAGCACCGTGGTGCAGGACATCCAGCGAGGCGTCAGCGAGGGAGCGACGAAGGTCGCGGAGGCGCTGCGCATCCGCAAGTGAGGGCGCCGAGGAGCCGGAACCGGTGGAGCCCCGGGTCGTGTAAGCTCGCGGGAGCCAGTTTTTCGTAAGCGGCCGCCCGTCGGGCGGTCGACCCCCTGAACGTTGTGAGGTCTTCGTGGGTTCTGTCATCAAGAAGCGTCGCAAGCGTATGGCGAAGAAGAAGCACCGCAAGCTGCTTCGCAAGACTCGCCACCAGCGTCGCAACAAGAAGTAGGCTCGCGCCTCTTCCCACTCGAGCGTCCGCCCTTCCGGGGTCGGGCGCTCGTCTGCGTTCACGGGGCGGTCCCGTCGGCGCTCGCCGTCCCGGCGCCCGTCGCCGCGGCCGCCGTACACTGACCGCATGGTGGACGTGGAGCTGACGCTCGTGGGCAAGCCGGGCTGTCATCTCTGCGACGACGCGCGGACCGTGGTCGAGCAGGTGGTCGCCGATCTGGGCGGCGAGGCGTCGGTCGCCGTCTCGGAGGTGTCGATCCTCGACGATCCGGAGCTGCACGAGCGCTTCGTCGAGGAGATCCCGGTGGTGCTGATCGACGGGCGCGTCCACACCTTCTGGCGGGTCGATCCCGCGCGGCTGCGCCGAGCTCTCCTCGCCCGCGGATGAGCGTCGACCGGGCCGTTCGGATGGATGCACGGCCGAGACGTCCCTCTGACGGGGGACAACACGGCTCGCGATGGCTCGTCTCTCGCCCGTACCCTCGTGAGGGGGGAGTGCGCTCCTCCGTGCGCGGACGCAGATCGTCGCCCGTGGAGGAAGGAACCGCCATGCCGTCATCCCGCCGACTCGCCCTGCCCGCCGCCGCTCTCGCGGCGCTCGTGCTCGGCCTGGCCCTCCCTGGAGCGGCCGTCGCGGCCCCCGCCGCCTCGACGGTCTCGACCACGGTCGAGCAGCCGGCCGCGACGACGGTCCCCGGCGTGCCGGAGGATCCCGAGCAGCCGGGCGACGGCGGCTCCGACCCCGTCCCGGGCGTCCCCGAGGAGCCCTCCGTCCCCGGAGTGCCCGAGGTGCCGGTGGAGCCCGAGCAGCCCGCTCCCGTCGATCCCGCGCCCGTGGACCCCGCGCCGGTCGATCCGGCACCGGTCGACCCGGCACCGGTCGACCCCGCGCCCCAGCAGCCGAGCCAGCCCTCCACCGGCGGCGGATCGACCGGCGGCGGCCAGCAGGGCGGCTCCGGCGGCGGCCAGCCCTCCACCGGCGGCGGATCGTCCTCCGGCGGCACAGGCTCCGGCGGCGGCACCACGGGCGGCACCTCCACGGGCGGAGGAACGTCCGGCGGCACCTCCGGCGGCGGGACCACCTCCGGCACCACCACGTCCGGCACGGCCGGCTCCTCCGGTGCGGGCGCCGTCACTCCGGCGGCGTCGGCCCCCGGACGCACCGAGCTCGGCACCTCGACCGAGGGCGCGAAGCCGGCGGCGGGCACCGCGACCGCCGATGTCTTCCTCACCCGCGAGCTCGCCGTCCAGCCGGAGGCGCTCACCGTCGAGCTCGCCCGCTTCTACGGCGTCGGCTTCTCGTACACCGGCTTCGCGAGCGGCGAGGCCGTCTCGGCGGTCCTCCGCGACCCGAACGGCACCAAGACCCCGCTGACCCTCGAGGCGGGGAGCGGCACCGCCACCGTGCCGACCGCGCTGATCACCAAGTCGGGCGCCTTCACGGTCGACCTCACGGGCGACCAGGGCTCCGCCGCCAAGGTCGTCTTCCGGCTCGCGGCGTCCTCCGGCAACGGCCTCCTGCTCGAGCCGCGCGAGCTCGGCGACGGCAGCACCGAGGCGCCCCGCGGCGCCGTCTGGGGCTTCGACGCCGACGAGGAGGTCGCCGTGGGCGCCTTCGAGACCTCCGGGGCCCGCGCCGACCTGGCCGCCGGCGACGTCGCCGTGCAGTCCGACGCCATCGGCTGGGCCGAGCTGGCACTGGGCGACGCGGTCGTCGCCGACCCCGATCCCTCCGTCTACTGCGTCGTCGCCTTCGGCCGCGAGTCGCACCGCACCGCGGCCGTGACCGTCTCCTACCGCGACAGCGACACCACGGCCGCGCCGTGGGAGGCGCAGCAGGTCTGCGGCACCGCGATCAGCGCCGCACGCACCGCCTTCATCAGCACGGCCGCCTCGGCGGGACCGGCCGGCATCACTCCGACCGCCGCGCTGATGATCGGCGGCGGGGCCGTCGTCGCGTCCCTCGTCGCCTGCGCGGCCGTCCTGGTCGTCATGCGTCGTCGGCGCATGAACACGGACCTCTTCATCGGCGGACCGCTCCCGCGCACGCAGAGCGACTGACCCGTCCCGAGGACGACGGAAGGCCCGCGGGACGCGATCCCGCGGGCCTTCCCTCGTCCTCTGCCGGTGCTCAGCCGGCTGCGGTGAAGCGGAGCAGGATCGTCCGCGCCTCCGGCCGCAGCTGGAAGTCGGGCCACACGTCCGGACCGCACGCGCGCGAGCCCAGGCCGTGCTGGGCGGCGTCGATCACGAGGACCGCGCGCTCCGACTCCGGCAGCTCGTGCGGGTGCGCGGCGGACGTGATCTCCTGCGGCGTGTGCCGCGCCAGGGTGAAGCCGGGGAGGCGCCCGTGCAGGTCGCGCGCGGCCTCGATGCGGAGCCGGGGCGAGCCCGCGTCCATCAGCGTCAGCTCGCGCACGCTGCTGCGGTGACCGCTCTCCTGAGGGCGGGAGTAGGGAGTCGTCAGCCGGTCCATCGCCGCCGTGAAGCGCCCCACCCGCGCGGCCCGGAGGCTGTCGGGGTAGGACTCGAGCGGGCCGGTGCCGAACCACTCCGCGCCGTCGATCGACGCGGGCAGGTCGATCCGGATGCCCAGTCGCGGCCACACGGAGTCCCAGCCCCGGGTCGGCACGAGATCGACGCGGAGGACCGTGCTCTCGCCGTCGACGCTCCAGCGCTCCTCCATCAGGAGTCCTGCGTCGAGGTCCGCGGCCGAGAAGCGGGTCACGCGGCGGAGACCGGCGGAGGCGTCCACCTCCTGCACGCGGCCGACCAGGCGGTCGAGTCCGGCCTCGCGCCAGCGGGCGGCGGAGGAGGGGGCCGGGGTCCCGCGGCCGTCGCCGTCGAAGGGGTCGCCGGCGACGTAGCCGGGGAAGCCCTCGCCCTCGTCGTTGTCGGTCGGGGCGCGCCAGAGCTCGGCGCGCGGTCCGTCGACGGGCAGGCCCGCGAGAGAGGAGAGCCGGCCGTCGCGGAACCGCGCGACTCCGAGCGCACCGCCCTCGAGCGGCGGGGCGGAGCGGACGGCTCGGGTCCATGCGGGCACCGCCGAGGGGGCGGCGAGGAGGTGCTGACCGGTGGAGAGCACGTGGCCCTCCTCCGCCCAGGCGGTCGTGGCGTCGAGGACCGCGTCGACGGTGAGCCAGGTCTCGCCGCCGGGGCGCACCTCGAGCGGAGGGAGCTCCACGTGCACGGCGTCGCCGGCCGCGATCACCGGGGCGTCGAGCACTCCCTCCGCGGTGACCCGCCCGTCCCGCTCGACCCGCCACGCGAAGCGCAGATCGGCGGTGGAGGCGTCGTGCCGGCGGTTCTCGATGACGACGCCGTCGCCGCGGACCGTGAGGCGCACCGGGGCGACGATCTGCTTCCACTCGAACAGGCCCGGGCTGGGCGTGCCGTCGGAGAGCACCATGCCGTCCATCACGAAGTTGCCGTCGTGCACCACCTCGCCGAAGTCGCCGCCGTACGCGTAGTACTCGACGCCGTCCGGCGTGCGCGCCCGCAGGCCGTGGTCGCGCCACTCCCAGACGAAGCCGCCGTGCAGCCGCGGGAAGCGGTCGACGAGGTCCTCGTACTGGTCGATCGCTCCCGGGCCGTTGCCCATCGCGTGCACGTACTCGCAGAGCAGGAAGGGCTTGGAGCGCTGCCGCGCGGACTCGCCGGGGGAGCAGCCGAGCAGCGGAGTGAGCGAGCCGTCGGTGCCGATCCGCTCGGTCTCGGGGATCGAGGAGTACATCCGCGAGTACACGTCGGTGTAGGCGCCGGTGTAGTCGCCCTCGTAGTGGACGGGGCGCTCCGGGTCGCGCCCGTGCACCCAGGCGGACATCGCGGCGAGGTTCGCGCCGGTGCCCGCCTCGTTGCCGAGGGACCAGAGCACGATGCTCGGATGGTTCTTGTCGCGCTCGACGGTCCGCTCGATGCGATCGAGGTACGCCTCGCGCCACGCGGGGTCGTCGCTGGGGTTGCCGGCCCAGCCGACGCGCTCGAACCCGTGGGTCTCGAGATCGCACTCGAGGACCACCCAGAAGCCGAGCTCGTCGGCGAGGTCGAGCAGACGCGGGTGCGGGGGGTAGTGGCTGGTGCGGATGGCGTTCACGTTGAAGCGCTTCATCATCGCGAGGTCCTCGCGGGCGGAGTCCTCGTCGAACGCGCGGCCGCGGTCGGGGTGCGTCTCGTGGCGGTTGACGCCGTGGAAGACGACGCGCTCGCCGTTGACCAGGAAGCGGTCGCCGCGGATCTCGACCGTGCGGAAGCCGAGCCGGAGCGAGACCGTCTCCCCGGCCGAGGCGAGGGTGGCGTCGTAGAGGCGCGGAGCCTCCGCCGACCACGGCTCGACCTCGGGGACCTCGATCGCGGCGATCTCCTCCGCCGAGGCCCAGACCGTCTCGATCCCGAGACCGGGCACGCGCAGCGTCAACGGGAACGCGTCGGCCGCGGCGGTCACCTCCGCCTCGATGCGGCCCGCGCCGCCGGCGAAGGAGGAGCGCAGCCACACGTCCTCGATCCCGCCGACGGGGCGCGCGAGCAGGTGCACCGAGCGGAAGATCCCCGGCAGCCACCACTGGTCCTGGTCCTCCACGTAGCTCGAGGCCGACCACTGGTGCACGCGGACCACGACGAGGTTCTCGCCCGGGCGGACGACGCCGGTGACGTCGAACTCCTGCGCGAGCCGGCTGCCGGAGCCGATCCCGATCTCGACGCCGTTGACCCAGACGCGGTAGCGGGACTCGACCCCGTCGAAGCGCAGGACGACCGCCTCGGCGGAGTCCCACTCCTCCGGTACCACGACGGTGCGGCGGTAGTCGCCCGTCGGGTTCGCGTCCGGCACGAACGGCGGCTCGGTCGGGAACGGGAACTGCACGTTCGTGTAGGCCGGCAGTCCGTAGCGCCCGTCGCCCTGCAGCACCCAGTGCGAGGGCACCGGCATCAGGTCCCAGCCGGAGTCGTCGAACGACTCGTCCCCGACGGCGTCCACGCCCTCGCCCTCCGGCAGCACGCCGGCGCCGCCCGGGGTCCCCGGAGCGGCGGGGAGCAGGCGGAAGCGCCACTCCCCGTCCAGCGGGAGCGCCGGGGCGTCGGTGTGCAGCCACGAGCGCGCGGCCCGGCGGCGGCCGGAGCCCGGTCCGGTGTCCGTCAGGTAGTGGGAGGTCGTCGGGGGAGTCGTCACTTCACGGAGCCTTCCGTCAGGCCGCCGCGCCAGAAGCGCTGCAGCACGATCATGGCGATGGCGAGCGGGATGATCGACAGCAGGACGCCGCCGGTCGTCAGCTCGTAGAACTCGGGCAGGCGATCGACCTGTCCGAGCCAGTTGTTCAGTCCCAGTGTGATCGGGAACAGGTTCGTGTCCGAGAGCATCACCAGAGGCAGGAAGTAGTTGTTCCAGATCCCGACCAGCTGGAAGAGGAACACGGTGACCAGCGCGGGCGTCAGGATGCGCAGCCCGAGCGTGTGGAAGATCCGCAGCTCCCCGGCGCCGTCGATGCGCGCCGCCTCGATGATCGCGGTGTCCACCGTCGCCTGAGCGTAGATCCGGCAGAGGAACAGCCCGAACGGCGAGACGAGCGAGGGGATCAGCACGCTCCAGTAGGTGTTCGCGATGCCCATCTGGCTGAAGAGCAGGAACAGCGGCAGAGCGGTCGCGGTGCCCGGCACCAGGACGCCCGCGAGGATCGTCCCGAACACCAGCCTGCTGCCGCGGAACTCGTACTTGGCCAGCGCGTAGCCGCCCGCTGCGGCGAGGTAGGTCGCGAGCAGGGCGCCCACTCCGGCGTAGAGGACGGAGTTGAGGAACCAGCGGACGAAGATGCCGTCACCGTAGGTCAGCACCTGCGTCAGGTTGTCCCAGAGCGCGAAGGTCGGGGCGAACCAGAAGCCGTAGGTGGCGAAGAGGTCCTCCGTGGTCTTGGTCGCCGCGACGACGACCCAGTACACCGGGATGAGGAAGTAGACCGCCACGACGACGAGGATCGCGGTGACGATGATGGTCGAGGCGCGGTTGCGGCCGGCCGAGCGGTCGGGCCCGCGACCGGCCTTCACGGGGCGGTCGGCGGTGACGACTCCGGTGGTCGTGGTCGGCGGGGTCTCGGTGCGGCTCATGACGACCTCCTGTTCGAGATCGAGAGGAACGTGAAGGAGAGCAGGAACGCGACCAGCGCGATCAGGACGGCCTGGGCGGCGGCGACGTTGTAGTCGTTGTAGGCGAAGGCCGTGGTGTACGCGCTGAGGTTCGGGGTGTACTGGCTGTCGATCGCCGGTGCGACGGTCTTCAGCACCTGCGCCTCCGCGAACAGCTGGAGCGTGCCGATGATCGAGAAGATCGTCGTCAGCACGAGCGCGGGGCGGATGAGCGGCAGCTGGATGCTGCGCGCGACGCGCCAGGTGGAGGCGCCGTCGACCTTCGCGGCCTCGTAGAGCTCGACCGGGATCGCCTTGAGCTGGGCGACGATGATCAGCATGTTGTAGCCGGTGTAGCTCCAGAGCGAGATGTTGGCGATCGACCAGAGCACCGTGTCCGCGCCGAGGAAGTCGGGCTGGAGCCCGACCACGTTCGCCGCGTCGATGAGCGGGCTGAGGCCCGGCACGTAGAGGAACGACCAGAGGATCGTCGCGATCACTCCGGGCACGCCGTAGGGGAGGAAGTAGGCCGCCCGGAAGAACCCCGGGAACCTCGCCGACGCCGACTCGAGCATCAGCGCGAGGACCGTGCAGAAGGCGATCATCACCGGCACCTGGACGACGCCGAAGAGGAACATCCGCCCGATGGAGGCGATGAAGTTGCCGTCCGCGAGGGCCTGCGCGTAGTTGTCGAAGCCCGCGAAGCCGCTGGTCACGCCGGCCTCGCCGAAGAGGCCGGAGCGCGTCACCTTCGTGAAGCTGGAGCCGACGGCGACGACGATCGGAACGATGAACGTGAGGACGAACAGAGCGAGGAAGGGGCCGAGGAGGATCCACGGGGCGCGGGCGACCGCGCGGCTGCGCCGGGGCGCGCCCGGCTTCCGCGTGGCGGCCGCGACCGCGGCGGCGGCGGCGGAGGTCGTGGTGGTCATGCGGAGGCCCTCCTGATGCTCAGGCCCTTGTTCTCGAAGACCGTGATGATCTGCTGCTCGGCCTCGGCGACCGCGTCCACGAGCGAGAGCCCGGACGCCTTCTTCCGGAAGCCGTCGCTGAGGATGTTGAAGGACTGCTGCGTGACGGGCCACCAGGACCAGTCGGGGTTCTGCTCCTTCGACGCGGGCACGAGGACGTCCTCGTTGTAGTTCTGTCCGCTGAAGAAGTCGCTCGGACCCTTGCGGGCCGTGCCGATCTCGCCGACCGCGGGCGACCAGCCGATGCCGCTGTTGGCGATCATCGCGTCGATGCCCTCCTGCGTGGTGGTCATCCAGACGGCGAACTCGATCGCCTCCTCCGGGTGCTTGCTGCTCGAGAACACCGCCGCGGTCGATCCGCCGAGGAAGCTCGAGCCGAAGCCGGTGCCGCCCCAGACGGGCATGGGAGCCGCGCGCCACTTGCCCGCGCCTCCGCTGACCCCCTCGATCAGGGCGTCGCCCCAGCTGCCGGTGGCGCAGGAGGCGATGCCGCCCTTCGCCGCGGCCGCGAACCACGCGGGGGAGTAGGCGCCGTAGCCGGTCTGCACCAGGTCCTGGTCGATGGCCGTGTCGAAGAAGGAGGCGACGCGCGTCGTGGCGTCGTCGGTCATGTCGATGACCCAGCCGTCCTCCTCCGGGCGCAGCCACTGCGCGCCGGCCTGCGTCGCGAACGCGGCGAAGACCGAGGCGTCGGCGAGCGGGAAGCAGTCGATGTAGGAGCCGGCTCCGCGCAGCTCCGTCGCCACTTCGGCCCAGTCGTCCCAGGTCGTCGGCGGCTCCGCGCCCACCTTCCCGAACACCTCGGGTTGGTAGAAGAGCGCCATCGGGCCGCTGTCCTGCGGGATCCCGTAGACGCCGCCGGTGTAGCTGACCTGGCCCCAGAGGGTGGGGTCGTACAGGTCCCGGTACTGCTCGACGCCGTACCGGGTGAGGTCCACGAGGCCGTTGACGAGCATGAACTCGGGGACGGAGCGGATCTCGACCTGGCCGAGGTCGGGCCCGCCGCCCGCGGCGAGGGCCGAGTAGAGCTTCTGGTACCCGCCCGCGTTGCCGCCGGGGATCCAGACGGCCTCGACCTGGATCTCGGGGTGCGAGGCGTTCCAGACGTCGCAGACCTTCTGCAGGTCCTTCAGCCAGCCCCAGTACTGCAGGCGGACCGGGCCGGTGGCCGGGGCGATCGTCGGCGCCGTGTTGACCGAGACGGTGCCCGGTGTCGCGCAGGCCGTCAGGCTCCCGAGGGCCGCGGTGCCGAGACCGGCGGCGATGAGCTGTCTCCGGGTGAACGGATGCATCTTCCCTCACTTCGTCGTGGTGGAGAGCCGGGGAGTCTCACCCGGCGATGACCGGGACGCTACCACGAATTCGAGTAGGTACTCGAAATTGGCGCCACTGCTCCTCCGCCGCCGCTACGCTGGCCGTTCGAGGGCACGGCGAGGCGCCCTCATCGCTGAGGAGGGGTCGATGGCGGAGGCGACGAGGCGACGCGGCCCGTACGCGAAGTCGGCCGAGCGCCGCCGCGCCATCATCGAGGCCGCCCACCAGGTCTTCGCCGCGCGGGGCTACGCCCGCGGCTCCCTCCAGGAGGTCGCCGACCGCGTCGGGCTCAGCCAGACGAGCCTCCTGCACTACTTCCCGTCGAAGACCGACCTGCTCTTCGCGGTCCTCGAGCACCGCGATCTGATCACGGGGGACGGCTCCTCGCCGCCCGACCCGGAGGAGGGGCTGGTCGCCGGCGTCCTGCGGCAGACCCGCTACAACGAGACGGCGCCGGGAGTGATCGAGCTGTACGCCGTGCTCTGCGGCGAGTCGACGACGCAGGAGCACCCGGGGCGCGACTTCTTCGCCGCGCGGTTCCGCCGGCTCCGGAGCGAGTACGCGGCCGAGCTGCGCGAGCTCCAGGCCGCCGGGCGCCTGCGCGAGGGGTCGGATCCGGAGCGGGTGGCGGCGTCGATCATCGCGCTCTGGGACGGCGTGCAGCTGCAGTGGCTGCTCGAGCGCGACGCGGTGGACATGGTGGCCTGCCTGGCCGACTACCTCGACCTCGTGGTGCTGCCGGCTCCCTAGCGGGTGACGCGAGGGAACCCCGGCCCGTCGAGGGAACCAGCTGCTGCTGGCGGCCTCGACGGTCCGGGGTTCCCTCGACCGGGGTCCGCGCCTAGGGCAGCAGGCGGGTCGGGCCGCGGAACAGGTAGGTGACCTCGCGGAGGTTCGCCTGGTTCAGCATCAGCATGATCACGCGTGAGAGGCCCATGCCGAAGCCGCCGTGCGGCGGGACGCCGTAGCGGAAGAAGTCGAGGTAGAACTCGAGCTCCTCCGGCTCCAGGCCCTTCTCGCGGGCCTGCTCGACGAGGACGTCGACGCGGTGCTCGCGCTGCGCTCCCGTCGAGATCTCGACGCCGTTGTAGATGAGGTCGTAGCTGTTGGTGATCGTCCCGTCGCCCTCGCGGCGCATGTGGTAGAACGGCCGGATGCTCGACGCGTAGTCGGTGAGGAACACGAAGTCGTGCCCGAACTCCTCCTGCACGTAGGCCGCGATGCGGCGCTCGCCCTCGGGGTCCATGTCGTCGTCGGCGCGAGGCACCTCGTAGCCGCGCTCGGCGACGATGCGCTTGGCCTCGGCGAGCGGGATGCGCGGGAACGGCGTGGTCGGGACGGTCAGGTCGATGTCGAAGAGCGCCTTGACCTCGGCGCCGTGCTTCTCGACGACGGCGGTCAGGCCGGCGACCATCAGCTGCTCGTGCAGCTCCATCACGTCCTCGTGCGAGTCGATCCAGGAGACCTCGGCGTCGACGCTCGTGAACTCGGTCGCGTGACGCGAGGTGAAGCTCGGGTCGGCGCGGAAGGCGGGGCCGACCTCGAAGACCTTGCCGAACCCGGCGGGCTGCGCCATCTGCTTGAAGAACTGCGGGCTCTGCGCGAGGTAGGCCTTCGTCTCGAAGTACTCGACCTCGAAGAGCTCGGCCCGCGACTCCGAGGCGCTCGCCATGAGCTTCGGGGTGTGGATCTCGATGAAGTCGTGCTCGATCCAGTACGTGCGCAGCGCGTGCTCGAACGTGGTCTGCACGCGGGCGATGAGGTTCTGCTCGGGACGGCGCAGGTCGAGGAATCGCCAGTCCATCCGCTTGTCGATGCCGGAGTCGGGCGCGATCGGCGCCTCCGGGACCGACGCGGCGACGACCTCGAGGGTCTCGAGCTTGACCTCGATGCCGCCGAGCTTCACGCGTTCGTCGTGCTTGAGCTGCCCCGTCACGGTGATGAAGGAGCCCTGCGCGAGGCCGGAGATCGCCTCGGTGATCGCGAGCTTCGCCTCCGACGCCGCGTCGCCCTCGACGGCCTCGCGGACCGCGGGGTTCACGAGCTGCACGGCGCCCGACTCGTCGCGGAGGACGACGAACTGCACCTTCTTCTGGTCGCGCACCGTCTCGACCCAGCCGGAGACGCGCACCGGCCCGTCTTCGAGGGCGGCGAGCTTCTTGACGGTGGTTCGGGGGAGGCGGGTCGCGTCGGTCACGGTAGGGGAGTCTACTCGCGAGGGGTCGGCGGGCGTTCGGCTCGGAGGCTACGGCCGGTGCCCCCGAACCATGCGGTGTCTACCGCGGGCGGTGGCTCTGACGAGCGGAAGCGGTTCACGCGGCTGCCGGATACGAAGCCAAGGCCCTCACGTAGAGATCCCGATCCAGTCGGATGTTCGGAGAGAGGCCGAGGCGAGAAGGGCTGAGAACGGTCTGCCACTCCCCGATGAATGGCAGGACCACCACGCCACGCAATCCACGGTTCCATGCGGCCTCGAGCGCCTCTACCACTAGATACTCCGGGGACGTCGGGACGAGCGGCGTCGGTCGACTGACCCGGTTCACCCAATGCTCCATTCTCTCCTGGTCGATTCCCTCGTCACCCCACTCTGCCGACCACTTCGGCGGGTGCTGACTGTGGCGCGGCGCGCCGGGCGTGTTGAGGCTTCGGATGAGCGCCGGATCGATCGTCGTCGCGTCACTGGGCGACTCATACCACTCCGTTCCTCGGCGCCACGCCTGCGACCATCGTCGGGACCACTCTTCTCTCCCTTCGCTCTCCGGGATCTCCGACTCCACGCGATCCACCGCTAGGAGAAGCTCCGGGAAGTGCTCATCTGTCTCCAGATTCCACGCCGCCCGGAGGAAGAGAAGCTCGAGCAAGTGTCGTGGACGCTCATCGACGATGAATGACATTCCTTTCGGCCAGGCGGATGTCCTTTCGCGCCCCGAGCCGTTTCTACCGAATCTCATGCTTCATCCTCATTCTGCCAGCGCTGGACCATGCTCCGGACGCAGATCCGCTGCCGTCTGCGTATCGACGCCTCTCGCGCCGTTGCCGGGCAGTCCTCGCTCACCAGGCGTCGTAAGGAAGGGCAGATGAGCAGGTCAAGCCGTTGTTCAGAATGGCGTAGGAGCCGGCGCGGACCTGTCCGAAGCCGGAGGCGTTGCCGCCGACCGCCTTGAAATGCGTAGCCGACCACGTGGTGGACGCAGCCAGGCCGTTGAAGTCCTCGGACCATGTTCCTGAACTGGTCGCCCCATCGACCTTCCATTCGTGGCCGATGGAGTAGCCGAGAGTGACGGAATAGGCGGTGTAGATGTTGATTCCGGAACTTCCTGCGCGTGTGATGAACAAAGTCGAGGTGCCGCAGTTGCCGGATCTCGTGTCGCGCGCAGCGAGCCCACCACCCGCGATGGCAAGTTCTTCTGCTTCCTTCTTAGCGGCATCGGTCACGGGAATGGACTCGAAGGTACCGTCATCGTGGACGACGATCTGATAGCCGTGCGCCTCAGCGACGGCCGCATCGTAGCCGGACAGTGTCATGGCGGCTGTTTCGTGTTCGACAACCGCAGCGGAGGGTTCGGATGCATCAGCCGGCGCTGCGGAGAGCGCGCCTACTACCCCAACTGTGATGCAGTAGATGAGAAACTTCTTCTTGAAACCGAACACAATGTACCCCCCGGTCAGTGTCTTGCTCTCGACGTCGATGTCGGAGATGGCTTGGTAGCAGCGATTCTAATTCGCATCACGAATACATCAAGTTCCCCAACATGGGGGACTTCTCGAAAATAGGCCCGGGTCCGAGCGCGGAGAGGGCGACGCGGGTAGGGGAGTCTACTCGCGAGGGGTCGGCGGGCGTCGCGAGGGTCAGTGCAGCACGCCCAGGCGCCGGGCCGCGGAGACGGCGGCGGTGCGCGAGGAGACGTCGAGCTTGGCGAAGACGTGGACGAGGTGGGACTTGACCGTCGTCTCGGAGACGAAGAGGCGGGCCGCGACCTCGGTGTTGCTGAGCCCGCGGGCGACCAGCGCGAGCACCTCGGTCTCGCGCGGGCTCAGTCGCGCGATGGGGGAGCGGAGCCGCTCGAACAGCCGGGCGGCGACGGCGGGGGCGAGGGCGCTCTCGCCGGCGGCCGCCGCTCGGATCGCGGTGATCAGTTCGTTGGGCGGTGCGTCCTTCAGGAGGTAGCCGCTGGCGCCCGCCTCGACGGCGCCCAGGATGTCGGCGTCGGTGTCGTACGTGGTGAGCACGAGAACGGAGGGAGGATCGGGCAGCGCCCGCAGCGCGCGGGTCGCGTCGACTCCGGTGCCCGCTCCGGCCCCGAAGCGGAGGTCCATCAGCACCACGTCCGGGGCGACCGCGCTCGCGACGGCGAGCGACTCCTCCGGCGATCCCGCCTCGCCGACGACGGTGAGGCCCTCCTCGGCGCCGATGAGCGCGCGCAGGCCGGCCCGCACGATGGGGTGGTCGTCGACCAGGACGATGCGGATCACGACGCCTCGAGGGCGGGCAGCTCGACGCTCACTCTCGTGCCCGTCGCGTCGGAGTCGACCTGCAGCCGGCCGCCGAGCTGCTCGGCCCGCTCGCGCATGGCGCGCAGGCCGAAGGAGTCGGGCCGGTCGCCCGACGCGACGGAGTCCGGATCGAACCCGGTTCCGTCGTCGGTGATCCGGAGGCGCGCGGTCGATCCGTCGCTGCGGAGGACCACCTCGACAGCGCTGCCGCCCGAGTGCTGCAGCGCGTTGGCCACCGCGCCCTGCGCGAGGCGGAGCAGGGCCGTCTGGGTCTGCATGGGCAGTGCGCGGCCGTCGTCGGCGTCGACGGTGACGGCGACCCCCGAGCGCTCCCAGTGCGTGCCGGCGAGGCGCCGCAGCGCGCCGTCGATGCTCTCGTGCTCGAGCGCGGGGGGCGCGAGCTCGCGGATGAACCGGCGAGTCTCGTCGAGGTCGGCCGCCGCCGTCTCGCGGGCCAGCCGGACGTGCTCGATCCCGGGCCGGCCAGGGTCGGCCCGCTCGGCGGCATGCAGCAGCATCTGGATGCTCGACAGCCCCTGCGCGACGGTGTCGTGGATCTCGCGCGCGAGCCGGGCGCGCTCCTGGGCGACCGCCGTCGCCCGCTCGCTCGCGCCGAGCCGGTCGCGGGTCGCGAGGAGCTCGGCGAGCAGCGCCTCCCTCTCACGCGCCTCGCGGGCGAGGGCGCGGGCGGCGAGCCCGATCAGGATGGCGACGGCCGCCGCGATCAGCGGGCCGACCACCCCGCCGACGCTCCAGCCGGCCCGCCAGCCCAGCGCGACGACGGCGACGGCGGTGAGCGCCAGCACCGCCGCGACGGCCGAGCGCGGCGGCAGGACGTGCATCGCGAGGAAGAAGAGGGGGAAGGCGAGGTACGCGGCGTCCGCCTCGAGCAGCACGAGGCCTGCCCAGACGATGGTCACGCCGACGAGCCAGGCGACGCCGCGACTCCGCGAGCCCCGGGTCAGCCGCGGCCCGGCGAGGTAGGCGGCCAGCAGCGCGGCGCACAGGAGGAGCACCGCCGGCGTCCGCGGACCCGGCTCGAGTGAGGCGCGCACGGCCACGAGCACGAGCAGGCCGCCGACGAGCGCGTGCAGCCCCGCGCGCAGCCCGGTCATCACGGGAGCGAGGGCGGTGTGCGGCACGGAGTCGACGGTACGCATCGCCGCGCCCGCTGTCATCGTACGAAGGAAGGACCCGGGCGCCCTCCGCGGGAACGGCCGACGAGGGGCCCGCGCGCACGATGCGGCGCGGCCCGCCGTCTCGCAGTCTGGAGCGGTCGCGGATCTCGCGGCACCGATCCTCCGGAGGCCCTCTTGTTCGTCGCCTGGCGCGAGCTGCGTTCCGCGCGCGGCCGCTTCCTCCTGATCGGCGCGGTCGTCGCGCTGCTCACCCTGCTCGTGGGGTTCCTGTCGGGGCTCACGGGCGGGCTCGCCCTGCAGAACGTCTCGGCGGTGCTGGCGGTGCCGGCCGACCGCTTCGTGTTCTCGGGCGGCGACGACGCTCCGTCGTTCGCCGACTCCGCCGTCACCGCCCGGCAGGCGGCGGAGTGGTCGGCGCTCGCCGGCGTCGACTCCGTCGAGCCTCTGGGCATCGTGCAGGCGCGAGCCGAATCGGGCGCCTCGCATCTCGGCGTCGCCGTCCTCGGATCGAGCAGCGCGCTCGGGGCGCCGTCCGCCGCGGGCGGGATCGCGCTGACGACCGCCGCCGCCTCGTCACTCGGGGTCGGTGTCGGAGGCGCCGTCACGATCGCCGGAACCTCGTTCACCGTCTCGTCGATCGGCGGCGACGACTGGTACAGCCACACCCCGGTCGTCCGCCTGCAGCTCGGCGACTGGCAGCACCTCGCGGCGGCGCTCGGCTCGCCCGTGGAGGCGACCGTGCTCGCTGTGCGGGGCGCTCCCGACTGGGCGTCGGCGGAGGCGGCGACCGGCACGGTCACGCGCTCGCCCGTCGCATCGCTCACCGCGATCGGCTCGTTCCGCTCCGAGATCGGCTCACTGCTGATGATGGTCGCGATGCTCTTCGGCATCGCCGCGCTCGTCGTCGGGGCCTTCTTCACGGTCTGGACGATGCAGCGCTCGGGCGATGTCGCCGTGCTCAAGGCGCTGGGAGCCTCCACGCCCTCACTGCTGCGCGATGCGCTGGGCCAGGCGCTCGCCGTGCTGCTGGCCGGCACTCTCGTCGGCATGGCGGCCGTCGTCGCGCTCGGCGCTCTGGCGGGGACCGCGCTGCCGTTCCTCCTGAGCCCCCTGACCACCCTGGCCCCTGCGGCGCTCATGATCGCCCTCGGCCTCCTCGGCGCGGCGGCGGCCCTGCGCACTGTGGTCTCGACCGACCCCCTCACCGCACTCGGGAGCGCACGATGATCGAACTGCACGACGTCACCCTCTGCTTCGACGACGGCGGCACGCGGCTCACCGCCGTCGACCGTGCCGATCTGGAGTGCCGGCCCGGCAGCGTGACCGGACTCACCGGGCCCAGCGGCTCGGGCAAGTCGAGCCTGCTCGCGGTGGCCGCGACACTGATCCGCCCCGACTCGGGTCGGGTGGTCATCGACGGCGTCGACGTGTCGACCCTGTCTCGGGCGGAGGCGAGTCGGCTGCGGCGCTCGAGCATCGGGATCGTGTTCCAGCAGGCGAATCTGCTGCCGGCGCTGACAGCGCGCGAGCAGCTGCTGGTCATGGACCGGCTCGGCGGACGCCGCGAGCGTGCCCGCGCCGCGGCTCGAGCCGACGAGCTGCTCGCCGAGGTCGGTCTCGAGGGGCGCGCGGGCGCTCGGCCCGCGCAGCTCTCGGGGGGTCAGCGGCAGCGGATCAACGTCGCGCGGGCCTTGATGAACGCGCCCTCGGTGCTGCTCGTCGACGAGCCCACCAGCGCACTCGACAGCGAGCGCGGCGCGGCGATCGTCGACCTCGTCGTGCGGCTGACCCGCGAGCGCGGGACGGCGACGCTCCTGGTGACCCACGAGGCCGCGCATCTGCCGCGGCTGGACCGGGTTCTGACGATGCGCGACGGGCGGCTCGCGGCCTGAGGCGACCGCGCGGTCCGGTGCAATGGTGCGGTCTGCAGGGGCGTGTGCGGTCAGCTGGCGACCCGGCGGAATCCGTCCCGTTCGCGGTCGGCGTGGCCCAGGGATTCGAGACAGTCCTCCGCAGACGAGTGGTTCACGAGCTGCACGGCGCCCGAGTCGCGGAGGACGATGACCTGGACCTCCTTCTGATTGCGGGGCGCGAGCTTCTTGACGGTGGTTCGGGGGAGGCCGGTCGGGGCAGTGTCCTCGCGAGAGATCGCGCACGATCTGCAGGGCTGAGGGCACTCCCTTCTGCTGACCCGAATCGCGGCAGCGGCTCCGGGGCCGCGACTTCGGAGGTGGGGCGGCCTGATCGGGGCGTGCCACTCGGCCGGGCAGCAGACGGAGGTGGTCTCGTCGTACGCGACCGAGACGAGACGAGCGGCAGGTCGAGTGCAATCGTGTGCTTCAAGCACGTCAGGACGGCCAGAGACCTCGGGCCGTCGGTTTCGGCGCATCTGATGCCGGTGACGAGTTTCGAGCATCCGCCAGGGGGCGCGAGGCTCAGGATTCCGCCGCGCAGAGCGGAAGCCGCCCGCGACGCTCGCAAACGATCGTTTTCGATGGAGGGTGAAGGAGCGCCCCCAGATGAGCTTTAGGCCTCGGCGATCCATGCGACCCCCGTTCCCACCTCCCGGCCGAGAACCCGCATTCACCGCGGAGGGCCGGCGACACCGGTCAGCGCGTCATGACATGCGTCCGAACCTGCTCGCCGTTCGACTCAGATGTACCCCGATTTGTCCCCACATTACCCGACATGACATTTGCCCACACTTGGCCCATACTTGGAAACAAAATAGCTTCTCGTCTCATCAAAAACAAAGATGATCTTCGAAGCCATCGATCGACAAGAGGGATCTCCAACATGGCGACAAGACGACAGTTTGTTGCGACGCTTGTTGCAGCGACGGCCGCTGCCGCGGCACCGAACGCCTCGGCGGATCCTGCGCTGGCAACAACAACCGGAGCTACGCCCATGGTATCCATGGTCGCTGGCGCCCCAAACACTATGGCGATTGTCTCGAGCGACTATACCGCTCGATCGACCGTACCTTTCTCCCTAAGCCAATTAGTCGAGCTCAGCAACCCAAGCTCGTTCCGAGTCTTGGTTCAGTTCGACAGCAGGCTCTTCACACCAGGGGAGATCGCAGTCTCCTCATATGGCGAGCACTACGAGATATCTCCGACCGCGGTGGACCTTGCCGAAGCGCCAACTCCATCCACCGTTAGATATGAACTGCCCGACGTATTCAATGGGGCATCTGTCGCAACAGTCAATCTATCACTGCCCCTCACGGCAATTGATCGCTATCCAAACGAAGGCCTCGACACACCGATGTCGTTATCGCTCGTTATCGCATCCATCGAGGGGACCGAATTAGCGCGTGTCGAGTGGGCCGTCACAGAGGCCCCCGCGCCGGTCGTCGCGTGGGGAGCTGAGGTCACGGCCATCTGGACCGACACACAAGTTGTCAACGGCGGAACGAACGAGTCGACTCGTTACCGGTACCCTGCAGCTCTTCAATGCTCGAGCGTAGGCCCGGCCTCCATTCCCGTGGGATCAACCTTCACTGTCGAGATGGACGGCTCGGTGATCAGTAGCTGCGGCGTAGGCCAGATCAGGACTAGCGCAATATCGGCGTCTCCGACCGCCGAGCTCGCGACACTAGACGCAGGACAGTCGGTCGCATCTGATCCTCTACCAGCCGCTGGTGCTGCGGTCATAGCCCCGATCGAGCGTCCGGTCTGGCCAACGGCAACCTATTCGATTACAAGCGAGACTGCCAACAATGTTGTCCGCACCTCAGTTTCCCTCAACCAAGAGATTCCAGCAGGCACCGCGATCGAGATCGCCCTAGAGGTTCAAACCGTGACAGGAGAACCGACGATTTCCACAATCACTTACGCGACGGCCTTCCTTTCCGGTCCCTCTGACAATGCATATTGGCAGCGGAACACGGGGAAGTATTTAGTCAATGACCTAACCGCCTCCGGCACACCTCAAGTTACTGGTGTCGCCGAAGGGAAAATCTGAACTGGGAGCACGGAATGGTCGATCAGTGGGTATTAAACTCCCAAACTTGGGTTAACAACAAATACGCGAACGTTCCCGGTTTCGTTGCGGCACCGCTTGACGGAAAGCCGGGCTGGAAGACGATGTTCGCCCTCACCCGCGCTCTTCAGTGGGAGCTCGGGATCACTGCCCTTTCCGACAACTTTGGGGCTGGGACGCTCTCCGCCTTAACAACAAAATTCCCGTCAGTGTCCTCGGCCACAACCAACGCCAACATTCGAGGAATCGTCCAGGCTGCGCTTTGGTGCAAAGGCTATAGCGGCATGGCGATCACAGGCGGGACGTGGACCACCTGGGACTCGACTACGTCGAATTCGATTGTAACTCTTCGCGCAAATTTAGGCCTTTCAGCAGCTCCGACCATCTTCCCCAAATTGTTCAAGAGCCTGCTCACGATGGACGCCTACACTCTCGTTTCCGCGGGCTCTACCCTTGTTCGTTCGATTCAGCGGTCCCTCAACACGCGGTACAACACCCGCCGGGACTTCTTCTTGCTACCATGCGACGGCTTGTATTCGCGCGACGTACAAACAGGTCTGCTGTATGCGCTGCAGTTCGAAATCGGGATGGACGATGGGGTCGCTAACGGCTTTCTCGGACCCGCTACGAAAGCTGGCTTGAGCTCCGCGGCTGCTAATGTCGCCCAGGGATCGTCCGACTCAGACAAGTACTTTGTCCATCTGTTCCAAGCAGCACTCGTGTTCAACGGCTTTTACAGCGGGCCTTACGACGGCATCTTCTCTGCAACTATGGCCGCGAATGTGAAGTTGTTTCAGGTCTTTACGATGCTTCCTCAGACCGGTCGCGCGGACTGGAAGACCTGGGCTTCTCTGCTTGTGTCGACCGGAGACCCAGAAAGAACCGATAGCGCCAAAGCGGTCGATTGCATTACCGCAATAACTAGTGATCGAGCCGCAACGCTGAAGGCCAACGGCTACTCGATCGTCGGACGCTACCTCACTAACACGCCTTTTGTTGAAGACCCGACCGACAAGAATATCAAAGCTGGTGAGCTGACAACAATATTCGGAAACGCCCTGCGAGTGTTCCCGATCTTCCAAGAAGGTAGCCATGATGCCGCGTCATTCGACAAGGACCTTGGTAGCCTTTCAGGCTACCGGGCCTATTCTGCCGCCCGAGCGTACGGTTTCAAGGATGACACCGTAATCTATTTCGCCGTCGATTTTGATGCTCTCGAGGAAGAAATCTACGGGAGCGTTGTACCTTATTTCCAAGGCGTGAACGAAGCGTTCATAAATATGGGCAAAAAGTACCGTATCGGCGTTTACGGCGCCCGAAATACTTGCGCCATTGTCTCGGCGGCAAAACTCGCAGTTTTCAGCTTTGTAAGCGGGATGTCAACTGGCTACAGCGGAAACCTCGGTTACCCGTTGCCGAAAAATTGGGCTTTTGACCAAATTAAGGAATACACGATTGGCACCGGCTCGGGTGCGATTGGCGTTGACAAGAATATTGTCCAGGGCCGCGACGGAGGTCAGGCTGCGGTCAGCCTGGCTCTGAACGCAGATGCATTCGCTTACGTTGACAAGATTCAGCAGGCCGCTGAGACCTTCGTCTCGACGAGAATGCCCGGGTTGTCGCCGAGCGTCTTGACGTTGCAATACTTGAGATACCCGGAGTACAACGATGCGAATGCGCTGTGGGCGTCGGTTGCTGGCGCAGTCGTCATCGAGTTCATTCAACACGTGGATACGGAACTCAAGATTCCCCGGATCACTGCTCTGATTGAACCGCAAGAATCGCGGGCACTAGGACTCGCTCATCTCGCGGTTGCTGCGAATGGGGTCACCTTTGCGGGACTGAAATCAGTAGCGAGTGAAGCAGTGAACGTTGCGGACATGGCCGGCTGGGCGGGTGATGTCATCCAGAACATGGTAAATTGGATACGATGGGGCCAAATCAAATATGGCGCCAATGCCTTTGCAAACGAATATATTGGAAAATTCGACGAACTCGAATGGGACAATCAATTCCCTTGGTCCGACCTCATCCAAGACGTTGATGGCGTCAACTTGGGCAATAAATTGCGGAACAATCCGGCGCTCTCCTTTGCCCAGCTCTTCAGGGCCTATTACGGCACCAGTTCCACCGCAGGCTGGCGAACTCGATACTCCACCTTCAAAACCCTTCGTTTCGGCACGGACGACGCTCGGGCAATCAAGATTGCGACTGCCGCACTTATCCAAACTTCCGACCAGACCTACAATGTAAATCGAGCCGCTCTTGTCACCGCCATGGGAGCCACCGAAGGTGCCATCGCCAACAACGAAAAGGGCTCTATTGCTCGTGGCTTCTACGAGGTTCTGAAGGCAAAGGCGGTAGGTCACTAGCATGACGGTTACACCCGTAGCGGGCTTACTCCTCCCAATTTTCATCTGGGCCGTCTGGCTCACAGTCGCGAGAGGCGCGAATAGAGCGAGCATCCGCGTCCGGCTGGCGTGGGCAGCCGCAAGTATTATCGGAATCTTAGTGACTATCGGATTTGCAATCGCCAAATTCTCCGAGCCTTCCACCGATAAGGATCCTCTATCGAGCGCCATCTCATTCTCGGCACTGGATGGTTCCATTCTCATTGCCAGCGCGCTCTTTTCGACTGTTCTCTTGATCGTCCTTCTATTCCTCGCGGGGAGCAGGACGGAGCAAGACAACCCACCGGCGGAGCGAGACCAAGGCTCAAAGTCGGACGCGTCCCGAAAGTTGGGCGACGACTGGTAGCAGTCGGAAAAGCATGCGACGCAGACGCAACCGCACATGGCGCGTTTTAATCCTCGGCCGGCATGATCGACAAGCCCGAAAGGGTCGCCGAATGAACACAAAATCGGTAATCTAGTCCTGGCACCGGTACCGTAGCGGTTTCGGTGCAGCAAGTCAGGAGGGGGCCGGCCGATGCCGGGCCTGGCTGGCGTTTTGGGGGGAATTCTTTCGTCTGCACGCATACGCTAACGCACAGATTTTTCTCCTTCGCTAGCTGCGTGGACATCTATACTCGCGCCACGCTTTCTTCGGTTGGACGCGGTCCTTTCCGCGTGGAGTAAGGAGCACGATGAAAAAGAAGCTGAACGCCCTCATCACGGCCGTCGCAGTCAGTGGCCTATTGATCGTCGGAGCACCCGCCCAGGCGGCGCAGCCGGGGGCTTTGGAACCAATTTCGCCAGAGAACAGCTATCTAGCAACACCCGAGGACCTCGAAGTTCTCGGGCTCGGTCAGGAAGTGGTGGACGCGCAGCGTGCTGCCTGGGAAGCTCTTCCAGAAACTGAGCGCGAGGCTCAGTCTGAGCTCGAAGCGGAGCAGGATGCAAGCGCGATAGATCTCGCCTCGGTACCCGTCTTCCACACAGGGACTCAAAATGGCGGTGTTTCGGCGAGGACCGTCTATCCGAATCCTTGCACCGATCAGCCGAACGGTTACAAGATTGGTAGAGAGAGAAGCGGGTCCACGTCCTTCACTTACACCTGCTATATCGGCTCCGGAGTCTACGACTACGGCGCAAACGAACTCACAAAGGTGCGGAACCTGCGTCCGGGCAACTACAAAGGCCGCGTGCTTTACCACTACTCGAACTCGAACTACTACTGGAGCGTAGACCGGGGACCCGATTTCAACACGTACTCGTTCGACCTCACCCCCGGTTCGGTCTACGTCAAGTCAGTTCAGCTATACTGATTGCACTCCCGCCTGCATCTGCTGTGCTGGTCAATCCCAGTGCGGCAGGTGCAGGCGGACTATTGTCGTGTTCTAAGGAGCTGGCGTCTCGTTTCCGAAGCTACCCTGCTGGTAATTGAAGCAGATCTGATACGCCCTGTCGGCTTCGGAGAGGGCATCCCAGGCGTGCATCTGGGCGAGTGCCTGTTCGCGGGTGCCCATGTCTTGTGGCAACGCGAGCGGGCTGTTCTCAGGAGAGATCGTCGACTGTTCCAGGGCGCCTTCGATACGTGACGCTGTCGGATCGACGGAACACGCTGCTAAGTCGTCGGAAGTCATAACGACTGAAGGTAGAGGACTTTCTGAGGCAGTTGGCGACACCGGCACCGGGGAGGCGGCCTCAACACGGCCGGCACACCCCGCGAGCAGAAATACTGACACCACAACGAGTGTCCTGGTACGTATTGACGTTGATGTCACTGTTACCCCCTAGTCGCTCCACCGTACCTCGTCGCGTCGCGGGAAGCTAGTTCGCCGGGTTGTACCGAGTCAGGTCCGGTCCCCTAATTGTGGGATCATCAGTCCCTGAGAAGGTCGCCATACAGTGCGCGATCGCATGCTTGCTGACTCTTGTAAGCGCTGGTAGCAGTCCGAGGGTCGGTCAGCGCTTATCCCCGGAGAGGGGCAGCCTCCTGTAGCTTCAACACATGACACACTACGTTTATGCGACGAGCGGCCATGCCGTCGGCTTCATACGAGGAAGATATGTTCACCGACTCACGGGTCAGGCCATCGGCCAACTTCGCGGCGCTCATGTGCACCGGCTAAGCGGTGAATATGTCGGAGAATTGCATGATGATCAGGTCGTGGACAAGCACTTGGGCAACCTGGGTAATATCGGTAATCCGGGTAATCCGGGTAATCCGGGTAATCCGGGTAATCCGGGTAATCCGGGTAATCCGGGTAATCCGGGTAATCCGGGTAATCCGGGTAATCCGGGTAATCCGGGTAATCCGGGTAATCCGGGTAATCCGGGTAATCCGGGTAATCCGGGTAATCCGGGTAATCCGGGTAATCCGGGTAATCCGGGTAATCCGGGTAATCCGGGAAATCCCGGGAATCCCGGGAATCCGGGCAATCCGGGCAATCCGGGGAACAGAGGCAACCGCGGCTGTTCCTATCGAGATGTTTTCGAACGGTTGCTATGAACGCGCGGGCTAAGTGGACACTTGGTGCTGAGCTGCGCACACTCCCTCGACCTAACACCCCTCTTGCCAACATCCGATAACCCCGATTACGTCAGTTATCTGACAGATGCGCGTCGGATGACGCTTCCTCTAGGTCAGGTGTGCTCCAAGTGGCCGTCAGAAAACGGCGCCGGTCTCCGCCGCGGTGCTGAGGCCCTTGCGAGAGTCGGGAGCTCCTTAGTCCCGAGGTTGCTGAACGCAGGTTCCGTTAGCGACCGAGCAGGCCCGCGCTAGGGAAGTCGCGGTGGCGCGATCAATTCGAGGTAGCCGCCGAGCGCACCCTCGAGGTAGACGATGCGTGTACCCGCTCGGGCGCCGCTGGTCATCCGGTGGGGCGGACCGACCGGCCGCCAACCGTGCGTAGCACACAGGCCCAGCACCCGGTCGAGGTCCGAGACCGTCAGCGCGATGTGCACCGTGCCGATGTCCGCGGGTGAGCCGGCTGCTCGAGCCGACCGAGGGGGGTCGTACTGCAGCAGCTCGACTCGGTGGTCTCCGAGCGTCACCACCGCTCCCCGGATCGTCGTTCCGTCGACGCCCGTGGTCGCGACCGTGGTTTCCGCATCAAGCGTGAACGTGCGTTCGAGTGTGAAGCCGAGACCGGAGCACCACAGTTCCACCGAGTCGTCGAGATCGGTCACGGTGAGGCCGGAGTGAGCGACGGCCAAGACGAGTGGTGATGTCATCCCATGAGTATCCGGCTCGACTCGGCGGCCCCTCGAGAACGGGGAGCGGGCGTACGACTATCGGCGCATTGAGCAACATATCGCCGATAGTTCTGACTGTGTCAATCTGCCTGCTTGCCGCTCGTGAGACTCCGGCGAGAGGCCCCGACGTTCCGGGGCTGGACGCGAACGGCAGGGTGTCGCCAGGAGCGCAGCGATCGATGCGCAACGGAAGTCGCTCGAGCGGATCTGATGCGAACAGCGATCGACGGCCCAGCGAGGCCGCGCACACTTGTCTCCGGGCGGCCGAACGGGGTGCTCACCAGTCCATCGCAGAGGAGCCTCATGAGCACCGCACTGATCACCGGAGCCTCGAGCGGCATCGGCGCCGCCTTCGCGCGCGCCTTCGCCCGGCGGGGCTGGAGCCTCGTGCTGGTCGCTCGCGGCACGCAGCGGCTCCATGAGGCGGCCCGCACCTTCGAGGCTCTCGGTGCCCCGCACGTCGAGGTCCTCGCGGCCGATCTCAGCGATCGCGAGCAGGTGGAGCGGGTGCGCGCGCGAGTGGCGGACCCGACCCGCCCCGTCCTCGTCCTCGTCAACAACGCCGGCTTCGGCATCGACGGCAGCTTCTCCGAGCCCGACATCGCGGCGCAGGACGAGGCGTTCGAGGTGATGGTCCGCTCGGTCGCGGTGCTCTCGGGCGCGGCGGCGGAGGCGATGGTGGAGCGCGGCCGGGGTGCGATCCTCACGGTCTCGAGCGTCGCCGGCTTCGTGCACCTCGGTCCCTACTCGGCGGTGAAGGCCTGGGCGACGGCGTTCACGCAGTCGCTCGCGGTCGAGCTGCGCGGCACCGGTGTGCGGGCGGCGGCGCTCTGCCCGGGGTGGGTGCGCACCGAGTTCCACGAGCGCGCGGCCATGGACACCTCGGCGATCCCGGAGGTGCTGTGGCTCGACGCCGACGAGGTCGTCGAGGAGTTCCTGCGTGACGTGGCCCGCGGCCGGGTGGTGTCGGTGCCGTCGTGGCGGTTCGGGGTGCCGGTGGCCCTCGCGCGGCACCTTCCCGATGCGCTCGTCCGCCGCATCTCGGCGGCGGTCCTCGCGCGGCGCTGAGCGCGCCGCTGAGCCTGAGTGCGGCTGCGGCTCAGGCGGCCCTTTCCCGGCGTTCGTCCACGCCGCGTTCCGTACACTTGACGCTCGTGGTTGCCGATCAGATCCATCTCGTGCGGCACGGCGAGGTGTTCAACCCCGACCGGGTCCTCTACGGACGACTCCCGAGCTTCCGGCTCTCGGATCTGGGCCACCGCATGGCCCGCTCCGCCGCCGACGACCTGCTCGAGCGCCGGCGCCACGTCACGACGCTGATCGCCTCGCCGCTCCAGCGCACGCAGGAGTCCGCGCAGCCGATCTCGCAGGCGTTCGAGCTCGAGATCCGCACCGACGAGCGGGTGATCGAGCCGAGCAACCGCTTCGAGGGGAAGTCCCTCGCCGCGCGCAGCTCCGCCCTGCGGAACCCCAAGCACTGGCCCTGGCTCCGCAACCCCTTCGAGCCCAGCTGGGGCGAGCCGTACCTCTCCATCTCGGCGCGGATGTACGCGGCGATCGAGTCGGCGTGGGAGAGCACCGAGGAGGGCGACGCCGCGATCGTCAGCCACCAGCTCCCCATCTGGACCGTCCACCGCGCCCTCGCCGGCGAGCGCCTGTTCCACGACCCGCGCAAGCGCCGCTGCGCCCTGTCGAGCATCACGACCCTCGAGCGCCGCGGCGACGGCTTCGTCGAGGTCGGCTACTCCGACCCGGCCGCCGGCCTGCAGGGCCTGGCCACCGACGTGGGAGCGGTCTGATGCGCCGGACGGGGCGGCTCCGCGCCGCGGGCGTCCTCGCACTGGCCGCCGCGCTCGCGCTGACGGGCTGCACCGAGGATCCGCTCGCCGACCAGTACCGCAACGGCAGCAACAAGGGCTACATCTCGGGGGACGGCACCGTCACCGAGATCGCCGCCGCCGACCGGGACGACCCCATCGTCTTCTCCGGCACCGACGAGACCGGCGCGACGATCGACTCCGCCGACCTCGCCGGGCAGGTCGTCGTCGTCAACTTCTGGTACGCCAGCTGCGCCCCGTGCCGCGCCGAGGCCGCGGACCTCGAGACGGTGAACACGGAGTTCGCCGACAAGGGCGTCTCGTTCGTCGGCGTCAACGTGCGCGACCAGGCGCCCACCGCGGCCGCGTTCGCCGAGACCTTCGGGCTCGGCTACCCCTCGATCGTCGACACCGACTCCTCCGTGCAGCTCGCCTTCACCGGCACCGTCCCGCCGAACGCCGTGCCCACGACGCTCGTCCTCGACCAGGAGGGGCGCGTCGCGTCGCGCATCCTCGGGCAGCTCCAGGAGGCGTCGATCCTCTCGACCCTCGTGGGCGACACGCTCGCCGAGGGGGAGTAGCGGCGTGGGCGACATCGTCGTCAGCGGTCAGCTCCTGCTGGCCGTGCCGATCGCGCTCCTGGCCGGTCTGGTGTCGTTCGCGTCGCCCTGCGTGCTTCCGCTGGTACCCGGCTACCTCGCCTACGTCGGCGGATTCACCGACGCCGACGAGCGGGCGGCCCGCGGGCGCCGCCGGGTCGTGCTGGGCGTGCTCCTGTTCGTGCTCGGATTCTCGCTGGTGTTCGTCCTCTACGGTGCGGCGGCCGGCACGGTCGGCTTCTGGCTGCGCCAGTACACCGACCTGATCACCCGGGTCCTCGGGCTCGTCGTGATCGCGATGGGGCTCGTCTTCATCGGGCAGTTCTCGTTCCTCCAGCGCACGCTCCGGCCCGGGATCCGTCCCGCCACCGGGCTCATCGGGGCGCCGCTGCTCGGCATCGTCTTCGGCGTCGGCTGGACGCCCTGCCTCGGCCCGACGCTGAGCTCGATCCTCGCCCTCAGCTACGGCGTCGGCTCGCCCTGGCGCGGAGCGCTCCTCGCCCTGGTCTACTGCCTCGGACTCGGCATCCCCTTCCTCCTCGTCGCCTTCGGCTTCAGCTGGGTGACCAGCACGCTCGCCTTCGTGAGGCGCCACATCCGCGTGGTCAACATCCTCGGCGGAGCCGCCCTCGTCCTGATCGGAGTCCTGATGGTCACGGGCATCTGGAACACCCTCGTCTACGGATCCCTCTCGGCGGTGATCGATGGCTTCCAGCCGGCGATCTGAGCCCGAGGAGAGCACGCGCCGCCCCGACGAGGCCGCGCAGCGGAAGACGGACGCCTCCTTCCGCCCCGCCGACCACTACGACTCCGACGGCACCGTCACGCAGCCGGCGCTCGGGTTCACCGGCTGGCTCCGCTGGATGTGGCGCCAGCTCACCAGCATGCGCACGGCGCTGTTCCTGCTGCTGCTGCTGGCGATCGCGGCGGTCCCCGGATCGCTCGTGCCGCAGCGCTCCTCCGACCCCAACGGCGTGACGCAGTACTTCGTCGACAACCCCGACCTCGCGCCCCTGCTCGACAAGGTGCAGGCGTTCGACACCTACACCTCCGCCTGGTTCTCGAGCATCTACCTGCTGCTGTTCATCTCCCTGATCGGCTGCATCGTCCCGCGCACGCGCCACCACTTCCAGGCGATGCGCTCGCGGCCGCCGCGGACCCCTGCTCGGCTGCAGCGCCTCGCCGGCTACACCGTCCGCGAGGTCGAGGGCGCGACGGAGGAGGAGGCCGTCGCCTCCGCCCACTCCGTCCTGCGCCGGGCGGGCTACCGCGTCGAGCGCTACGACGACCCGCGCGGCCGCTGGTCGAGCGTCTCGGCCGAGCGCGGCTACCTCCGCGAGACGGGCAACCTGGTCTTCCACTCCGCCCTGGTCGGCATCCTCGTCGCCGTCGGCGTGGGCGGCGGCTTCGGCTACAGCGGGCAGCGCGTCCTGGTCGAGGGCTCGCAGGGGTTCGCGAACAACCTCGCGGCCTACGACTCCTTCAACCCCGGCCGCTTCTTCGACAGCAGCCAGCTCGACCCGTACCAGCTGACCCTCGACAGCCTCGACGTGAAGTACGAGGAGCAGAACCAGTCGGCGCTCGGCCAGCCCGTCGACTTCACCGCGAACGTCACGACCTCCGAGCGCGGCGGGGGCACCGAGGACCGCACGATCAAGGTCAACGACCCTCTGGCGATCGGCGGCACGAACGTCTACCTCCTCGGCAACGGGTACGCCCCGACGATCACGGTCCGCGACCCCTCCGGCCGCGCGATCTTCACCGACTCGGTGCCGTTTCTCCCGCAGGACGCGAACCTGACCTCCGTCGGCGTCGTCAAGGTGCCGGACGGGCTCTCCGAGCAGCTGGGCCTCACCGGCTTCTTCTACCCGACGCAGGACACGCTGGCCTCCGGGGCGTCGACCTCGATCTTCCCCGACCTGCAGTACCCCGTGCTCTCGCTGAACGTCTTCGCCGGCGACCTCGGCCTCGACGGGGGAGTGCCCACGTCCGTCTACGTGCTCAACACCGACTCGCTGACTCGGCTCACCGGCGGCACCACCGGCGTCGCGCCGATCACCCTGAAGCCCGGCGACACGGCCGAGCTCCCGAACGGGCTCGGCAGCGTGACCTTCGACAACACGGGCGCCGACCCGACGCGGATCGGCACCGACAGCGTCAAGCGCTTCGCCTCGTTCGACATCCACCACGACGCGACCCAGGGCTGGGTGCTGCTCTTCGCGATCCTCGTGCTCGCCGGACTCCTCACCTCGCTGTTCGTCCCGCGGCGCCGCGTGTGGGTGAAGGCGACCGCCCAGGACGACGGCGGACTGCTCCTCGAGTACGCGGGACTCGCCCGCGGCGAGGACCCGCAGCTGGTGCGCGCCGTGCGGACGATCGCCGACCGGCACGCCCCGCTCGACTGACCCGGCACCCGGAGATCCCTCCACGGCCGTCACCCGGCTGGGCAGGGGCCGAGTCTGTGCAACCGCGAAGGGGCGGGCGGGGCGGCGAGCGATTACCCTGAGGAGGTGATCGCGACCCTCTCGCAGTACTCGGTGCTGTGCCTCTCCTCCGCCATGGGCATCTACGCCATGGCGTTCGTCTTCTTCGCGATCGACCTCGCCCGCCGCGCCTCCCTGGCCGACGGCGAGTCGATCGAGGTCGTGCAGGAGGCGGAGCGCGTCGCGTCCGCGGCCGCCGCCGACCGCGCGGCCAGCGGCAAGGCCACCGTCGCCGCCGCCGGCTCCGGACGCACCGCGACGCTCTCCCGCATCGGCAGCCGGGTCGAGGACGAGGTCTACCGCGCCCCCGCCCGCTCGAAGACCATGCGCATCGGGTTCTCGCTCACGCTCCTCGGCTTCGTGCTGCACCTCGCCGCGACCGTCCTCCGCGGCGTCGCCGCCGGCCGCGTCCCCTGGGCGAACATGTACGAGTTCTCCATGACCGGGACGCTCATCATCATCGGCGTGTTCCTCGCCGTCCAGCTGCGCTGGGACCTCCGCTTCCTCGGAGCGTTCATCACCGGCCTCGTCCTGGTACTCCTCGGCATCGCGACCGTCAACTACTACGTCGCCGTCGTCCCGCTCCCGCCGGCACTCCAGTCGTACTGGCTCGTGATCCACGTGCTCGTCGCGATCCTCGGCACCGCCTTCTTCGCCCTCGGCTTCGCGCTCTCGGTCACCCAGCTCCTCCAGGCCCGCCGCGAATCCTCCGGCGACAGCCCCCGCTCGGTCCTCCGCTTCCTGCGCACCCTCCCCAGCTCCCTCACCCTCGAGAACCTCGCCTACCGCGTCACGATCCTCGGCTTCATCCTCTGGACCTTCACCCTCATCGCCGGCGCCGTCTGGGCCGAGAAGGCCTGGGGCCGCTACTGGGGCTGGGACACCAAAGAGGTCTGGACCTTCATCATCTGGACCATCTACGCCGGCTACATCCACGCCCGCGCCACCCGCGGCTGGCGCGGCACCCCCTCCGCCTGGCTCGCCATCGTCGGCTTCGCCGCCGTCATGTTCAACTTCGGCGTCGTCAACGTGTTCTTCAAGGGACTCCACGCCTACTCCGGCCTCGACACCGGCATGTGATCGGCGGGGCCTGGTGGGGCCGCTCGCGGCGTTGTCGGCGACGAACGTAGCGCCGCTACGCCCGACGCCTCCGCCTTGCGATCGACCCCACCAGGCCCCGCCGACCCAGCCCTAGGACGTGGACCGATGACGGCTCCGCTTCGCGGTCGCCGCTGAGGGGGGCTCCGCTTCGCGGTCGGGTTCGGGGGGGCTCCGCTCCGCGGTCGGGTTCAGGTGGGCTCCGCTTCGCGGTCGGGTTCGGGTGGGCTCCGCTTCGCGGTCGGGTTCGGGGGGTACTCCCGCTTCGCGGTCGAGTGCGGGTGCGCTGCGCCTCGCGGTCGGGACCGGCGGGGTGCGCTTCGCGAGCGAGTTCTGGGGGTTCTGCTCGGCGGACGCGGTCCGACCGGCGTCGGCTCGCGGTCGGGATCGGGCGGGCTCCGCTTCGCGGACGGGCCCGGAAGGGGGGCGGTCGCCGGGACAGGCTGATCGAGCAGCGAGGGCAGTGCGCGCATCGAGATCTCGTCACACGGGCGTGCGGGCGGCTGATTCGAGATCCCGTGGCACGGATGCGCGTGGGCGATGCCTGCTGATCGAGCGTCCAGCAGGGTGCGCGTGTCCGATCCGGGGCGCGGACGGACCGTGGCCGGAGCGGTGCCGGTCGAATGCCCTCAGCGCGCGCAGCGGGACGCCGGGGGCGCCGGCGGACCGGTCAGACGGCGGTGACGACGTCGATGAGGTGGGGGGCGAAGGGGGCGTCGAGGGCGAGGACGACGCGGGTGCGGGCGTCGGAGGGGTGGACGCCGCGATAGATGCCGCGGAGGTCGGCGACGGTCTGGCCGCGGCCGGGGCCGTGGGTGGCGTCGACCGTGACATGGACGCGGGGGGCCGAGGTGAGGGAGACGGCGTCGACGGCGATCGCGGCGGCCATGGGGTCGTGCATGGCGGCGGTGCGCTCGCCGAAGTGGCCGACGTAGAAGTCGAAGTAGAAGTCGAGCGCCTGCCCGATGGCCTGCGCGAGGGGATCGGGCGACGCGAGCAGCACGCCGCGGTCCTCCTCCGTCAGCAGGTGCCGCATGGTCACGTCCAGGGGCACGAGCGTGAGGTCCCAGTCGGCCGCGACGACCTCGGCGGCGGCCGCCGGGTCGTGCCAGATGTTGGCCTCCGCCACGGCGGTCACGTTGCCGGGGACCAGCGCCGCTCCGCCCATCACGGTCACCGAGTGGACGAGGGACGCGATCTCCGGGTGCGCGCGGAGGGCGAGAGCGAGATTCGTCAGCGGGCCGATCGCGACCAGCCGCAGCTCTCCCTCGTGCTCGCGGGCGAGACGGAGGAGCAGATCGGCCGGATCCTCGTCGACCGGCTCGCCGCCCGCGGGCAGCGCGACCCCGCCGATCCCGTCGTCGCCGTGGACGTGCGGGGATCCGCCGGCGTAGTACTCCTCGAGGAAGTGGTGCGCCCCCACGGCGACCGGCACGTCGTCGCGACCGGCCAGCGCGAGCAGGCCGAGGCTGTTGACGGCGGCCCGGCGGGCGTCGGTGTTGCCGCTGACCGTGCTGATCCCGACGAGGCGGGCCCGGGGCGAGCGGAGGAGGTAGGCCAGGGCGAGCGAGTCGTCGATGCCGGTGTCGCAGTCGAGGAAGACGGGGACGGTCGATGCGCTCACGGGGCTCCGATGCTCGAGGGTGGGGGACGCGTCGGGCACCGGCGGCCGACGCTCCCATTCTGCCGCCCCTCCGACACGGCGCCCGCCGCCGACGATCAGAGCAGCGCGTAGGAGTCGCGGAGCCGCGCCCGCCACCAGGCGAGTCGCTCCGGCGACACGGCGTGGCGGGAGAGGAGCTCCTCCGAGACCTCCACGCGGCCGACGGGGATGCTGCCGTCGACCGGCCGCAGCGGCCGCTCCGTGACGTCCGCGGCGAGGAGGGACGCGGTGCCGAGACCGCAGTCGAAGGGCAGCTCGGGGAGTGCCGCGGCCAGGGCGGCGCCCATCGCGAGTCCGACCGAGCTGTCGATCGCGCTCGAGACCACCGCCGGCAGCCCCGCTTCGGCGACGAGGGCCAGCGCCCGACGCGTCCCCCCGAGCGGCTGGGCTTTCACGACGAGCAGGTCCGCGGCTCCGGCCCGGGCGACGGCGAGCGGATCGGCGGCCTTGCGGACGCTCTCGTCGGCGGCGATCGGGATGCCCATGTACTTCACCCGGTAGCGCAGCTCCGCCAGCTCGTCGACGCTCGCGCACGGCTGCTCGATGTACTCCAGGTCGGACTCCGCGAGGGCGTGGACGGCGTGCTCGGCCTCGTCGAGGTTCCAGCCGCCGTTCGCGTCCACGCGGATCCGGCCCTCCGGACCGAGCAGGCGGCGGACCTCGACGACCCGCGCCACGTCGTCGGCCAGCGTCTGGCCGCGCTCGGCGACCTTCACCTTCGCGGTGCGGCAGCCGTGATAGCTCTCCAGCACTGCGGCGACCTCGTGCGGCGCGACGGCCGGGACGGTCGCGTTCACCGGGATGCGATCGCGGAGCGGTGCCGGCTGCTCGCTCCAGCCGTAGTCGATCGCCGCCCGGAGCCACGCCGCCGACTCCTCCGCGCCGTACTCGAGGAAGGGCGAGAACTCGGTCCAGCCCTCGGGGCCGCGCACCAGCGCGATCTCGCGGCGGTCCACGCCGCGGAAGCGGGTGCGCAGCGGCAGGGCGACGACGCGGAGTCCCGCGTCGAGCTCGCCGAGGGAGGGGAGCGGGGAGGCGGGTACGACGTCGTCCATCCGGCCATTGTCCACCGGCCGGGGCGGCGCAGCGGCCACCCGGGCGCAGGAGGTCCGTGCCGCGCGCGCAAGCCCCCGGGGTCCCTCCTCCGAGCGCCCGCCGAGGTGCCAGACTGACGAGGCTGCCGTTGGAGTCCGGAGGAGTGCGATGAGCCAGATGCCGATGAGCCCGCCGCCCGTGCCCGCCCCGGGGCCGACGCAGGGCTCCTCCCCCTCCCCTCGACCGCTCGGGAGAGGCGCCTGGATCGCGCTCGGGACGAGCCTGCTCGTGGGCGTCGTCTACACCGGCGTGCTCGGAACGGTCGTCGCCGTCGGAGTGGGCGGCGCGCTCGACTCCGCCGCCGACAGCGCGTCGACGAGCGCTCCGGCCGAGCCGTTCGGCGACCCGACGGACGACCCGTTCGGCAGCGGGGACCCGTCCGATCCGCTCTACGACTACCCCGGCTACCAGGACGGCGACGCCGCGACGATCCTCGGCCAGCCGTCCGCGGAGGACGTGCGCGCGAGTGCCGAGAAGGCCGTCGCGGCCGTCGAGGGCGCCGTCCCCGAGGAGTGGACCTCGGCCGACGACGAGTACTACGAGCAGTCGCAGAACGCCTACGGCGGGCCCTCCCTCCTCTACGACTACATCTCGGCGACCGAGTACGCCGCCGCCGACGTCTCGACCGACGCCGATAGGCAGGCGGCGGTCGACCGCTTCACGGCAGCGCTCTCGCCCCTCGGCTTCGACGACGTCGAGGTGGCCGACACCCCCGAGGAGTGGTCGGAGGCGGGCTACGAGCTCGACGGCGACCTCTCGGACGAGGAGGCCTCGGCCGCGCTCTGGATCGTCACCGCGCGCTCCTCCGCCGACCTCGTGCCCGCTATCGAGCTGGGCCTCGTCGACCTCGACGCCGATCCGACCGGCCTGGTCGCCGACATGCTCGACGGAGTCGGCCTCTCGCCGGACCCGCAGGGCGCGTTCCTGGCGGGGTACGCGAACGGGGTCCTCCAGGACGAGGACCGCGGCGAGTTCACCGACCGCCTCGAGGAGTACGGCGGAGTCGCCGCGACCTGACCGGGCGCTACAAGCAAGCCCGTCCGCCCGCAAGCCCGAATCGGCGCACCGCCCGCGCCCTACGGTGAGGGGATGGCTGCACCTCGCTCGACCAGGCCCCTGCGCGACTACGCCGCGATCGGAGACGGTCGCACGGTCGCCCTGATCGCGAAGGACGGCAGCGTCGACTGGATGCCCGTCCCCGACCTCGGCTCCACCCCCGCCTTCGCCGCCCTGATCGACGCCGAGTCCGGCGGCTGCGTCGAGCTCGCCCCCGAGGAGCCCGCCGAGGTCTCGCGCGCCTACATCCGCGACACGAACGTCCTCGAGACCACCTTCACCACCGAGTCGGGCACCGTCCGCGTGACGGACGCGCTCGTCACCGGGATCGCCGGCCGCCTCCCGTGGGCCGAGCTCGCGCGCCGCGTGGACGGCGTCGACGGCGAGGTGCGGATGCGGTGGGCCGTGCGCCCCGGGACGGGTCTCGGCCGGTTCTCCCCGTGGATCCAGAACGCCGACGGCCGCTCGCTCATCCGCGCCGGCGACATCACCATCGGCGTCACCGGCCAGGAGCACGGGCCCGACGGAGACGACGCGCCCTCCGGTGCCGGCGACGAGCTGACGGGATCCTTCGTCGTGACCGCGGGGAAGGACGCGGTGCGGCACGTCCTGGTCGTCTCGGCCACGCACGACGAGCCGCTGCACTTCCCCGTCGCGAAGAACGTCGACCGCGGCATCGACCGCACCATCCGCAGCTGGCAGGACTGGTCCGAGGAGTTCTCCTACGACGGCCCGTGGTCCGAGGCCGTCCAGCGCAGCGCCCTCGCGCTCAAGCTGCTGATCTACTCGCCCACCGGGGCCATCGCGGCGGCCGCGACCACCTCGCTCCCGGAGTCGCCCAACGGCGGGAAGAACTGGGACTACCGCTTCGCCTGGGTGCGCGACGCCGCGTACACGATGCACGCGCTGGTGCGCTTCGGCCTTCGCGAGGAGACGCACGCCGCGCTGTCCTGGCTCCTCCGCACGATCAAGGCGCACGGGCCGGACCTGCACATCTTCTACGGACTCGACGGCTCCATGCCGACCGTGCTCGAGGAGTTCGACGTCCCGGGCTACGCCGGCATCGGACCGGTCGTCGCCGGCAACGGAGCGCAGAGCCAGCTGCAGCTGGGCGTCTTCGGCGACCTCTTCGACATCTGCCGCATCTACGTCGACGAGGGCAACGTCCTCGACATCCAGACCGGCCGGCTCCTCGCCCGCGTCGCCGACACCACCTGCGACCTGTGGCGCAACCGCGATGCGGGCATGTGGGAGCTGGAGGAGGAGCAGCACTACACCTCCTCGAAGATGGGCTGCTGGCAGGCGCTCGACGCGGCCGTGCACCTGGCGGAGCTCGGCCAGGTCGCGGGCAGCCCCGAGCGCTGGCGCTTCGAGCGGGACCGCATCCGCGAGTGGATCGAGGAGCACTGCTGGTCCGAGGAGCTCGGCTCCTACGTGATGTACCCCGGCAGCGAGGAGCTGGACGCCTCGGTGCTCCTGCACGCGCCCAGCGGCTACGAGCGCGGCGAGCGGATGGTCTCGACCATCGACGCCCTGGTGAAGGAGCTGGGCCGCGGCGCGCTGCTGTTCCGCTACTCCGGCATGGAGGGCGAGGAGCACCCGTTCGTGGCCTGCTCGTTCTGGCTCGCCTCCGCCCTGGCCTGCGTCGGTCGGCACGAGGAGTCGGTCGCCCTGATGGACGAGCTCGTCGCCACGGTCCCGAACGACGTCGGGATCATGTCCGAGATGATCGCGGTCGACGACCTGGCCTTCTGGGGCAACCTGCCGCAGGGGCTCAGCCACCTCGCGCTGATCAACGCGGCCATCACGATCGAGCAGCTGGCGCCCGAGGAGACCGATCGCGCGTAACCCCGCCCACGGCCTCCGCGCAACCCGTTGAGGGCCGGCCCCGAGGGGCGTAGACCGGAACCACCCCCTCGCACCGCACCCACAAGGAGCACCTCAGCATGGACCTCGGAATCACCGGCCGCACCGCCCTCGTCACCGGAGGCGACTCCGGCATCGGCCTGGCTACGGCGCAGCTCCTCCTCGCCGAGGGCGCGACCGTCGTGATCACCGACAAGGACCAGGCGGAGCTGGACCGGGCCGCGGCCGGGCTCGATGCTCCGGAGGGACGCCTGCACGCCTTCGCCGCCGACGTCACCAGCTCGGAGCAGCTCGCCGAGCTGCACCGCCGGGTGGCGGGAGCGGTCGGCGGGATCGACATCCTCGTGCAGTGCGCCGGGGTCACGGGGGCGCAGGGCCTCTTCCACGAGATCGACGACGAGGGCTGGACCAGCACCCTCGAGGTCGACCTGCTCGGGCCCGTGCGGCTCGTGCGCGAGTTCCTCCCCGACCTCCGCTCCGGAGGCTGGGGCCGGCTCGTGCTCACCGCCTCCGAGGACGCCGTGCAGCCCTACGACGACGAACTGCCCTACTGCGCCGCGAAGGCGGGCGTCCTCGCCTTCGCCAAGGGCCTCTCGCGCTCCTACGCGCAGGAGGGCCTCCTCGTGAACACGGTCTCGCCCGCGTTCATCCGCTCTCCGATGACCGACGCGATGATGTCCAAGCGCGCCGAGCAGAGGGGCACCTCGGTCGACGAGGCGATCTCGTCCTTCCTCGACGAGGAGCGGCCGTACATGGAGCTGAAGCGCCGGGGCGAGGCGGAGGAGGTCGCAGCCGTGATCGCCTTCCTCTGCTCCGACCGCGCCTCGTTCGTGAACGGCTCGAACTACCGCGTCGACTCCGGATCCGTCGCCACGATCTGATCCCCGCAACCACGGACCCCGCCCAGCGCGCGCACCCCGCGCGTGCGGGCGCTGTCCAGCCGAAGAAGCCAGACTCGGGGCGGGACACCGCGCCCGGCACTGCAAGAGAAAGGAATGGTCCATGACCACCACCCTCGAACGCCACGTCGAAGCCCCCGCGGGCTCCGGTGCCAAGACCAGCCGCCGCCAGAACGCCGAGAAGGGCTTCAAGGCCTCCAAGGAGCTGCTCGACAGCCTCCAGATCGTCCTCGTCGATCTGATCGAGCTCCACGTCCAGGGCAAGCAGGCCCACTGGAACGTCGTCGGCAAGAACTTCCGCGACCTCCACCTGCAGCTCGACGAGATCATCGAGGCCGCGCGCGAGTTCAGCGACGACATCGCCGAGCGCATGCGCGCCCTCCACGGGATCCCGGACGGCCGCAGCGACACCGTCGCGGCGACGACCACCCTCCCCGAGTACCCGCACGGCGAGATCGACACGGCCGAGACCGTCGACCTGGTCACGATCCGCCTCGAGAACACCGCCGCCACCATGCGCGAGGTCCACGACCAGGTGGACGAGGAGGACCCGACCAGCGCGGACCTCCTCCACGCGATCATCCAGAGCCTCGAGCAGTACGCCTGGATGGTGTCGGCCGAGAACCGCACCACCTCCGCCGCCAAGTAGCGGCGAGCACCGGCAAGGGGACTCCGCGGGAGCGGGGTCCCCTTCCGTCTGCCCGGACGGTGTCGAGTCGCCGTGCAGTCCGGATCAGTAGGGTCGTGGCATGAGCACGCAGGTCTCCGAACTGTTCGACGCGCACCGCTGGGCGGCCGTCGACGGCTTCGACGCACTCGAGGACATCACCTACCACCACGACCGCTCCGGCCGCATCGCGCGGGTCGCGTTCGACCGGCCCGAGGTCCGCAACGCGTTCCGGCCGCGCACGGTCGACGAGCTGTTCCGCGCCCTCGAGGACGCCCGCACGAACCCGCGCATCGGCGTCGTCATCCTGACCGGCAACGGCCCGAGCCCGCGCGACGGAGGCTGGGCGTTCTGCTCCGGCGGCGACCAGCGGATCCGCGGCCGCGACGGCTACCGGTACTCGGACGGCGAGACCGCCGAGGGCATCGACTCCGCCCGGAACGGCCGCCTGCACATCCTCGAGGTGCAGCGCCTCATCCGCTTCATGCCGAAGGTCGTCATCGCGGCCGTCCCCGGCTGGGCCGCGGGAGGCGGGCACTCGCTGCACGTGGTCTGCGACCTCACCCTCGCCTCCGCCGAGCACGGGCGCTTCAAGCAGACGGACGCCGACGTCGGCTCCTTCGACGCGGGCTACGGCTCCGCGTACTTCGCCCGCCAGATCGGGCAGAAGGCCGCGCGAGAGGTGTTCTTCCTCGCTCGGGAGTACTCCGCGCAGCGCGCCTACGAGATGGGCGCCGTGAACGCGGTCGTACCGCACGCCGAGCTCGAGACGACCGCGGTGGAGTGGGCCGAGACGATCCTCACCAAGTCGCCCACGGCCATCCGGATGCTGAAGTACGCGTTCAACGCCGTGGACGACGGGCTCGTGGGTCAGCAGCTCTTCGCGGGCGAGACCACGCGCCTCGCCTACGGCACCGACGAGGCCGTCGAGGGACGCGACTCCTTCCTCGAGAAGCGCGAGCCCGACTGGTCGCCGTTCCCGTGGCAGTTCTGAGCAGGACGGCGTCGAGGTGACCCGCCCGCTCGCCGGTGTCGACGCGACGGTCGAGACCGTCCTCCTCGCTCTGCGCGCGGCCCTGGACGGCAGCGGCCCGGCGATCCGCGTGTCCGCCCCCGGTGCTGCGACGGCCTCCGATGACGCCGTCGTGCCGCAGCGCGTCGCCGCTGTCGTCGAGACCTCGGGCTCGTCGGGGCCGCCCAAGCGGGTCGCGCTCTCGACAGCGGCCCTGCTCACCAGCGCCTCCGCGACCCTCGCCGAGCTGGGCGGGCCGGGACGCTGGCTGCTCTGCCTGCCGACGCACTACGTCGCGGGCCTGCAGGTCCTCGTCCGGTCGCTGACGGCGGAGGCCGACCCGGTGGTCCTCCCGGCCGGCGGCTTCGATGCGGCCGCCTTCCTCGCTCTCGCCCGGACGATGCCGGCGGGGGAGCGGCGCTACTCCTCGCTGGTCCCGGTCCAGCTCGCGCGGCTGCTGGACCTCGCCGAGCGCGATCCTTCCGCGGCCGAGGCGCTCCGCTCGTTCGACGCCCTCCTGATCGGCGGCCAGGCGACGCCGCAGCCGCTGCGGGACCGCGCCGCGGCCCTCGGCGTGCGCATCCGCCTGACCTACGGTTCGAGCGAGACGTCCGGCGGCTGCGTCTACGACGGCGTCCCGCTCCACGACGTGCGGATGCGCGTCGAGGACGGCCAGGTGCTGCTCGGTGGCCCGACCCTCGCGGAGGGCTACCTCGACGCCGACGGCGCGATCGACCACGAGCGCAGCGCCTCCGCCTTCCTCGAGCTCGACGGGGAGCGCTGGTACCGCACCGGCGACGCGGGCACCGTCGTCGACGGGCGCCTCCGGGTGACCGGTCGGCTGGACCGCGTGATCGTGTCGGGCGGAGAGAAGGTCTCGCTCGACGCCGTCGAGGCCGTGCTCCGCGAGGGGACCGTCCCCGACGCGGTCGTCGTGCGGCGGGCGGACGAGCAGTGGGGCGAGGTCCCGGTCGTCGTCACGGCGGAGGAGGCTCCCGCGCTCGCGGACCTGCGCGCCCTGATCGCCGACCGCCTCGGGCGCGCCGCCGCTCCCGCGGCCGTGCTTCCGGTCGCCCGCATCCCCCTCCTCGCCTCCGGGAAGCCCGACCGCCGCGCCCTCGAGGTGCTCGCCGCGCAGGGCTGACCGGCTCCGAGCGTCGACGGGCCGGTGGGTAGGATTCCCTCCGTGTCGAGTACGAGTCGCAAGAAGAAGTCCTCCAGCGGCCGCCCCGGGGGCAGCCCGCGAGCGGTCGTCGTGAAGCCCGCCGGTCCCCGCGAGTGGATCGCCGGCGCCCGCCTCCGCACCCTCCCGCTGGCCGTCGCCCCCGTGCTCATCGGCACCGGAGCGACCCAGGTCGTCGACGAGGGCTGGCACTGGGTGCGCGCCCTGCTCTGCCTGGCCGTCTCGCTCGCCCTGCAGATCGCCGTCAACTACGCCAACGACTACTCCGACGGCGTGCGCGGCACCGACGCCAATCGCGTCGGACCCTCGCGGCTGACCGGCTCCGGAGCGGCGAAACCCCGTCAGGTGCTCACCGTCGCCCTGGTCTTCTTCGGGATCGCGGCCGTCGCCGGCCTCGTGCTCACCGCCCTCTCGGGGCAGTGGTGGTTCCTGATCGTCGGCGCGGCGGCGATCGCGGCCGGCTGGTTCTACACCGGCGGACGCCGCCCCTACGGCTACCTCGGGCTCGGCGAGCTCTTCGTCTTCGTGTTCTTCGGCCTGGTCGCCACCGTCGGCACCACGTTCGTGCAGATCGGCCGCACCAACCAGGAGTCGTGGCTCGGCGCCGTGGCGGCGGGCCTGTTCGCCTGCGCCGTGCTCATGGTCAACAACATCCGCGACATCCCGACCGACCGCCTCTCGGGCAAGCGGACCCTCGCGGTCCTCGCGGGACCGGCCGTGTCCCGGGCGATCTACACGGGCTTCGTGCTGATCCCGTTCGGCATCGCGGTGATCCTCGCGCTGTTCTACCCGCTGGCATGGCTGACGCTCTTCGTGCTGCTGATGATCCTGCCGGCCATCCTGATCACTCTGACGGCGAAGACGGCGAAGGAGCTCATCCTGGCACTGCAGCTGACGAGCCTCGGCGGGCTCGCCTACGCGGTCGTCCTCGGGGCGGCGCTGGCGTTCTAGAGCGGCGGCGCCGGCGAGACGGGCTCGGGCGACGCGGGCGCGGACAGGACGGACTCGTCCGGGCCGGGCTCGGGGCGGACGGGCTGCTGCGGGGCGGGCCCGGTGCTGACGGGCTCAGCGCGTTCGAGCGGAGTCCTCGCCGACGGGAGCGTCCGGCTCAGCGCTCGTCGCGGGTCGCGTCGACCGCGGCGTCCTCGACGTCGTCGTCGGTCGGGGCGCGCGGGACGTCCTTGCGCCGCTCGTAGATCGCCTCCGCGATGCGCTCACGGGGCTTCCTCAGCAGGATGTACGAGAGGGACAGGCTCGCGATCGCGGCGACGAAGCCCGCGGTGACCGCGGCCGTCAGCTCCGAGTCGACGAAGGTGCGCGCCGGCAGGTACACCAGCACGAAGACGCCGGCGAACATGGCCAGGCGCAGGAGCGAGTAGACGACGACCGCGCGGCTCAGTTTCACCGGGACAGTGTACGTCGGCCCCTGCACGCGCTTCCGTGAGCACCGTGGGAGCCTCCTGTCCAGCGTCCGTGCGGACCCTCCCCGACGAGGGTGCCGGACGTAGACTCGTGTCCATGATCCGCCTCGTCATCGGCCTGCTCGTGGCCCTCGCCGTCTTCACGGTCTACACCGTGATCGACGTCGCGATGAGCAACCGTCACGCCGTGCGTGCGATCCCCAAGTGGTCCTGGCTCCTGGTGGTGCTCATCCTCCCCGTCATCGGTGCGGGACTGTGGTTCTGGATCGGCCGGCCCCGCAAGCAGCGCGCCGCCGGCCGCCGCTACACCGCTCCGGATGACGACCCCGACTTCCTCGGCACGCTCCGCACCGAGCGCGACCCCGAGGAGGAGCGCCTGCAGGCCGAGCGCATCGCCCAGCTCGAGCGCGACCTCGCCGACATGGACGAGCAGGGCGAGGCCGACGGCCCCGGCCGCCGGGATGCCTGAGCACAGGCCGGTCGCCCCCTCCACCCGATTCGCGGTCGACCTCCTCACCCGCTTCGTCGCGCTCGGCGTCCGCGACGTCGTCGTCGCTCCGGGCTCCCGCTCGCAGGCGCTCGCCCTGGTGGCGGCAGAGCTCGAGACCCGCGGCGACGTCCGGCTGCACGTGCGGATCGACGAGCGCTCCGCCGGGTTCCTGGCGCTGGGCCTCGCCCTCGAATCCCGGATGCCGGCGCTCGTGATCACGACCTCCGGCACGGCGACCGCGAACCTGCACCCGGCCGTGCTCGAAGCGGACGCCTCGGACGTGCCGATGATCGTCCTCACGGCCGACCGTCCCGACGAGCTGCGCGGCATCCGCTCCAACCAGACGGCCGAGCAGCGCGAGCTGTACGGGCGTGCCGTGCGCCTGTTCGAGGACGTGGCGGCTCCGGACGACGACTCCCGGCCCGAGGACGCGCGGGCGCTCGCCGATCGGGCCGTCGCCGCCGCGCGACGCGGGCCGGTCCACCTCAATCTCGCCTTCCGCGATCCGCTCTCCTCCGCTCTGCCGGACATCGAGCGGATCGAACCGGTCTCGTCGCCCGCGATCGGATCCGGGACCCCGCGTGCCGTCGTGACCGCCGGGCCGGGTGAGCCGCTCACTGTCGTCATCGCCGGCGACAAGGCGGGCGCGGAGGCCGAGGACGTCGCGCGCGCGGGAGACTGGCCGCTGCTGGCCGAGGTCTCCTCCGGCGCCCGCTTCGGGCCGCAGCTCGTCGTCGCCTGGCGGCGCCTGCTCGGCGAGCCGGACTTCGGTGGACGCATCCGCCGGGCGATCGTGCTCGGCCACCCGACGCTCTCCCGCGAGGTCCCCGAGCTGCTGCGGCGCGAGGGAGTCGAGGTGATCGTCGTCGACCCCGTGCGCGAGCAGTTCTACAACCCCGGCCGGCGCGCCCGACGCGTCGGAGGCGTCGACGTGGTCCGCCCCGAGGGGTCGCCGCGTCCCGAGCGCGGCGAGCGCGCCTGGGCCGGATCCTGGGTGTCCGCGAGCCGCGCCCTGACGGTCGATCCCGACGAGCTGGACGAGGTCCCCGACGCGGGGTCGATGTCGGTCGAGGACCGCCGCGGCTACGCGCGCAACGCCCTCGCCGCGATCAGGGCACCGCTCACCCGGGAGTTCGTCGTCGCCGCGGTCTGGAAGGTGACCTGGCCGCACGACCGGCTCCTGTTCGGAGCCTCGCGACTGATCCGCGTCGCCGACGGGACTCTGCCGGGCAAGCGCATCTCCGTTCTGGCGAACCGCGGCCTCGCCGGCATCGACGGCACGATCTCGACCGCGCTCGGCATTGCGGTGGCCTCGCAGGCCACCGAGCAGGGAGCGGGCGGCGTCACCCGCGTGGTCCTCGGCGACCTCACTCTGCTCCACGAGGCCGGCGGCCTCCTCCTCCCGCCCGGAGAGCGGCGACCGCGCGTGCAGCTCGTCGTCGTGAACGACGGGGGCGGCACGATCTTCGACGGGCTCGAGGTCGCGTCGAGCTCGCATCCCGACGCGTTCGACCGCGTGCAGTTCACTCCGCAGAACGCCGACCTGGAGGCTCTCGCGCGCGCCTACGGGTGGGGCCACCGCCGTGCGGCGACGCGCGGCGAGCTGGAGCAGGCGCTGACCTCGCCGGGCGACGGGCCGGGCATCGTGGAGATCCGGCTCGAGCGCTGAGTCCGCACGGGTCCGGTCGGACGGTCCTCCACAGGTCGTCCTCGGGCGCGGTTCTCCCCGGGACGCCTCGTTCGAGCTCCGGAGCCCGTCTGCTGCTGCTTCGCTGGAGGCATGGCTGATGCGGAGACCGTGCGAGGAGAAGTCCTCGCCCTCGGCGACCGGGCGGCGGCGCTCGCGAGGAGCGCCTCCCCGGTGCTCCTGTCCGCCGCGGAGGCGCTGCACGCGGGACACCGCACAGCACTGACCTGTCCCGAGGCGTTCGCCCGAGGCTCCTCGGCGCGCGACGAGGATGCGACGGACCTCGTCGACCGGTCGATCCGAGCCGAATTCGCCGTCGCCCTCGGGATCTCCGAGCGCACCGCCGCCAGGGAGCTGCTGCACGCCTCGCTCCTGATGGAGGAGCTGCCGCGGACCCGTGCCGCGCTCGCCCACGCCAGGATGCGCTGGGAGGCCGGCCAGCTCATCTGCTCCGTCGCGGCGACCCTCCCGGCAGCGGCGCGCGCGGCCTACGACGACCGGGCCGTCGACCTCGCCGAGACGCTGACCCCGGGGCAGCTGCGCCACGCCCTCGCGCGGGTGCGGGAGGAGCTGCACGACGAACCCCTCATGGAGCGACACGCTCGCGCCCGGGAGGACCGCCGGGTGTGGCTGACGGCCGGGATCGACGGCATGGCGACGGTCTGCGCGCACGTCCCCGCGCCTCAGGCCGTCGGAGCACTCGCCCGGCTCGACCGCATCGCGAGGGATCTGCGCGACGGCGGCGAAGGGGAGCGCGATCTGCGGACGCTGGCGCAGCTCCGCGCCGACGCGTGGACCGACCTGCTCTGCCACGGGGACGTGGCGGGGACCACTCCGGAGGGAGCCGCGGCGCCCTCGACGGGGCCGCGGGCCGAGGTGAGAGTCACCGTAGCGGCGAGCACCGCCGCGGGCGACGACGAGGCGGCCGCTGAACTCGACGGCTACGGGCCGATCCCCGCCGAGGCGGTGCGAGCGCTGATCGACGACGACGCCGCCTTCACCCCGGTGCTGACCGACGAGGAGACCGGAGCGGTCGTCTCCGTCGGGCGCCGCCACCGCCTCCCGCCGCCGAGAATGAGGCTGCTGGTCCGCCTCCGCGACCAGACCTGCCGCTTCCCGGGCTGCACCCGACCGGCGTCCTCGACGGAGACCGACCACAGCGTCGAATGGCGCAACGGGGGAGAGACGGCACCCGAGAACCTCGCCTCACTGTGCGTCGCCCACCACCACGTGCGCCACGGCGACCGGTGGACGTATCTGCTCCATCCGGACGGCACAGCGGACTGGACCACACCGACGGGCCGACGCGTAACGACCCGACCGCCGGCGCTGCCCGGGCGTCCGCCGGAGGGCGCAGGACGACGGCCGGTCGTGCCCCGGCTCGACGGAGACCCGGCGGGCTAGGCAGCGGCGGGACAGCGGCCGGGTGGTCGACGGCCTCAGCGACTCCCGACGTACGTCAGGCGAGCGCGTCGGTGATCGGCCGGAACTTCATCCGGGTCTCGGCGAGCTCGGAGTCGGGCACACTGTCGGCCACGATGCCGGCGCCCGCCCAGGCCGTGACCGCGCCCTCGGCCGTGACCTCGGCGCTCCGGAGGCCGACGGCCCACTCGCCGTCGCCGTTGCCGTCGATCCAGCCGACGGGTCCTGCGTACCGACCGCGGTCGAAGGGCTCCAGGTGCTCGATGAGCGCGAGGGCGTCGGCGGTCGGAGTGCCGGCCACTGCCGCGGTCGGATGCAGAGCGTCGACGAGATCGAGCGCACTGGAGGAGTCGTCCAGAATCCCTCGCACGTCCGTCGCGAGGTGCCAGAGGTTCGGCAGGCGGAGCGTGAACGGGGCGACGCCGGCCGTCAGCTTCCGCGTGTGGGGCTCGAGCTCCCGGACCAGGCTGGCGAGAGCGAAAGCGTGCTCCGAGCGGTCCTTCGGGCTCGCGAGCAGAGCGGTCTCCACCTGGGCGTCGGCGAGCGGGTCCTCTCCTCGGGCAGCTGTGCCCGCGAGCACCCTCGCCGAGATCTCGCCCCGATCGACCGCGACCAGCGTCTCCGGGCTGGCGCCGAGGAATCCGTCCACGGCGAAGCCCCAGCAGTCCGGGTAGCGCTCGGTGAGCGCACCCAGCATCCGACGCAGGTCCGCGCCCGGAGGAAGCCGCCCCTGCAGATCGCGCGCGATCACGACCTTGGACAGCTTTCCCGCCCGGATCGCCTCCACGCCTGCGGCCACCGCCTCGCGGTACCCGTCCGGCGACAGAGCACCCGGCGAGAGCGGCACGTGGTACTCCGCTCCCAGCGGCTCCTCGCCCGGCGTCTCCGGTCCCTCCGACTCGCTGATCGTGATCCGCGTCAGCCACGACCGGCCGTCGCGCGTCCCGATCACGGTCCGCGGCACGATCAGCACGCTCGTCGCCTCGGATCGGCTCGAGAAAGCGAAGGTCCCGAACGCGACCAGCCCCGTCCCGGGCAGTCCGACCCGGTCGTCCACCGTCGCCGCGTCGCAGAGCCGACGCCACGCCGCCGCCGCGTCCCGCAGCCGTTCCGGCCCCGAGAACTCGAGCCGCAGGGCCTCGCCGCGTCCGCTGAGGCCGGCGCCGTCGCGCTGCCAGAGGAGGGGCCGTCGCGGGTCGGAGTGGGAGAGGAGCGACTGCGGAGAGTCCAGAGGAGTCGTCTCCGCACGCAGCAGTGGGGTTACAGCGCCGATGAGCGTCACCTCAGCAGGGTACGCCCGCGCCAGAAGGTGGGACGTCCCACGCCGCGGGGCTCGGGGCGCTGGGCTCCGTTGCTACCGTGATCCGGTCCGGCGCCGCCGCGCGAGGCGGAGCGGGGCGGCCCCGGCGCTTCCCCAGGGGGAGCGCGCCGACCGGGCGCGGGACGGCGGATGCACAGCCGCCGTCCCGCGTCTCGCCGTAGACTTGCGGATCGTGACGAAGGCAGACCTCACCAAACGGCCCGACGAGGTCGCCTCGATGTTCGACACCGTGGCTCCCGCCTACGACCTGGTGAACGGACTCCTCTCGGTGGGGAACGACCGGCTCTGGCGGATCGCGACGACTCGCGCCGTGAACCCTGCTCCCGGTGAGCGCATCCTCGACATCGCGGCCGGCACCGGCACGTCGAGCGCGTCGCTGGCGCGGTCGGGTGCCCAGGTCGTCGCAGCCGACTTCTCCCCGGGGATGATCGCCGTCGGCCGTCGCCGTCAGGCGGGCAACGACCGGATCGAGTTCGTCCAGGCCGACGCGATGGACCTCCCGTTCGAGGACGAGTCGTTCGACGCCGTGACCATCTCGTTCGGTCTGCGCAACGTGGCCGAGCCCAGGACGGCGCTCGCCGAGTTCCTGCGTGTGCTGAAGCCGGGCGGCCGGGTCGTGATCTGCGAGTTCTCGACTCCGCCGATCGCCCCGCTGGCCGCCGCGTACGACTTCTACCTGTCGACCGTCATGCCCGCCGTCGTGCGGCTGGCGTCGTCGAACAATCCCGCGTACGACTATCTCGGCGATTCCATCCGGGCCTGGCCGGCGCAGAGGGTTGTCGCCGCCTGGCTCCGCGCCGCGGGCTTCGAGCGCGTGGCCTACCGCGATCTGACCGCGGGCATCGTGGCGCTGCACCGCGGCGTCAAGCCGATCGCGGCGACCCGATGACCACCGGGGTCCGCACAGGCCGAGACGTTAGGGTCTCCCTGTGAACGCCACTGCGCCCGTCGCTCGTCGCAGCCCGTCTCTGACGGCGCAGCTCGGCCTCTCCGAGCGCATCTTCTCCTCCTCGTCGGACCGGGCTCTCGCCCGCACGATAGACGCGGGACTGGAGCAGGTCGAGGAGGGTCTCGTCCGGCAGCTGTCCTTCGCGGACGCCGTGGCCGACGTCTCCACCCGGTACCTCCTCGAGGCGGGCGGGAAGCGCGTCCGCCCGATGCTCACCCTCCTGGCCGCGTCGCTCGGCCGCGGCAACACGCCGCAGGTCCTGCTCGGTGCGCAGGCGATCGAGATCACGCATCTCGCGTCGCTCTACCATGACGACGTCATGGACGAGGCGGAGAAGCGCCGCGGCGTCCCGTCGGCCCAGACCGTGTGGGGCAACAACGTGGCCATCTTGACGGGCGATCTGCTCTTCGCCCGCGCGAACCAGCTGATGGTCGAGCTCGGCGACAAGGCGATCCGGCTCCAGGCCGACACGTTCGAGCGGCTCGTCCTCGGGCAGCTGCACGAGACGGTCGGCCCGACCGACGGCGAGGACCCGGTCGAGCACTACCTGTCGGTCCTGGCCGACAAGACCGGGTCGCTGATCGCCGCGGCGGGCCGCACGGGCGTCGCGTTCTCGGAGGCTCCGGAGGAGTACGAGGAGGCCATGCGCGTCTTCGGCGAGAAGATCGGCGTCGCCTTCCAGATCGTCGACGACGTCATCGACCTCTCGCCCCAGCCGGAGGAGACCGGCAAGAACCCCGGCACTGACATCCGCGCCGGTGTGTCGACGCTGCCGATCCTGCGTCTGCGGGAGCGCGCCTCGTCCGACAGGGAGGCGGCGGCTCTCCTCGCCCGCATCGAGAGCTACGTGAGCCGTTCGAACGACGCCATCGCGCACACGGAGGAGCAGAGCGCCGACATCTCGGACGCCATCGCTCAGCTGCGCGATCACGACGTCACTGCGCAGACCCTCTCCGAGGCCCACCGCTGGGCCGACGAGGCCGTCGCCGCCCTCGCTCCGCTGCCCGACGGCTCCGTCCGCAAGGCGCTGACGCGCTTCGCCGACACCGTCGTCGAGCGCAACGGCTGACCCCGATCGTCGCGGCGCGCCCTGCGCCGCAGGAATGAGACCGGTTGTGCGCTGCGGCGCCCCGGCAGGAGGAACGCAATGACCAAGCTCAGGCTGGCCATCGTCGGCGCGGGTCCCGCGGGCATCTACGCCGCCGACCTCATGATCAAGGCCGAGAAGAAGTACGACGTCTCGATCGATCTGTTCGAGCACCTGCCCGCTCCCTACGGCCTGGTCCGCTACGGAGTCGCGCCCGATCACCCGCGCATCAAGGGGATCATCACCGCGCTGCGGGAGGTGCTCGACCGGGGCGACATCCGCATCTTCGGCAACGTGCACTTCGGGACCGACATCACGCTCGAGGATCTCAAGCGGCACTACCACGCCGTGATCTTCGCGACCGGCGCCGTCCGCGACGCTCCGCTCGTCGTCCCCGGCGTCGAGCTCGAGGGCTCCTACGGCGCGGCCGACTTCGTCAGCTGGTTCGACGGCCACCCCGACGTGCCGCGAACCTGGCCGTTGGAGGCCTCCTCCGTCGCCGTCATCGGCAACGGCAACGTGGCGCTCGACGTCTCGCGGATGCTGGCGAAGCACGCCGAGGACCTCCTGCCCACCGAGGTCCCGCCGAACGTCTACGAGGGGCTCAAGGCGTCTCCCGTCACCGACGTGCACGTCTTCGGGCGCCGTGGTCCCGCTCAGGTGAAGTTCACTCCGCTGGAGCTGCGCGAGCTGGGCGAGCTGCGCGACGTGGACATGATCGTCGCCGACGAGGACTTCGACCTCGATCCCGCTTCGGAGGCCGCCATCGCGACCAACAAGCAGGTCATGGTCATCAACCGGGTGCTCAACCAGTGGCGCACCCGCGAGGTCGGGGGCGCCTCGCGCCGCCTGCACCTGCACTTCTGGGCGAAGCCTCTCGAATTCGTGGACGACGGATCCGGTCGGGTCGGCGCGATCCGGTACGAGCGCACCGAGCCGGACGGCGAGGGTGGAGTGCGCGGCACGGGTGAGATCCGCGAGGTCCCCGTGCAGGCCGTGTACCGCGCGGTCGGCTACTTCGGCTCACCGCTCGACGGCCTCCCGTTCGACGAGATGCGAGGCGTGATCCCGAACCGTGAGGGCCAGGTCCTGGACGACGAGGACCAGCAGGTCCACGGCGTCTACGCGACCGGCTGGATCAAGCGCGGACCGGTGGGCCTCATCGGGCACACCAAGTCCGATGCCATGGAGACGGTCGCGCACGTGCTCAACGATCAGGCGTCGTGGTGGACGCCCGAGCACCCCGAGGAGGCTGCCGTGGTCGCGCTGCTCGAGGAGCGGGAGATCGCCTACACGGATCTCGACGGCTGGCACCGGCTGGACGAGCACGAGATGGCGCTGGGCGAGCCCGAGGGCCGTGCGCGTGTGAAGGTCGTTCCCCGTGAGGACATGATCGCGATCTCGCGGGCGGAGCCGGCCGCGCTCTGACGCGAGCTCTCCGAACGGCCCTCCGATGCACTTCGGAGGGCCGTTCGTCGTTCCGGCGCGGACGCCGCGCGCCTCCTCTAGGCTTCGGGCACCGCTCTGGACGGAGACAGCATGACCACGCCCGCGCCCCACGACGTCATCCGGGTGCGCGGTGCGCGCCAGAACAATCTCCGGGGGGTCGACGTCGACATCCCGAAGCGGAGGATCACCGTGTTCACCGGGGTCTCTGGCTCCGGTAAGTCGTCTCTCGTCTTCGGCACCATCGCGGCCGAGTCCCAGCGCCTCATCAACGAGACCTACTCCGCCTTCGTGCAGCAGTTCATGGGGTCGCCCGCCCGCCCGGACGTGGAGTCGCTCGACGGGCTGTCGGCCACGATCGTCGTCGACCAGGAGCGGATGGGGTCGAACGGCCGGTCCACGGTCGGCACGGCGACCGACGCGTACACGATGCTCCGGATCCTCTTCAGCCGGATCGGCGACCCGCACGCGGGCACGAGCGGTACGTTCTCCTTCAACCTGCCGGAGGGGATGTGCCCCCGGTGCGAGGGGACGGGCCGCGTGTCGAGCATCGACCTCGACGCGCTGATCGACCGCTCGAAGTCGCTCGAGGGCGGTGCTCTCGACGCGATCCCGAACTTCGTCGTCGGCGGCTGGTACTGGAAGGGCCTCGCCGAGTCGGGCCTGTATCCGGCCGATGTCCCGATCGCGGACTTCACGCCCGAGCAGATGGACGCGTTCCTCCACCGTCCCGCCACCAAGATGGCCATCGCCGGGATGACGATGACCTACGAGGGCCTCCTCGTGAAGGTCACCCGCCTCTACCTGGCGAAGGAGGCGGCGCAGCCGCACATCCGCGCCTTCGCCGAGCGGGTGGCCACGTTCGCCGCCTGTCCCGAGTGCGGAGGCGGGCGGCTCACCCGGGCGGCATTGGAGTCGCGCATCGAGGGGCGGAACATCGCCGAGTGCGCCGCGCTGCAGGCGACCGACCTCGCCGCGTGGCTCCGTGGACTGCAGGCGCCGTCCGTCGCTCCGATCGTCGAGACCCTCCTCGGGACGCTCGACGCCCTCGTCCAGGTCGGCCTCGGCTATCTGTCGCTCGATCGGGAGTCGGGCACCCTCTCGGGCGGTGAGGCGCAGCGGGTCAAGATGGTGCGGCATCTGGGGTCGAGCCTCACGGATGTCACGTACGTCTTCGACGAGCCGACGGCGGGGCTGCATCCGCACGACGTCTCGCGGATGATCGAGCTTCTGCGCCGCCTGCGGGACAAGGGCAACACCGTCCTGGTCGTCGAGCACAAGCCGGAGATCATCGAGATCGCCGATCACGTGGTCGATCTCGGTCCGAGGGCCGGCGCGCACGGCGGCGAGCTGCGGTTCGAGGGGACGGTGGCGCAGCTGCGCACGTCCGACACTCTGACGGGCCGCCATCTCGGTCACCGTGTCCCGCTGAAGGAGGCCGTGCGCCGTCCGACCGGGGCGGTCGAGATCCGCGGAGCCTCCACGCACAATCTCCGCGGCGTCGACGTGGACGTCCCGCTCGGCGTGCTGACCGTCGTCACCGGAGTCGCCGGCTCGGGCAAGTCGTCGCTCCTGCACGGCTCGCTCGCGGGTCGGCCCGGCGTGGTGGTGGCCGACCAGTCGCCGATCCGCGGCTCGCGGCGCAGCAATCCGGCGACCTACACCGGGGTCCTCGATGCGATCCGTGCGGCCTTCGCGAAGGCGAACGGCGTGCGACCGGCGCTCTTCAGCGCCAACTCGGCGGGCGCCTGCCCCGTCTGCAAGGGTGCCGGGATGATCTTCACCGAGCTGGGCCCCGCCGCGACCGTCTCGTCGGTCTGCGAGGAGTGCGACGGCAAGCGGTTCACCGCGGAGGTGCTCGAGTACCGCCTCCGCGGGAGGAACATCCACGAGGTGCTCTCGATGCCGATCGTCGATGCCGCGGAGTTCTTCGCGACCGGACCGGCGCACACGGTGCTCGCCCGACTCGTCGACGTCGGTCTCGGCTACCTCACCCTCGGACAGCCGTTGAACACGCTGTCCGGGGGCGAGCGCCAGCGCCTCAAGCTCGCGATCAACATGGCCTCGGCCGGATCCGTCTACCTGCTCGACGAGCCGACGACGGGTCTGCACCTCGCGGACGTCGACACGCTGCTCGGCCTGCTCGACCGGCTGGTCGACTCCGGGAACTCCGTCGTGGTGATCGAGCACCACCGCGCCCTGATGGCCCACGCCGACTGGATCATCGACGTGGGGCCCGGTGCCGGGCACGACGGAGGGACGATCGTCTTCGAGGGGACTCCGGTCGGGCTCGCGGCGGCGGACACGCTGACCGGACGTGCCCTCGCCGAGTACGCGCGCTGACGCACCCGGAGCGGCGACGCCCGAGGGTCAGCGCGAGAACGGGCCGGACAGGGCCGCCCACTGCAGGAGCACGATCGTCTTCGCGTCGACGATCTGCACGCCGATCTGGGTCAGCGCCTCGTCGAACGAGAGCTCGAGGACCTCGATGTCCTCGCCCTCGTCGGCGAGTCCGGCGAATGCTCCGCTGCGCGTGCCCGCGCGGTAGCGCCCGGCGTAGAAGTGCAGCTTCTCGGTGACCGAGCCGGGACTCATGAACGCGTCGAACACGTGCTCGAGCCGGCCGACCTCGAGTCCCGTCTCCTCGGACGCCTCGCGGCGGGCGCCCTCCTCGGGCCCGTCCTCGTCCAGGAGGCCGGCGGGGACTTCGAGGAGCATCCCGTCGATGTCGCCGTTCACGTACGCGGGGTAGCGGAACTGCCGGATCAGGACGACGGTGCGCGCCTCGGCGTCGTAGAGCAGGACCGCCGCACCGTTCCCCCGGTCGTACGTCTCGCGCTGCTCGGTGGTCCAGCTGCCGTCGCGGTGCCGGTAGTCGAAGCGAGTGGTGCGGAGGACGTACCAGTCGCTCGAGAGGAGGGTGACCTCCTTCACGACCACGTCGGGGTTCCCGACGAGGTCGAGGCCCTCCCGGTCGAGTCCGGAGCGGCCCCGCCGGTCGGGCTCGTCGATGCCGGCGGTCACGCGCGTGCTCCCGAGTGCGCCATCCCTCAGCGGAAGTTGACGAACTGGAGGTCGAGCTCGAGGTCGGCCCCGCGCAGGAGCGCCATGGTCGCCTGGAGGTCGTCGCGGCTCTTCGAGGACACGCGGAGCTCGTCGCCCTGGATCTGCGACTTGACCGATTTCGGGGCCTCGTCGCGGATGAGCTTGTTGATCTTCTTCGCGTGCTCCTGGTCGATGCCCTCCTTGAGGGTGGCCTCGATCCGGTACTCCTTGCCGGAGGCGAAGGGCTCGCCCGCGTCGAGGCTCTTGAGGCTGATGCCGCGCTTGATCAGCTTCGACTGGAAGACGTCGAGGATGGCGTTCGCCCGCTCCTCGGTGTTGGCTTTGATCAGGATCTTCTCGCCGCTCCAGGCGATCGAGGCGCCGACGTTCTTGAAGTCGTAGCGCTGCTCGACCTCCTTGTGGGCCTGGTTCAGGGCGTTGTCCGCCTCCATCTTGTCGATCTTGCTGACGACGTCGAACGTTGAATCTGCCATGGCTCCGAGTTTAGCTTTCAGGCGTGGCGGAGCCCGGCCCCAGGCGCGGCTGGTACCTCTGAGGAGTGCGCCGCCTCCCCGTTCTCGTCCTCGTCCCGCTCGCAGGCCTCCTCCTCGCCGGCTGCGGTCAGCGGCCGCCCGCGCTGACGGTCGAGGAGGGCCTGTCCACCGTTCCTCCCGCGGCGACCGCTCCCGTCGCGGCCGACCCCGTCGTGCTGGAGGATCCCGAGCAGGCCGCGGCGACGCCCGTGCGGCTGCTCGCCGACGAGGCGTGGCTGGGCACGGCGTCCGAGGGGAGCGGCATCCCGCTGCGCGCGCTCACCGCCTACGCGGGCACGGCCCTCCTCACGGCGTCGGTCGACCCCGACTGCCGCCTCGACTGGGCGACCCTGGCCGGCATCGGCTACGTCGAGAGCAGGCACGGCACGATCGACGGCGGCGAGCTGGGCGAGGACGGGCGGCCGACGGAGCCGATCTACGGCCCCCGCCTGGACGGCACGCGCTTCGACCGGGTCCCCGACAACGACGGCGGGGCTCTGGACGGCGACGCCGAGGTCGACCGGGCGATGGGTCCGCTGCAGATCATCCCGGCGACCTGGATGGCGTGGGCGTCGAGCGGATGGGATCCGCAGAACGTGGACCAGCAGGCGGTGACCGCCGCCCGGTACCTCTGCGACGCCGGCGGCGACCTCTCGACGGAGTCGGGCTGGCGGGCGGCGATCGCGGCCTACAACCCGGCCGGGAGCTATGCGGGGAAGGTCGCGGAGGCGGCGTCCCGCTACGCGGCGGAGGCGGACTGAGCCCTCGCGGCACCGATTTCCGATCCGCCGGTCGCGTGGGTATCCTTGCTGAGCGCCTCCGGTTGTGAACACGCGGTCGGGTGCGCCACGGCGAGTTACCCTAGCGGCCAAAGGGATCTGACTGTAAATCAGACGGCGTAGCCTTCGGGGGTTCGAATCCCTCACTCGCCACCGAGCAGGAGCACCCAGCAGACGCCCCGGCATCATCAGATGCGCGGGGCGTTCCGCATGTCGGGGCAGCACCGGTCCGGGGCAGCACCGGTCCGGGGCAGCACGGGTCCGGCGGATCCTCGGGGGGCGGTCCTTCCTGCCGCCGCACCCCGCGCGCCGTCACCTCGGCCTGCGCCGTCGCCTCAGCCCCGCGCCTCCTGCTCCAGGAACCCCGCGAGGGAGAGCGGCGGCCGTCCGGTCAGCCGCTCGACGTCGCGCGAGACGTGCTCCAGCTGCCCGGCGGCGATCGCGGAGTAGGTGCTGACCCAGGCGTCCAGCTGCCAGTCCGGCGCGTTCCAGCGGCGGCGCGAGGCGTACGCCTCCTCGAGGGTCTCGTCGACGAACGAGGCGGGACGTCCTGCCGCCGTCAGGGTCGCCGCGACCTCGTCGAGGGTGAGCGCTTCGGGTCCGGTCAGCTCGTAGGCGGCTCCGCGGTGCTCTGCGGGGGACCGGAGGACGGCGGCGGCCGAGCGGGCCACGTCCTCGCGCGCGACGACGGCGGCACGGCCCGATCCCGCGGGTCCGCGGATCGCGCCGTCCTCGCCGAGCATCGCGGGCAGGAAGTCGAGGTAGAGGTTGTCGCGGAGGAACGTCCAGCCCATGCCGGAGCGGCGGATCGCGTCCTCGGTGGCCGCGTGGTCGCGGGCGAGGGTGAAGACCGCGTCGAGTGCGGCTCCGGCGAAGGAGGTGTAGACGACGTGCTCGACGCCCGCGGCGGCGGCCGCGTCGACGAACGCGAGGTGCTCGGCGCGGCGCTCCTCGTTCTCGGAGGCGGAGACCATCAGGAGGAGGCGCACCCCCTCGAGCGAGTCGCCCGCGTCGGCGAAGGAGGAGCGCACCACCTCCGCCCCGGGGAGCTCGGGCGCGCGGGACGGGTCTCGGACCAGCAGGCGGAGGGCGTGACCGGCGTCGGCGAGCTCGCGCGCGACGCGGCCGCCCACGGCTCCGGTGGCTCCGGTGAGGGCGATCGGGGTGCTCATCCCCCCATGATGGGCCCGATCCCTAGGCTGGGGCCATGAGCGACAACGCCCCCCTCCTCGCCATCGCCCGCTCGATCGCCGTCGAGGCGGCGCACCTCGCCCGCCAGCGGCGGCAGGACGGTGTCGAGATCGCCGCGTCGAAGTCGTCCCCGGAGGACGTGGTGACAGCAGCGGACCGGGAGGTCGAGCAGCTGATCCGCCGGCGCCTGGCCGAGGCGCGACCGGACGACGGCTTCCTCGGCGAGGAGTCGGGGTCGGGGGGCGGCACGAGCGGCCTGACCTGGGTCGTCGATCCGATCGACGGGACCGTCAACTACCTCTACGGCATCCCGTCCTACGCGGTCAGCATCGCGGTGGTGGAGGGGGAGCCGGATCCCGCGACCTGGACCGCGCTCGCCGGCGCGGTCGTGAACGGAGCGACGGGCGAGGTCACCACGGCCAGCCGAGGCGGGGGAGCCGAGCGGGACGGCGTCGCCCTGCAGGTCTCGGCTCCCTCCTCCCTCTCGCTCGCGCTGGTCGGCACCGGCTTCGGCTACGACGCCGGCCGCCGGATGCGCCAGGGCGCCGTGGTGCAGGAGCTTCTGGGCTCGGTCCGCGACATCCGCCGCATCGGCTCGGCGGCGCTCGACCTGTGCTCGGTGGCCACCGGGCAGCTGAACGCGTACTACGAGCGCGGCCTGAACCCGTGGGACCTCGCCGCCGGCGCCCTCATCGCCGAGGAGGCGGGCGCGCGGGTCGCAGGACTCGACGGCGCCCCCTTCGGCTCCGGGCTGCTGATCGCGGCGCCGGAGCCCCTCTTCGCCGAGCTGGAGGATCTGCTGCGCCGTTTGCGCGCGGACGAGGTGTAACCGCTCTCCCGCGTCGGGCCGACACGGATTCCGTGCGTCGGCAGGTGGATCAGCGCAGGATCCCGTCGGGGCTCGCCGCGTGCCGTGCCCCGATCACGCCTGTGCGCGGCGGGCTCTGGCCGGATCCCGCCGGCCGTGGTTATCCTTTATGAATTCGTGATGTTCGCACATGCTGCGCTCACGGAACCGAGCGGTGCCTCTCCCTGGAGGCCCGCTCGTCCCCTGCCCCCGACGGAAGACATCGATTTCGTGAGCCCCGATTCGCCCGCCCCCGCTGCCCCTGCAT
>NZ_PSWM01000040.1:0-20561 GCF_002932795.1 Rathayibacter sp. AY1B5
CCGCCCGCCCGCCCCTAGAAATCGGAGAACACACCACATGACAACGACGTCAGCGACGTCGACGCGCGGTGGAGCGCGCGTCCACGTCCAGCGCTTCGGCACCTTCCTCTCGGGAATGGTCATGCCGAACATCGCGGCCTTCATCGCCTGGGGCTTCATCACGGCCCTCTTCATCCAGACCGGATGGCTCCCGCTCCTCGGCATCGACGCCACCTGGGTCCAGCAGTTCGGCGGCTGGAGCACGGATCCCGACGTGGTCAACACCGGCCTCGTCGCCCCGATGATCACCTACCTCCTCCCGCTCCTCATCGCGAACACCGGTGGCCGCATGGTCTACGGCGCCCGCGGAGGCGTGGTCGGCACCATCGCGACCATGGGCGTCATCGTCGGCGCCGGCATCCCGATGTTCATCGGCGCCATGATCATGGGCCCGCTGTCGGCGTGGCTCATGAAGAAGGTCGACTCGATCTGGGACGGCAAGATCAAGCCCGGCTTCGAGATGCTGGTCAACAACTTCTCCGCCGGAATCCTCGGCCTCCTCCTCGCGCTCCTCGCCTTCGCGGGCGTCGCGCCGCTCGTGGTCGGCCTCTCGACCGCCCTCGGTGCGGGCGTGGAGTTCCTGGTCAACGCGGGCCTGCTCCCGCTGACCTCGCTCTTCATCGAGCCGGCGAAGATCCTCTTCCTCAACAACGCCATCAACCACGGCATCCTCACCCCGCTGGGCGTGCAGCAGGCGGAGGAGGCGGGCAAGTCCTACCTCTTCCTCCTCGAGGCCAACCCCGGCCCCGGCATGGGCGTGCTCCTGGCCTTCGCGTTCTTCGGTGTCGGCGCGGCCCGCGCCTCGGCCCCCGGCGCGGCGATCATCCACTTCATCGGCGGCATCCACGAGATCTACTTCCCGTACGTGCTGATGAAGCCGGCGCTGCTCGCGGCCGTCATCCTCGGCGGTGCCACCGGTGTCGCGACGAACGTCGCGTTCAACTCCGGCCTCCGCGCCCCCGCCTCGCCCGGCTCGATCATCGCGGTGCTCCTCCAGACCGCGAACGACAGCTTCCTCGGCGTCATCCTCTCGGTGGTCCTCGCGACCGCTGTGTCGTTCCTGGTGGCCTCGGTCATCATCCGGTCCGGCCGCAAGCGCGACCTGGCCGCGGAGCAGGAGGGCGACGACAAGCTCGCCGCCGCCGTCGCCGCCAACGAGGCGAACAAGGGCAAGGAGAGCGCCGTCGGCTCGCTCATCAACGCCCGCGGCGCCAACGCTCCGCAGGACTCGTCCGGCGCCTCGACCGCAGGGGCCACGGCCACCGCCACCCAGGTCCGGAACATCGTCTTCGCCTGCGACGCCGGCATGGGCTCGTCCGCGATGGGCGCCTCGGTGCTGCGGAACAAGATGAAGAAGGCGGGCTTCGAGGACGTCACGGTCACCAACAAGGCGATCGCGGCTCTCGAGGACGACGTGGACCTGGTCATCACCCAGGCCGAGCTCACGGAGCGCGCCCGCCAGCGCACCCCGGGCGCCATCCACGTCTCCGTGGACAACTTCATGAACAGCCCGAAGTACGACGAGGTCGTCTCGCTGGTCGCGGAGCAGCACGGCAAGTAGTACGCCAACCATTCGGAGGGAACCCGTAGGGTGCGACAGAGCGGACACGCTCCGCTCGCCCCTGCGGGTTCCCTCGCTGTCAGCACCTCCACGGAAGGACGCACCCCATGAGCGACGTGCTCACCATCGGACAGATCGACGCCTCCGGCACCGCCACCACGAAGGAGGCCGCCATCAAGGAGGCCGCCGACATGCTGGTCGGCGTCGGCGCGGTCACCCCCGCCTACTACGAGGCCATGCTCGCCCGCGAGGCGACCGTCTCGACCTACATGGGCAACCTGCTCGCCATCCCGCACGGGACGAACGACGCGAAGGACGAGATCCGCTCCTCCGCCCTCTCGTTCGTGCGCTACGCGCAGCCGATCGACTGGGACGGCAACGAGGTGCGCTTCGTCGTCGGAATCGCCGGCGTCGACAACGAGCATCTCGAGATCCTCTCCAAGATCGCGATCATCTTCTCGGAGGAGGACGAGGTGCAGAAGCTCCTCGACGCCCCGGACGCGCAGTCGCTCTACAGCCTGCTGGGCGAGGTCAACTCCTGATGCCCACCGCCGTCCACTTCGGCGCAGGCAACATCGGCCGCGGCTTCGTCGGCCTGATCCTGCACGGCGCCGGCTACGAGCTCGTCTTCGCCGACGTCAACTCCGAGCTGATCGGCCGCCTCGCCGCCGCCGACAGCTACGAGGTGCACGAGGTGGGGGAGGAGGCGGCCACGCACGTCGTCGACCGCTTCCGCGCGATCGACTCGGCCGTCGACGAGGAGGCGCTCGTCCGCGAGATCGCCGCCGCCGACATCGTCACCACGGCCGTCGGCCCGAACATCCTGCGCTTCGTCGCCCCCGTGATCGCGAAGGGCCTCGCCGCCCGCGACGAGTCGGCGCCGCGGCTGGCGGTCATGGCCTGCGAGAACGCGATCAACGCGACCCGCCTGCTGCAGACCGAGGTCGCCGCGAACCTCGGCGCGGACGAGTGGGAGCGCCTGCGCACCCGCGCCGTCTTCGCCGACACCGCGGTGGATCGCATCGTCCCCAACCAGGACCCGGGCCAGGGCCTGGACGTGACGGTGGAGAGCTTCTTCGAGTGGGTCGTCGACCGCACTCCGTTCGAGGGCACCGAGCCGGAGATCCCGGGCGCGACCTGGGTCGACGACCTCGAGCCCTTCATCGAGCGGAAGCTCTTCACGGTGAACACCGGTCACGCGACGGCCGCCTACACCGGTTTCGCGGCCGGAGCGCACAAGCTCTCCGACGCGCTCGCGATGCCTGAGGTGCACGACGCGGTGAAGGCCGCGCTCGAGGACACCAAGGCGCTCATCGTGGCCAAGCACGGCTTCAGCGACGAGGAGCAGCAGGCCTACCTCGAGAAGACGCTGAAGCGCTTCGCCAACCCCCACCTGACCGACACGGTCGACCGGGTGGGGCGCCAGCCGCTGCGGAAGCTGTCGCGGCACGAGCGCTTCATCGGACCGGCTGCCGAGCTCGCCGAGCGCGGGCGGACGCCCGAGGGCCTGCTCGCCGCGATCGGCGCCGCGCTGCGCTTCGACGTGCCCGAGGACCCGCAGAGCGTGGAGCTCCACGCGAAGCTGGCCGCGCTCCGCCCGGAGGAGTTCGTGGCGGAGGTCACCGGCCTCGCACCCGAGCACCCTCTCTTCGACCGGGTGGTGGCGGTCGTCCGCGGCTAGGCCCACGGCCGCACGGCGGTGAACGACGACGAGGTCCCCTGCTTCCCGCGGGGGACCTCGTCGTCGTCTGCGGCGGCTCGGGCGGAGCGCTAGAACAGCCGCCAGCGGGTGAGCGGCCAGGCCACGGCGAAGACGCGTCCGGTGACCCTGTCGATCGGCACGGTCTTCACGCACGCGTCGATCGGCCCGCCGGCGCCGCGGCACTCGCCGAGCGAGTCGTTGGAGTTCGACCGGTGGTCCCCCAGGACGAAGAGGGAGCCCTCGGGGACCGTGTACTCGTCGAAGCAGCGCAGGGACGCGGGGCTCGTCGTGCAGTCGAGGGACCCGGGGGTGAAGGGGAAGTCCTCGAAGACGTAGGACTCGTCGAGCGGCTTCCCGTCGACCAGCACATGCCCCTCGGCGTCGCAGCAGGAGACGGTGTGGCCTCCCTCGGCGATCAGCCGCTTGACGAGGAACTCCTCGTGCGAGGGGCCGATGCTGGTGACGTCCCCGAAGGTCTTCACGATCTCGGAGAGGGGGCTGCCTGCCTCGTCGCTCGCACCCCAGTCGGCGTCGCGCGAGAAGACGACGATCTGCCCCTCCTCCGGCCCGCCCTGGAGCGCGAGGGTGCGGTCGACCAGGATGCGGTCGCCGAAGAACCCGCCGCCCTGGAGGGTGTTCTCCATCGAGCCGGTCGGCACCGTGTACACCTTCACGAAGAAGGTCTGCACCAGGGCGATGACCGCGATCGCCGCCAGGACCGTCACCACCGGGTGCGAGTACCAGCTCCGCCTCGCGGTCGCGGACCTCGTCGTGCGCGCCATGTGCTCTCCCTCCGGCTCGACGGAGCCAGCCTAGGCGGCGACGGACGCGGGGCCCGGCAGGGGGCGCGCGTCGGGCGCGGAGGCGGAGGCGGGGAGCGACACGCCCGAGGTGGCGGAGCGGCCGGGATTCGCGTAGTATCGACCCTTGGTGTTTTGCGCGTGCTCCGGCATGCCCGCGAACCCCGATCCGGGCTCTCGCCCGGTGGTGGCTCGTCGCGGAAACATTCGCACGACCAGTACACACACTACTTCCGAACGACAGTGAGGCTATGGCCAAAAAAGACGGTGTCATCGAAATCGAAGGTGCGGTTGTCGAGGCGCTCCCCAACGCGATGTTCCGCGTGGAGCTGACCAACGGACACAAAGTTCTCGCCCATATCTCGGGCAAGATGCGTCAGCACTACATCCGGATCCTCCCCGAGGACCGGGTGATCGTGGAGCTGAGCCCCTACGACCTGACCCGCGGCCGGATCGTTTACCGCTACAAGTAGACGTTCGCTCCGCTGACGTTCGCGACGTGCGTGTCCTGTAAGGAACGGCCCCGGCATCCGCCGGGAGCACGACGCCAGCGAAAACAAGGACAAGAACAATGAAGGTCAACCCCAGCGTCAAGCGCATCTGCGACCACTGCAAGATCATCCGCCGCCACGGCAACGTGATGGTCATCTGCAGCAGCAACCCCCGCCACAAGCAGCGCCAGGGCTAGTCCCGCTGCTTCCGCGAGGGGGCGCAGGGGCGGCGTGCCGCCCCCACTGCACAACTGAACACACCCGCAGCACCAGAAATCGCGCAGCACCCCGGCGACCCCGGGGTGGACGGCGAGGACACCTTCGGTCGGAGGCCGAGGCACCGGTGCTGCTTCACACCTCCACTCACTCACAGGAGAAGCCACAATGGCACGTCTGGCAGGAGTAGACATCCCGCGCGAGAAGCGCGTGGAGGTCGCACTGACCTACATCTACGGTGTCGGCCGCACTCGCGCGCTCAAGACCCTGAGCGACACCGGGATCGACGGCAACATCCGCGTCAAGGACCTCAGCGACGACCAGCTCGTCTCGCTCCGCGACTACATCGAGGGCAACTACAAGGTGGAGGGAGACCTCCGCCGCGAGGTCGCCGCCGACATCCGCCGCAAGGTCGAGATCGGCTCGTACGAGGGCATCCGCCACCGTCGCGGCCTCCCGGTCCGTGGACAGCGCACCAAGACGAACGCGCGCACCCGCAAGGGACCCAAGCGCACCGTCGCCGGCAAGAAGAAGGCCGGCCGCAAGTAACGCGGGCGACACGGACCTAGAGGAGATACAGAATTGGCTACCCCCAAGTCGGCCGCGCGCAAGCCGCGCCGCAAGGAGAAGAAGAACATCGCTGTGGGCCAGGCCCACATCAAGTCGACGTTCAACAACACCATCGTCTCGATCACCGACCCCTCCGGGGCCGTCATCAGCTGGGCCTCGTCCGGTGGAGTCGGCTTCAAGGGCTCGCGCAAGTCGACGCCGTTCGCCGCTCAGCTCGCCGCCGAGTCGGCCGCGCGCCAGGCTCAGGAGCACGGCATGAAGAAGGTGGACGTCTTCGTGAAGGGCCCCGGCTCGGGTCGTGAGACCGCGATCCGCTCGCTCCAGGCCGCCGGCCTCGAGGTCGGCTCGATCAACGACGTCACCCCGCAGGCGCACAACGGCTGCCGCCCGCCCAAGCGTCGTCGCGTCTAAGCAGCACTCGCAGCCGTCGGTCGGCCGCACGAACCGCCTCCGGGCGGCACGTGCGGCCGACCGGCGGATCGCGCATTTCTTTCACAACTCCACACCTCGCAAACGCACGTGTCATATAGCGGACACGTGATCGAAAGGAATCATCAGTGCTTATCGCACAGCGTCCGACGCTCACCGAGGAGAACATCTCGGAGTTCCGTTCCCGCTTCGTCATCGAGCCTCTCGAGCCCGGCTTCGGCTACACGCTCGGCAACTCGCTGCGTCGCACCCTGCTGTCCTCCATCCCCGGCGCCGCTGTCACCAGCATCCGGATCGACGGAGTCCTGCACGAGTTCACGACCGTCCCGGGCGTCCGCGAGGACGTCACCGAGATCATCCTGAACATCAAGGGACTCGTCGTCTCCTCCGAGCACGACGAGCCGATCACCGCCTACCTGCGCAAGCAGGGAGCCGGCCAGGTCACCGCCGCGGACATCTCGGCTCCGGCCGGTGTCGAGATCCACAACCCGGACCTCGTCATCGCCACGCTGAACGACAAGGCGAAGTTCGAGCTCGAGCTCACCATCGAGCGAGGCCGCGGCTACGTCTCGGCGACCCAGAACCGCAGCGAGTTCTCCGAGGCCGGCCAGATCCCGGTCGACTCGATCTACTCGCCCGTGCTGAAGGTCACCTACCGCGTCGAGGCCACCCGTGCCGGCGAGCGCACCGACTTCGACCGCCTGGTCGTGGACGTGGAGACGAAGGCGGCGATCTCGCCGCGCGACGCCATCGCCTCCGCCGGACGCACGCTGACCGAGCTGTTCGGTCTCGCCCGCGAGCTGAACAACGCGGCCGAGGGCATCGAGATCGGCCCCGCGCCGGTCGACGCGGTCCTCTCGACCGAGCTGTCCATGCCCATCGAGGACCTCGACCTCTCGGTGCGCAGCTACAACTGCCTCAAGCGCGAGGGCATCAACAACGTCAATGAGCTCGTCGCCCTCTCGGAGACGCAGCTCATGAACATCCGCAACTTCGGTCAGAAGTCGGTGGATGAGGTCAAGGAGAAGCTGACGGAGCTCGGCCTGTCGCTCAAGGACTCGGTCCCCGGGTTCGACGGCGCCCACTTCTACAGCTACGACGACGAGAGCATCTAGGTCCTCCGCTCCGGAGCCCCGGCTCCTCGCGTCCGACCTGCTGACACCCCTTTAGTACTGGAGTAAACCCATGCCCAAGCCCACCAAGGGCCCCCGCCTCGGAGGCGGCCCCGCACACGAGCGCCTGCTGCTGGCGAACCTGGCCGCGGCCCTGTTCACGCACAAGAGCATCAAGACGACCGAGACCAAGGCCAAGCGCCTTCGTCCGCTCGCCGAGCGCCTGGTGACCTTCGCCAAGCGCGGCGACCTGCACGCCCGCCGTCGCGTCCTCGCGACGATCGGCGACAAGTCGGTCGTCCACGAGCTCTTCACCGAGATCGCCCCGCTCGTCGCCGAGCGCGAGGGCGGCTACACCCGCATCACCAAGATCGGCCCCCGCAAGGGAGACAACGCGCCCATGGCCGTGATCGAGCTCGTCCTCGAGCCCGTCACGCCCAAGGCGAAGAAGTCGCGCACCACCACGGCGCCCGTGTCCGCTCCGGTGGACGAGGCCCCCGCCGAGGAGACCACTGCCGAGGAGACCCCCGTCGAGGAGGCGCCCGTGCAGGACGCTCCCGTCGAGGACGCCGCGCAGGACGCTCCGGTCGAGGAGACCGGCGCGACCAAGTAGTCACGCCCCCTCTGCCGAGAGCCCTCCGCCCCCTCCGGGGCGGGGGGCTCTCGTCGTTCCCCGAGGTGGAGTGGCGCGAAGCGTCGCTTACGATGGCACGGTTGCGCTCGTCGGGTGCGGCCGCGTCACGACCGGCGCTCCCGGGGTCCGCCCCGACGATCCTCGGAGGACTCCTGTGCGACTGCGATCCTCGGCCGCTGCGGCGCTCCTCGCCCTGTCCCTCGCGGTCGGAGTGAGCGGCTGCGCCTCCGGCGACGTGATCGACGTGCCGGAGTCGGCGGGCGTCGCGAGCGCCACCCCGGTGCCGTCGTCCGTGCCGTCGGCCGCACCGTCCGTGCCGTCCGTGCCGTCGAGCGATCCGGCGGGAGAGGGCGTGGACTGCGCGAGCGCGCTCCCCGCCTCCCTGGTCGAGCAGGAGGCCGGCCTGACGCCGGGCGCCGTGGCGCTCACCGCCGCGGGCGACACGTGCTCCTACGCCGTCGACGGCGGCGACCCGGCCGTCGTGCTGACGCTGCACCGCGGGCCCCTCGTCGAGACCTTCACCGGTGCGGGCGAGGCGCTCGGTGCGGTGCCGGTCTCGCTGGGCACGGCCGCCTACTGGGTGCAGGGCATCGCCTCCGCCCCCTCCGAGCTGGCCGTCCTCGCGGGCGGCTGGGAGGCGCGGATCGTCTCCTCGGTCGGCGAGCAGTCGACGCTGGTCGGCTGGGCGGTCTCGGCCCTGGCGAGTGTCGACGTCCCGCTCGCGGTCGCCTGAGCCGTGACCGCGGCCCGCTCTAGACTCGTCTGATGCTCCACCGCGTCCGCCTCGACCTGGCCTACGACGGCTCGCACTTCTCCGGCTGGGCGAAGCAGCCGGGCCTGCGCACCGTGCAGGGGGTGCTCGAGGAGTCCCTCGCCCTGGTGCTGCGCTCCGAGCAGCACCCGACAGTGACGGTCGCCGGGCGCACCGACGTCGGCGTCCACGCCAGCGCGCAGGTCGCCCACGTCGACCTCACCCCCGAGCAGTGGGGCCGCATCAGCAGCGGTCGGCGCCGACCGGGGGAGGAGCCGTTCCCGCCCGCGTCGATCCTCGAGCGGCGGCTCCGCGGGATCCTCGGGCAGTACACCGACGTCTCGGTGCACCGGGTGACGGAGGCGCCGGAGGGGTTCGACGCGCGGTTCTCGGCGCGCTGGCGGCGGTACGAGTACCGGCTGGCCGACGCCTCCTCGATGCGCCACCCGCTCGAGCGCACCTACACCACCTGGATCACCGACTCCCTCGACCTCGACGCGATGTCGGCCGCGGCCCGCTCCCTCCTGGGCCTGCACGACTACGCGTCGTTCTGCCGCGCCCGGGTGGGGGCCACCACCATCCGGAGCCTGCTCGACTTCACCTGGGAGCGCGACGCCGACGGAGTCCTGCACGCCCACCTGCGCGCGGACGCCTTCTGCCACAGCATGGTGCGGGCCCTCGTGGGAGCGTGCGTCGCGGTCGGCGCCGGGAAGCTCGAGGCGGGGGCGGTCCCGCTGCTCCGGGACGCCGCCCGGCGGACCAACGCGTTCGCGGTGATGCCGGCCCGCGGCCTCATCCTCCGCGAGGTCGACTACCCCGAGGACGACGCGCTCGCCGAGCGCGCCCTGCTCACCCGGGCGAAGCGCACCGTGCGGACCGAGGGGCCGGACCTCGAGGACTCGGAGTGAGCCGGGGGTGCTCGACCGCGCCCCGTGCCCCGTGGCGGCTCGGGCCGCACCTGCTGCCGCCGCAGCCGCAGCCCCTGCCGCCAGGATCCGTGCTTGGCCGCACGGGGGCTTTGCTGTAATGTCGACCCTTGGTGTTTTCGGCCGTGTGCCGAGCGCCCGAAGTTGAGCCCTCCACCGGATCGGTTCGGCCCCTCGCGGGTCGAACGGCCACGGAGCGGGATCCACGAACACCTCACTCCGACCAGAAAGCAGCACTCACGTGACTCGCACTTTTTCTCCGAAGCCGGCTGACGTCCAGCACGACTGGATCGTCATCGACGCGTCCGACGTCGTGCTCGGCCGTCTCGCCACCCACGCCGCGGCGCTCCTGCGCGGCAAGCACAAGGCCACCTTCGCGCCGCACATGGACATGGGCGACTTCGTCATCATCGTCAACGCGGAGAAGGTCGCCCTCACCGGCCAGAAGCTCCTCCAGAAGAAGGCCTACCGCCACTCCGGCTACCCGGGCGGCCTCTCGGCCACCACGTACGCCGAGCTCCTCGAGAAGAACCCGGTCCGCGCCGTCGAGAAGGCCATCCGCGGCATGCTCCCCAAGAACTCCCTCGGCCGCGCCCAGCTGCGCAAGCTGAAGGTCTACACGGGATCCGAGCACCCCCACGCGGCCCAGCAGCCGCAGGCGTACGCCTTCACCCAGGTCGCCCAGTAGGCTCCGGCCCTCCCCGACACCCCAGACTTCGAAGACAAAGGATCACCTACACCGTGGCGAAGATCGCAGACCAGATCGACGTGGCTCCCGAGAGCTACTCCACCGAAAGCCCGGCCACCGAGGCGTCCACGACGCCCCGCGCCGTCCTCAACGTCTCCGGCGCAGCCGTGGGCCGACGCAAGCAGGCCATCGCCCGCGTGCGCCTCGTCCCCGGCAACGGCGGCATGACCGTCAACGCCCGCGAGTTCGCGGAGTACTTCCCCAACAAGCTGCACCAGCAGCTGATCACCGACCCCTTCAAGGTGCTCGACCTGATCGGCTCCTACGACGTGGTCGCCAAGATCACCGGCGGCGGCCCCTCCGGTCAGGCCGGCGCGCTGCGCCTCGCCATCGCCCGTGCGCTCAACGAGATCGACCGCGAGAACAACCGCGCGATCCTGAAGAAGGCGGGCTTCCTGACCCGCGACGCCCGCGTCATCGAGCGCAAGAAGGCCGGTCTCAAGAAGGCCCGCAAGGCGTCCCAGTTCTCGAAGCGCTAGTCGACGCGGCCTGACGGCCGCACGACCAGCAGCTCGAGAAGGGACTGCGCACCATGCCGCGCCTGTTCGGAACAGACGGCGTCCGTGGCCTCGCGAATCGCGAGGTCACGGCCGACCTGGCTCTCGGCCTCGCCCAGGCGGCCGCCCGTGTACTCGGAGCGGCCGCCCGGGCCGAGGGCCGTCGGCCCGTCGCCGTGCTCGCCCGCGACCCCCGCATCTCCGGTCAGTTCATCGGAGCCGCGGTCGCGGCGGGTCTCGCGAGCGCGGGAGTCGACGTGCTCGACGCCGGCGTCATCCCGACGCCCGCCACCGCCTACCTCATCGCCGACGAGAACGCCGACTTCGGCGTGATGATCTCGGCCTCGCACAACCCCGCCGCCGACAACGGCATCAAGTTCTTCGCCGCTGGCGGACGCAAGCTCCCGGACGAGCTCGAGAACCGCATCGAAGCGGCCCTCGGAGTCCCCCCGCTCACGCCGACCGGAGCCGACGTCGGCCGCATCACCCGGTTCTCCGACGCGGAGGACCGCTACGTCCTCCACCTGCTCGGATCCCTCGAGGGCACCCGGCTCGACGGCCTGCACGTGGTCATCGACTGCGCGCACGGCGCCGCCGCCGGCATCTCGCCCCAGGTGTTCACCGACGCCGGAGCGACCGTCACCGTCATCGGCAACGACCCCGACGGCCTCAACATCAACGACGGAGTGGGCTCGACCCACCTCGACAACGTCGCCGACGCCGTCCGCGCAGCCGGCGCCGACATCGGCATCGCCCACGACGGCGACGCCGACCGCTGCCTCGCGGTGGACGCCGAGGGCCGCATCGTCGACGGCGACCAGATCATGGCGATCCTCGCGACCGCCATGGCCCGCCGCGGCGCCCTCCGCGACGACGTCCTCGTCGCCACCGTCATGAGCAACCTCGGCCTCAAGCTCGCCATGCGCGACGCCGGCATCCGCGTCATCGAGACCGCGGTCGGCGACCGCTACGTCCTCGAGGCGATGAACGACGGCGGCTACTCGCTCGGCGGGGAGCAGTCCGGCCACGTCATCATGAGCCGCTACGCCACCACCGGCGACGGCGTCCTCACCGGGCTCCAGCTCGCGGCCGAGATGGCCCGGAGCGGCCGCACGATCGCCGACCTGGCCGCCGTCATGTCCGTCTTCCCGCAGACCCTCGTCAACGTGCGCGGCGTCGACCGCGAAGGCGTCCGCGACGACGAGGTCATCGCCTCCGCCGTCGCCGACGCCACCGCCGAGCTCGGCAGCGACGGCCGCGTGCTCCTGCGCCCCTCCGGCACCGAGCCGATGGTGCGGGTCATGGTCGAGGCGAAGACCCAGGAGACGGCCGACCGCCTCGCCGAAACGCTCGCCGCGGTCGTGCTCGAGAGGCTGCGCTCTTAAGGAGCCGCTCCCTGCGCGGCTCCTCGCGGTCGGCCTCGGGAGGTGGTTGCGATGGGTGGAGCGGGTCGCGGTCGCCGCGGGTGAATCGCTTGGCACGCGATTCCCACGACGGCTGTGTTCATTGAGGGGCCGCTCCCTGCGCGGCCCCTCGCGGTCGGCCTCCTGGGGTGGTTGCGCGGGTGGAGCGGGTCGCGGTCGCCGCGGGGGAATCGCTTGGCACGCGATTCCCTCGACGGCTGTGTTCATTGAGGAGCCGCTCCCTGCGCGGCTCCTCGCGGTCGGCCTCCTGGGGTGGTTGCGCGGGTGGAGCGGGTCGCGGTCGCCGCGGGGGAATCGCTTGGCACGCGATTCCCTCGACGGCTCGTGGGTGGAGCCGCTCCCTGCGCGGCTCCTCGCGGTCGGCTTCGGGAGGTGGTTGCGCGGGTGGAGCGGGTCGCGTTCGCCGCATGGGAATCGCTGGGCACGCGATTCCCTCGACGGCTGTGTTCATTGAGGAGCCGCTCCCTGCGCGGCTCTTCGCGGTCGGCCTCGCGGGGTGGTTGCGCGGGTGGAGCGGGTCGCGTTCGCCGCATGGGAATCGCTGGGCACGCGATTCCCACGACGGGTCGTGGGGGGTGCCGCTCCCTGCGCGGAGCCGCGGCGAGCGCGGGCGCGGTCAGATCTTGCGGAGGAGGACCGAGGAGACGGTGTGGTCCGCCTGCTTGCGCAGGACGAGGCTCGCGCGGGAGCGGGTGGGGCGCACGTTCTGCAGCAGATTCGGCTCGTTGATCGCTGCCCAGATGCTCCGCGCGCGCTCGCGGGCCTCGTCCGGGCTGAGCGCCGCGTAGCGGTGGAAGTAGGAGTTCGGATTAGCGAAGGCACCCTGCTGCAGGGTGAGGAAGCGCTCCTCGTACCAGCGCGCGATGTCACTGGTCCGGGCGTCGACGTACACGGTGAAGTCGAACAGGTCGCTCACCGCCAGGCCGTGTCCGGGCGCCGGCGGCTGCAGCACGTTCAGGCCCTCGACGATCAGCACGTCCGGCCGCCGCACGACGATCTCGGCGTCGGGGACGATGTCGTAGGAGAGATGCGAGTAGAACGGCGCGCGCACCTCCGCGGCCCCGCCCTTCACCTCCGAGACGAAGCGGAGCAGCGCCCGCCGGTCGTACGACTCCGGGAAGCCCTTGCGGCTCATCAGACCGCGGCGCTCCAGCTCGCGGTTGGGCAGCAGGAAGCCGTCGGTGGTCACCAGCTCGACGCGGGGAGTGTCCTCCCAGCGGGCGAGCAGCTCGCGCAGCAGGCGCGCAATCGTCGACTTGCCCACCGCGACCGACCCTGCGACGCCGATCACGAACGGAGTCGGCTGCGCGCGCTCCCCGAGGAACGTGCTCGTCGCGCGGTGCAGGTGCCGCGCGCCACCGGCGTACAGGCTCAGCAGGCGCGAGAGCGGCAGGTAGACCTCCGCGACCTCGGTGAGGCTCAGCCGGTCGCCCAGGCCCCGCAGCTGCACGACCTCGGTCTCCGACAGCGGCAGCTCCGTCGTGCGGGCGAGCTCGGCCCAGTCGGAGCGGACGATCTCGACGAAGGGGGAGGGGTGCGCGTCGCGCGCGGGATCGCGAGGAGACGACGGCATGGGGACCGATCCTAGCGTCCGCCCCGCCGGACGCCGGACGCCGCGGGAGGCGTCTCCGCGCCGCTTAGAATCGAGCGCATGTGTGGAATCGTTGGATACGTCGGTGAGCGCGACAGCCTGGCCGTGCTGCTCGGGGGCCTGAAGCGTCTGGAGTACCGCGGCTACGACTCGGCCGGCGTGGCCGTGATCGACGCCGACGGGCAGCTCGACAGCCGCAAGCGCTCGGGCAAGCTCAGCGTCCTGGTCGACGACCTCGAGGCGCACCCGCTGGCCGAGGGCACCACGGGCATCGGCCACACCCGCTGGGCGACGCACGGCGGCCCGACCGACCGCAACGCCCACCCCCACCTGGCGGACGACGGCCGGCTCGCCGTCATCCACAACGGCATCATCGAGAACTTCCAGCCGCTCAAGGAGCAGCTGCTCGCCGAGGGCGCCGTCTTCGAGAGCGAGACGGACACCGAGGTCGCCGCGCACCTGATCGCCCGCGAGTACCGCCGCACCGGCGACCTCGTGCTCGCCTTCCAGGCCGTCGTCGCGCACCTCGAGGGCGCGTTCACCCTGCTCGCCCTGCACCAGGACCAGCCCGGCGTGGTCGTCGGCGCGCGCCGCAACTCGCCGCTCGTGATCGGCCTGGGCGACGGGGAGAACTTCCTCGGCTCGGACGTCGCGGCGTTCGTCGAGTTCACCCGCCGCGCGGTCGCCATCGGGCAGGACCAGATCGTCACGATCACCCCCGAGCTCGTCACGGTGACCGACTTCTTCGGGAACCCCGTCGAGACCGAGCCGTTCGAGATCGCGTGGGACGCGTCGGCGTCCGAGAAGGGCGGCTGGTCGAGCTTCATGGCGAAGGAGATCACCGAGGGCCCCGAGGCCGTCGCCAACACGCTCCGCGGTCGCATCCACGAGGGCGCGATCACGCTGCCCGAGCTCGACGCGCTCGGCCCGGTGCTGACGGAGATCGACCGCATCACGATCATCGCCTGCGGCACGGCCGCCTACTCCGGCATGGTCGCCAAGTACGCGATCGAGAAGTGGGCGCGCGTCCCCGTCGAGGTCGAGCTCAGCCACGAGTTCCGCTACCGCGACCCGGTGCTCACCCCGCGCACCCTCGTCGTCTCGATCAGCCAGTCCGGCGAGACCATGGACACGCTGATGGCGGTCAAGTACGCCCGGGAGCACGGCGCGAAGACGCTCTCCGTCTGCAACACGCAGGGCGCGACGATCCCGCGCGAGTCGGACGCCGTGCTCTACACGCACGCGGGGCCGGAGGTGGCGGTCGCCTCGACCAAGGCGTTCGTCGCCCAGATCGCGGCGCTCTACCTCTTCGGGCTGCACCTGGCCGCGGTGCGCGGAGCCGCCTCCACCGAGCTCGTCGCCTCTCAGGCGGCCCAGCTCGCCGCGATCCCGGAGAAGCTCTCCCGCGTGCTCGACGCCTCCGACGACATCGCCCAGCTGGCCGGTTGGATGGCCGACACCCGTGCGGTGCTGTTCCTCGGCCGCCACGTCGGCTACCCGGTGGCGCTCGAGGGCGCGCTGAAGCTCAAGGAGCTCGCCTACATCCACGCCGAGGGCTTCGCGGCGGGCGAGCTCAAGCACGGCCCGATCGCGCTGATCGAGCCGGGCCAGGTCGTCTTCGTGATCGTGCCGAGCCCGAGCGAGTCGTACGAGCTGCAGCGCAAGGTGATCTCGAACATCCAGGAGATCAAGGCCCGCGGCGCCCGCGTCATCGCGATCGCGGAGCAGGGCGACACGGCCGCGATCCAGATCGCCGACGAGGTCGTGCCGATCCCGCTCGCCGACCCGCTGTTCGAGCCGCTGCTCGCCGTCACCCCGCTGCAGATGTTCGCGATGGAGCTCGCCGCCGCCAAGGGCCTCGACGTCGACCAGCCGCGCAATCTCGCCAAGTCGGTCACGGTCGAGTGATCGAGCCGTGATCGTGGGGATCGGGGTGGACGTGGTGGACCTCGCGCGCTTCGAGCGCTCGCTGACGCGCACTCCCCGGCTCCGCGACCGGCTGTTCGCCGAGAGCGAACGCTCGCTGCCCGTCGCCTCGCTGGCGGGCCGCTTCGCCGCCAAGGAGGCGCTGATCAAGGCGCTCGGCGATTCCGTGGGCGCCCGCTGGCACGACATGGTCGTCGAGCGGGACGAGCACGGGAATCCGTCCTTCGCGCTGCACGGCCCGGCTCGGGCGGCCGCGGAGGCGCGGGGGATCACGCGCGTGCACCTCTCGATGACGCACGACGCCGGCGTGGCCTGCGCGTTCGTGGTGGCCGAATCGTGAGCGCTCCCGCGTCGTACCGCGAGGCGGTGATCGACGTCGACGCGATGGCGGCGAACGCCGCGCGCCTGCGCGAGCTCACCGGCGCCCGCCGGCTCATGGCCGTCGTGAAGGCCAACGGCTACGGTCACGGCGCTCTGGCCGCGGCGCAGGCGGCGCTCGACGGCGGCGCGGACGCCCTCGGCACCGCGGAGCTGCGGGAGGCCGTGGCCCTGCGCGAGGCCGGCGTCGTCGCTCCGATCCTCTGCTGGCTGCACGACCCCGGCGAGGACTTCGACGCGGCGCTCGAGCACTCGATCGACGTCGCCGTCTCCTCCGTCGACCAGCTCGACACGCTCGCGCAGTCGGCGGAGGACCGCGGCGTGCGCGCCGCCGTGCAGCTCAAGGTCGACACGGGCCTCAGCCGCAACGGCGCCGCGGAGGAGGAGTGGCCGCGCCTGGCGGAGGCGCTCGCCCGCCATGGCGCGCGCGGCACCGTCCACCTCACCGGGCTCTTCTCGCACCTGTCCAACACCTCGCGCGAGGACGACCTCGCCCAGCTCGCGCTCCTCCGCCGCGCCGAGGCCGTGCTGGCCGCGCACGGGGTGCAGGCGCCGGTCCTGCACCTCGCGGCGACGGCGGCGGCGCTGCGCCTCCCGGAGGCCCGCCTCGACATGGTGCGCAGCGGCATCGCCCTCTACGGGCTCTCGCCGTTCGAGGACGAGACCTCGCTGCAGCTCGGTCTCGTCCCGGCGATGACGCTGCAGGGCCGCGTCGCCGGCGTCCGCCGCGTGCCCCACGGGACCGGCGTGAGCTACGACTACACCTGGCGTGCCGAGGGCGGGACGACCCTCGCGCTCGTGCCGTTCGGCTACGCGGACGGCATCCCGCGCAGCGCCTCCGGTGTCGCGGAGGTCTCGATCGGCGGCCGCCGCCACCGGATCGCCGGGCGGGTCGCGATGGACCAGTTCGTCGTCGACGTGGGGGATGAGAGCGTCGCGACGGGCGACCCGGTGACGCTCTGGGGCGACCCGACGACCGGTGTCCCGTCGGTCGACGAGTGGGCGCGGTGGTGCGGCACCATCAACTACGAGCTGGTCACCCGGCTCGGGCCGCGCGTCCAGCGGCGGCTGCTGAGCGCGGCGGACGGCCGTGCCTGAGCGCTCCTGGTTCGCGGACCGCGTCGTCGAGGTCGCCGACCCGGAGGCCATGGCGGAGCTGGGCCGCGAGCTCGGCCGAGTGCTGCGTGCGGGCGACCTCCTGGTGCTGACGGGGCCGCTCGGGGCGGGCAAGACCACCTTCACGCGCGGGCTCGGCGAGGGGCTCGACGTCCGAGGCCCCGTGACGAGCCCCACCTTCGTGATCGCCCGCACGCATCCGCCGCTGCACGACGGGCCGCCGCTCGTGCACGTCGACGCCTACCGCGTGGGCTCGCCGGTCGAGCTCGACGACCTCGACCTCGACCTGGCGCGCTCGGTGGTCGTCGTGGAGTGGGGCGCCGGGATGCTGGACGGCGTCGCGGAGTCCTGGCTCGACGTGGTCATCGAGCGGCCGACCGCCGGCTCCGACGCCGAGGAGGGCGAGGAGCCGATCGAGCCGCGCACCGTCCGCTTCCGCGGCACCGGCTGGAGCTGAGCCCGCGGGTACCCTGGACGCGTGCTCCTCGCGATCGACACCTCCTCCGGAACCTCCGTCGCTGTCGTCGACTCCGCGGGCGCCGTGCGCTCGGAGCGCACCGAGACCGACACCATGCGCCACGCCGAGGTGGTCGGCCGGCTGATCCAGGAGGCGCTCGAGGCGGCCGGCGTCGCGCCCGCGGGCATCGAGGCGGTCGCCGTGGGCATGGGCCCCGGCCCCTTCACGGGCCTCCGGGTCGGGATCGCCGCTGCGCGGGCCTTCGCGCTCGGCCGCGGCGTGCCCACCCTCCCCGTGGTCTCCCACGACGCGATCGCGCTCGCCGCGCTGCGGCACGGGCGCGCGGCGGGCTTCCTCGTCGTCACCGACGCCCGCCGACGCGAGCTGTACTGGAGCGCGTACGGCGGGCTCGACGACCAGGGACTCCCCGTCCGCCTCGCCGGGCCCGGGCTGGACAAGCCGCCGGCCCTCCCGCATCCGGAGCTCCCGCGCCTGGAGGCCGAGTCGGTCTCCGCCGGCGAGCTCGGAGTCGTGGCAGCCCGCCTGCGCGCGGCCGGCCGCCCCGGCGCCGCGGACGAGCCCCTCTACCTGCGCTCGCCCGACGTCACGCTGTCGGCCGGCCCCAAGCGGGTGACCGCATGAGCGAGGCCGTGCTCCGCGACGCTCAGGCGGACGACCTCGACGCCGTCATGGCGATCGAGGAGTCCGAGTTCGCCGGTGACGCCTGGTCGCGCGGGATGATGGCGGAGGAGATCCGGAGCCGCCACACCCGGTACCTGGTGGCCGAGCAGGACGGCGAGGTGGTCGGCTACGCCGGGCTCCTCTGCCCCGTCGGCGCGCACGAGGGCGACGTGCAGACGATCGCGGTCGTCGCCCGGGTCCGCCGCACCGGCCTCGGCCGCCGCCTGCTGCGCGCGCTCCTCGAGGCGGCCCGCGAGCGCGGCGCCCGCGAGGTCTTCCTCGAGGTCCGCGCCGACAACCCCGCCGCGCAGACCCTCTACCGCTCGGAGGGCTTCGAGGAGATCGGCGTCCGCCCGGCCTACTACCAGCCCGACGGGGTGGACGCGATCGTGATGCGCCTGCCGCCGACCCCGACCCAGGAGACCCCGTGAGCACCGGACCCCTCGTCCTCGGCATCGAGACCAGCTGCGACGAGACGGGGATCGGCATCGTCCGCGGCACGACGCTGCTCTCGAACACCATCGCCTCCTCGATGGAGGAGCACGCCCGCTACGGCGGCGTCGTGCCCGAGGTGGCCGCCCGGGCGCACCTGGAGGCACTCGAGCCGGCCCTGCACGCGGCGCTCGCCGAGGCCGGTGTCGCGCTCGGCGACCTGGACGCGATCGCGGTCACCAGCGGACCGGGGCTCTCGGGCGCCCTCATGGTCGGCGTCGGAGCGGCGAAGGCGCTCGCGGTCTCGCTCGGCCTGCCGCTCTACGCCGTGAACCACCTCGTCGGCCACGTGGGAGCCGACGTCCTCCGCGCGGACGGCAGCGAGGGCAGCCCCGTCGAGGTGCCGACGATCGCGCTGCTGGTCTCGGGCGGGCACACCTCGCTCCTGCACGTGCGGGATCTGGTGTCGGACGTCGAGCTGCTCGGCGAGACGATCGACGACGCCGCCGGCGAGGCCTTCGACAAGGTGGCGCGCGTCCTGGGCCTGCCCTACCCGGGCGGACCGCAGATCGACCGGGTGGCGGCGGACGGGGATCCGAAGGCGATCCGCTTCCCCCGCGGGCTGAGCCTGCCGAAGGACCTCGAGCGCCACCGCTACGACTTCTCGTTCTCGGGGCTGAAGACCGCGGTCGCGCGCTGGGTCGAGAAGCGCCAGGACGCGGGCGAGGAAGTGCCCGTGGCCGACGTCGCGGCGAGCTTCCGCGAGGCGGTCGCCGACGTCCTGCTCACCAAGGCGCTCGCCGCGTGCCGCGACCGGGGCGTGCCGCGCCTCCTGCTCGGCGGCGGCGTGGTCGCCAACGCCCGGGTGCGCGCGCTGGCGGAGGAGCGGTGCGCGGCGGCGGGAGTGACCCTGCGGATCCCGGCGCTCTCGCTCTGCACCGACAACGGCGCGATGATCGCCGCGCTGGCGGCGCAGCTGATCGAGGCGGGGCATCCGCCGTCGGGGCTCGGCTTCGGCGCCGACTCGACCCTGCCGGTCACCGAGATCCAGGTCCGCTGAGGTCTCTACCGGGCGGTGGCCGGGGCGCGCAAGCGGCGCCCAGCTTTTTGACAGCCGGAACGTGGCACTGCCACTCTTGGCCGCATCCGCACGTTCCTGACCCTGGGGGATTCCATGACCACTCCGTACACGCCCGCGTCCGACCGCTACAACATCCTGGCGATCATCGGCTTCATCGCCTCGTTCTTCGTCTCCATCGTGGGCATCGTGCTGGGCTTCATCGCCCTGTCGCAGATCAAGCGCACGGGGGAGAAGGGCCGCGGCCTCGCCCTCGCCGCCGTCATCATCGGCTTCGTCGCGATCATCATCACCATCATCTCGTTCGTCGCGCTCTTCTCGATCGCGGCGACCATGCCCTCGACCGGGTACTGATCGACACGCCTCCGAGGCTCGGGGGCGCCCGCACCACCAGGAGGACACCGTGACCGACGACACCGCGCCCGGACCGCAGACCGGACCGGCGCCCGCGCCGTTCGCCCCTCCGCTCGGCGAGCCGTCGGCGGCCTACCCGCCGCCGACGGCCGCCGCCGATCCCTACCCCCGGCTCCCGCCCCGCCGCCCGCCGATGAATCCGCTCGCGGTCGCGGCTCTGGTGTGCGGACTGCTGGGCCTGGCGCCCGCCGCCATCGTCCTCGGCCACATCGGCTTCGCCCAGGCCGGACGCTCCGGACAGCGCGGCCGCGGTCTCGCGGTCGCCGGCTTCGTGCTGGGCTACCTCGCGATCGTCCTGGCGGTGGTCGCCTACCTCGCCTGGACGGCCTTCGTCGGCGACCTGCGCGACGACGGCTACCTGCCCGCGTGAGCGGACGGAACCCCTCCGCCGCCGCCGGGGTGCTGGCTAGACTCGCGCCATGAGCGACGACAGCACCCGTCCCGGCCCCGGCTCCGACGAGCAGCACGGCTCCGTCCCGGTCCCGCCGGCCCCGCGCGCCGCACGGCCGGCCACCGCGAGACCCGTCGGCTCGACGATCCGGACGACTACTCCCCCTCGCTCGACTTCGCGTTCGGCCTCGCCGAGCA
>NZ_PSWM01000041.1:0-16959 GCF_002932795.1 Rathayibacter sp. AY1B5
CCCTCCCCGCCCCCGCGCGACCGGCCCGGCCGGCCTCGCCATCGCCGCACTCGTCGTCGGCATCGTCGCGTTCCTCGTCGGCCTCGTGCCGGTCTTCGGAGCACTCGTCGGCATCGCCGCCGTCGTCCTGGGCGTCCTTGCCCTGCGCCGCGGTCAGTCGAAGGCGATGTCGATCACCGGGGTCGTCCTCGGCGGTCTCGCCGTCCTCGCCTCGCTGCTGACGACCATCGGCTTCGGAGCCGCCGTGAACTCGGCCTCGAGCGACCGCCCGGCGGCCGTGATCGTCGAGTCGTCCCAGCCCACCACCGCTCCCGTCGCGCCGGCCACGGAGGAGGCGGCGGTCGTCGAGACGGCGGAGCCCGCACCCGTCGAGACAGCAGCCCCGGTCGAGACGGCCGCGCCCGCCCCCGCCCCTGTCGAGACGGCAGCGGCTGCGCAGGTCTCGCCCGAGTCCGCCTCGGCGCTCATCAAGGCGCAGAGCTACTCCGAGATGCTCCACATGAGCAAGGCGGGCCTGTACGGCCAGCTGACCTCCGAGTACGGGGAGCAGTTCTCGCCGGAGGCCGCGCAGTACGCGGTGGACACCGTCTCCGCCGACTGGAACGCCAACGCGCTGGCGAAGGCGAAGGACTACCAGGCTCAGATGGCGATGGCGCCGGAGGCCATCCGCGACCAGCTGACCAGCGAGTACGGCGAGCAGTTCACGAGCGACGAGGCCGACTACGCCATCGCGCACCTGAACGACTAGTCCCCTTCGGATCGCCGCGGCACCGCGCCGCGAGGGGCCGGTGAGCAGTTCCTCCCGAGGCGCCGCCATCCGTCGACCACGACCCGGGCGACGGATGGCGGCGGACCGCCGGAGCCGCCTCAGGCCAGGACGGCGAGGGTGACGGGGAGCGCCTCGCTCCAGGTGCCGGTCAGCCGGTCCACGCCCTCCAGGAACGGCGGCGCGAGCACCCGTGCGAGAACGAGAGTCAGGCCGTCGGCCGAGGTCGTGGTGGTCCGTGCGTCGCTGCGGACGAGCACCGTCGACGGCGGACCGGACGCTCCGGCGCCTGATCCGCTGCCCTGCACCGTGGCGGTCGACGGACGCATGACGCGCTTCCCGTCCTCCTCGAAGTACTGCTCGACCTCCCGGGCGCCGGTGCGGATCGCCGCGGCGAAGGCGGCGACCGCCACCGGGTCGCCGGCCCCGTCGTAGACCCAGCGACGGCCGAGGACGGTGTGCTCGACGGTCGCCAGGAGATGCGCGTCACCGCCGACGAGAGGCGACCCGCGGTAGGTCAGCGGCACCTGGAGCGGCGGCTGCCCGCTCGACTGGACGATGAGCGTCTCCACTCCCACCTCGCCATCGGGGTCGTCGAACCGGTAGGCGCCGAGCTGCGTGAATCCGCCGCCCTCGCACCAGGGCTGCGTCGGCGCCCAGGTCTCCACGATCTCGAGCTTCCCGGGGGTGATCGTCGCGCGGTGCAGAAGGGCCATGCCCCGAGAGTAGAGGCGGCCGATCAGGCCGGAGTCGTGCCCGTCAGCGCGGCGCGGGGGTCAGCGTGCGGCGCCCGCCGTCGCCGACTCGGGCAGGGTGCTCATGGGGAGCGTGTACTCGCCCTTCAGCGCCGAGATCCAGACGGTGGTCGGAGCGACGGCGGCGAAGTTCGAGTTGAGCAGCGCCATCAGCGTGGTGTGCAGGGAGTGCGCGTCGATCGAGCCCGCGTCGTTCGTGATCGCGATCGCGCCCGTCGCGTCCGAGAGGACCTCGGCGCGGAGCCCGTGCGTCTCCGCCTCGGCGGCCGAGGCGAGGATGCAGTTGTTGGTCATGTAGCCGACGAGGGTGATCGTGTCGACGTCGTGCTCGCGCAGCCAGTCGAGCAGGTCGGTGCCCGCGAAGACCGTGCCGAACTGCTTCGTGACGTTCTTCCACGAGTCCGAGCGGCGCTTCTCGATCTCCGGGTGCAGCGCGAAGGACGGGCCCGAGGGGTCGAAGATCGACGCGCCCTCGCCCGCGCTGTGCTGGACGACGGCGATCGGGAGGCCCGCGGCGGCGGCGGAGTCGAGTGCGGCGGCGATCCTCGGCAGCGACTGCGCGTGCGGCGGGTACTGGATCTCGAGCGGACCGCTGAAGTACTCCTGCTGCACGTCGACGAGGATCAGTGCGCGGCGCGGTGTGGTCATGAGGTGCTCCCATCGATGGCGGACGTCCCCGATCCTCCCGCCCGGGGCTGGGAGCGGCGGTCAGCCACGCGGCCCGCGACCCGGTCGTGGGCGCAGGCCCACACCTCCTCGTGCTCGAGCGGAGTGAGGGCGCCGGTGTCGAGCAGCCGGTCGGCCCGCCGCAGCACGGCCGCGATCGCCGCCAGCTCGGCGACGGCGGGGGAGTCGACGTCCGCGATCACGAGCCGGCGGGCGCAGGCCCGGCGGAGGCGGCGGGTCGAGCGGGCCGAGCGGAGCAGGAGCGACGCGGTCGGCAGGGCGAGCGCGGCCAGCAGGAGGAGGGACAGCCGGTCGAGCGCGAGGGTCCCGACCGCGCCGGCGGCCATCGCGACCACGACCAGCTGCGGACCGGCCGCGTGCAGGCGCAGGCGCCTCCGTTCCTCGACGGAGGTGCCGGGCGCGACGACCACGAGCTCGCTCCGGACGACGCCGTACCGGCTCGTGCCGATGGTGTGGCGGCCCCAGCGGGGCCCGGAGTCGAGGAGGCGGAGGAGCAGGTGCACGAGCGCCATCGTCGGCCCGCGGCGGCGAGTGAGCGGGGGTCCTGACGGAACGCGGACGCGTACCGGGCCCATCCGCACGGTCCGCTCACACGACGCTCGCGACGCCCTCACGACGCGGGATCGCGCGCCGACGTCCCTCCACAGCCGATTACCCGTGAGGAAAGCGTGAGGATCCGCTCATTCCGGGCGGGCGCGCTCCTCACGGCGAGTAGAAACATCCAGTGACCTCTTCCGTCGTCCGTGGCGACCCCGACGCCCTCGAACCCTCCCCTCTCTCCTCCGCGCGCGCGGGCGGGGTGAAGGCGTGGCTCCTCGAGGGCCTCCGCGACGACTCCGGAGCCCACCCCGGGCCCCACGCGGCCACCGGGAAGACGCACTCGTGGTGGCGCGTCATGTGCCTCACCGGGGTCGACTACTTCTCCACCCTCGGCTACCAGCCCGCGATCGCGGCGCTCGCCGCGGGCCTGGTCTCGCCGCTCGCGACGATCGTCCTGGTGGTCCTGACCCTGCTCGGCGCGCTCCCCGTCTACCGCCGCGTGGCCCGCGAGAGCTTCCGCGGCGAGGGGTCGATCGCGATGCTGGAGCGCCTGCTGCCCTGGTGGGGCGGCAAGCTCTTCGTCCTCGTGCTGCTGGGGTTCGCGGCCACCGACTTCATGATCACGATCACCCTCTCCGCGGCCGACGCGACGGCACACGCGGTGGAGAACCCGTTCGCCCCGGCCTGGTTCCACGGGGCCGAGGTGCCGCTCACGCTGGGCCTGATCGCCCTGCTGGGGATCGTGTTCCTCCGCGGGTTCCGCGAGGCCATCTCGATCGCGGTCGTGCTCGTGGCCGTGTTCCTCCTGCTCAACGCCATCGTGATCGCCGTGGCGATCGGGCACGTGGCCGAGAACCCCGTCGTCATCGGCGACTGGTGGTCGGCGCTCACGACCCAGCACGGGAATCCGCTGATCATGGTCGGCATCGCGCTCATCGTGTTCCCCAAGCTCGCGCTCGGGCTCTCCGGCTTCGAGACCGGCGTCGCGGTCATGCCGCAGATCCGCGGCGACGCGGACGACACCGAGGACGCCCCCGTCGGCCGCATCCGCGGGGCGAAGCGGCTGCTCATCACCGCCGCCGTCACGATGTCGGCGTTCCTCATCACCTCGAGCTTCGTGACCACGCTGCTCATCCCGCAGGCGCAGTTCCAGCCCGGCGGCGAGGCGAACGGCCGAGCGCTGGCCTACCTCGCCCACGAGTACCTCGGCGAGGGCTTCGGCACGGTCTACGACATCGCGACGATCTGCATCCTCTGGTTCGCGGGAGCCTCCGCCCTGGCCGGCCTGCTCAACATCGTCCCGCGCTACCTGCCCCGCTACGGCATGGCGCCGCAGTGGGCCGGCGCCGTGCGTCCGCTCGTGCTGGTCTTCACCGTCGTCGCCTTCGTCATCACGATCCTCTTCCGCGCCGACGTCGACGCCCAGGGCGGGGCCTACGCGACCGGCGTGCTGGTGCTGATCACCTCCGCGTCCGTCGCGGTGTTCCTCTCGGCGAAGCGCAAGAAGCAGCGCAAGCGGGCGGTGGGCTTCGCGGTCATCGCGCTGGTCTTCGTCTACACGACGGTGGTCAACGTGGTCGAGCGGCCCGACGGCGTGCGGATCGCGGCGGTCTTCATCGTCGGCATCCTCGCGGTCTCGCTCGTCTCGCGCGTGCACCGCTCGTTCCAGCTGCGCGCCACCTCCGTGGTGTTCGACGCCGCCGCGATCGACTTCCTCACCACGGACGCCGACGACTACGGCGTGATCCGCATCCTCGCGAACGAGCCCGACGACGGCTCCGAGGCCGAGTACCGGGACAAGCTGGCGGAGGAGCAGCGCGACAGCAACCTGCCGATGCGCGGTCCGGTGCTCTTCCTCGAGGTGCACACCACCGACTCCTCCGACTTCGAGGAGGACCTGGTCGTGCAGGGCCGCGTCTGCCACGGCTTCCGCGTGCTCACGGTGACCAGCGGCAACATCCCGAACACCATCGCCACGGTGCTGCTCGAGATCCGCGACCTCACCGGCGTGATCCCGGACGTCTACTTCGAGTGGACCGAGGGCGGCCCCCTCTCCAACATGTTCCGCTTCCTCATCACCGGCACCGGCGAGGTCGCCCCCGTCACCCGCGAGGTCCTCCGCCGCGCCGAGTCGCGCCGCGACCGCCGCCCTGGCGTGCACGTGGGCTGACGCCGTGCGGTCCCGTACCGTGGGCGCGAGCGCCCGTCGGGGCGCCGACACCGACGAACGGACGACGATGACCCTCGAGGACCAGCGCGCGCACATCCTGACCGGCGCCGTGTACGACGACATGACCCCCGAGCTCGTCGCCGCGCGCGAGCGGGCGGTGCTCGCCTCGAACGCCTACAACGCGAGCTTCGGGCGCCCGCCGGTCGAGCGGGTGGCTCTGCTCCGCGAGCTCGTCGCCTCGGTGGGCGCGGACACGCATCTCGAGCCGACGTTCCGCTGCGAGTTCGGGTTCAACATCACGATCGGCGACCGCTTCTACGCGAACTTCGACTGCATCCTCCTCGACGGCGCCCCCATCACGATCGGCGACGACGTCCTCTTCGGGCCGCGGGTCTCGATCTACACCTCGAACCACGCGCTCGACCCGGCCGAGCGGGCGGCCGGCGCCTGCACCGCGAAGCCGGTCGTCGTCGGTGACGGTGTCTGGATCGGCGGTGGCGTCACGATCAACCAGGGCGTCACCATCGGCGCCGGGGCCGTGATCGGCTCGGGCAGCGTCGTCACCCGCGACGTCCCTCCGCTCACGATCGCCGCAGGCGTCCCCGCCCGCGTCCTCCGCGCGATCACCCCCGACGATCGGACGGGCTACCGCCCCAGCCACTGAGCGAAGGCGCGTGGCCGAGCTGGCGTCACCGAGACGAAGAGCATCTCGATCAACGCAGCGTGCCATGAGGCTCCATAGGGCGCCATCTCGACGATCGATGGCCCCGGGATGTGAGGATAGGTCGCATTATCTCCGAACAATCATAGGAGCTTTATGCGGTTAAGAAAGTCCAAGGCAATGGTGGCACTACTCGTCGCCGTCGGTATCGGGGCCCCTGTGGCGGCAGGTCAGCCAGCAGACGTGCGCGGCGATCCGATCGTACTCATGCAATCACTTGCGGGCGAACTCCTGCTTCCATCATCCCCTGAAACCACTATAAGTCTCGGCCCGAGCGCTACTGCATTCGAGGGTCTTGCTGGTCCGGCTGTCTCTGTGACCACTATCGATCAAACTTCTTCCGTTGATCTGGGTTTGAGTTCAGGCGCGGAGCAGGAGCGCTCCGCGCAAGACGACTTCACTTAGTTCTCAACGCCTAATAACGAGTTTGCGACTGCTATCCGTTCCACTCCGACGGGAGCGCAGATTCTCTTCTCAACGTACAACTCCGAGCATCTCGATGAGATGCGGGTTTCCTTCCACATCGAGAGTCATCTCGACAACGTCGATGGAAGTGTTTATCTTTTCCTCGAGAACGGGAAGACTCTTTATGTGGAGAAGCCCTGGGCGAGAGACGCATCGGGTGCTGATGTCTCAACGCATTTTGAGGTAGATGGAGACTATCTACGTCAAATCATCGAGAGTCCGGAAGATGTTAGGTACCCTCTCGTAGCCGATCCCGCATGGAGTCATACCATGGACTATGGGATCGGCTCTACAACTCCGGGAGTGGCGCAGAAGGTTCTTCACGGATGCTTCAACTGCTATTTCCCCGTACCCGGGGCGCCAAGAGATTTTCCCGCTGCAGGAGGGGACTCACCCCTGAGTATCGGCCTGATGAACCTTCACTGTACTTTCAAGCAAGAGCGAGTGGGGCCCTTCCCAGACGAGCCCACCTACTCTTTCATGTTCGATTCAGCCGAGGGTCATGTGGATGGCCTCGGCTCTCGAATAACCTTCGCCTTCTTCAAGAAGCCAGGTGAGGGAACCTTCACTCTTAGTGTCCACGGCTACATCGTCAACGACAATCCGGGGGGCTTCGGCAGGCCCGCCTACCTGACCGGGGCAGCCGGTCAATGGTCGATCTTCCAGAAGAACATGAGCAATCTCACCGTCAGGAGTTGAAACTGAGAGGCGATTCGATGAGGACCCTTGTGGCTTTCGCGGGTATCGGAGCGCTGGTGGTCGCCGTGACCTTCGCTGCCGCTCCTTTCCTCGGGGGCGCGCTCATGGTCGGATTCGTTCTGTATCTGGTCGTAGCAGCTACGGCCTCCGCGCTGACCACCTGTCGCCGCTCTCATGAGGCCACCGAGAGTCACGCTTACGCAGCCCCGCTCCCGTCCTGGGTCGTGTCGGTGATTGCGTACGCCTGTCTCGATGCGCTCTCCACAGGAACGGTCGACGTCGCCCGACTGCCGGGCTTCGCGGCGATGTTCTCTGTATGGCCGGTTCTCCATCTCCTCGTCGTGTTCTCAGCGCGACGCTGTCGCCGAGGAGTCGATGCGCTCGGGCGCGCCGACCCCTGACTGCGCGCCCGGTGACCGCGAGATGCCATCTGCGTCCGGGACAGGCCGAGGAACACCGTCACAGGTGGCATGTCACTGGGACTTGAGCGAGGGGCCGTCTGGGATCCGGACACCGCCCGCCGCTCGGGCAGCGTCGTCACCCGCGACGTCCCTCCGCTCACGATCGCCGCAGGCGTCCCCGCCCGCGTCCTCCGCGCGATCACCCCCGACGATCGGACGGGCTACCGCCCCAGCCACTGAGCGCCGCGCCCCTCCGCCCCGCGCTCATCCGCGAGATGCCACTTCGGTACGCCTCGCCCGGCGTGTCGCGTACTCAACTGGCATCTCGCGGGATGCCGCCCGGCTCCGCTCGCGAGATGCCACCTGTGAGGGAGACACGCCGTCAGGGAGCGTCATAAGTGGCATCTCGCGGGAGGGAGAGGGTGATCCGCCCTCAGGACTTCACCGTCGACAGCGGCTCGGTGATGCTCTCGAGGCTGCGGCGCTCGGCATCGACGCCGAAGATCAGGGCGATCACGCCGCCGAGGATCATCACGGCGGCGCCGACGAAGTAGCCGATCGTCAGCGGGCCGCGGTCGCTGCCGTCGCCGATCAGGGCGCCGTAGAGGGCGGGGGCGACAGCTCCGGCGATCTGGCCGAGAGTGAAGAAGTACGAGATCGCCTGGCTGCGCAGTTCGAGCGGGAAGATCTCGCTCACGGTGAGGTAGGCGCTCGAGGCCCCCGCGGAGGCGAAGAAGAACGACACGCACCAGAGGATCGTCTGCGTCGTCGCGGTCAGCACGTCCATGCTGAACAGGACGGCGGACACGGCCAGGACCGCTCCCGAGACGCCGTAGGTGAGGAAGATCATCTTCCGCCGGCCCCAGACGTCGAACAGGTGGCCCAGCACCAGCGGGCCGACGAGGTTGCCGATCGCGAACGGGAAGAAGAAGTACGAGATCGCGCTCTGCTCGACTCCGTAGAAGTTCTCCAGCACCAGCGCGTAGGTGAAGAAGATCGCGTTGTAGAGGAACGACTGGGTGATCATCATCGTCGCGCCCACCAGCGTCCGCTTCGGGTACTGGCGCAGCAGCACGCGGGCGATGGTGCGGAACGGGATGCTCTCCGTCGCCTTCACGGTGATCGCCTTCGCGTCGTCGACGGGCTCGAGCACCCCGCCCTCGGCCTCCACCCGGCGCTCGATCTCGTCGACGGTGCGCTCCGCCTCCTCCTCGCGGCCGTGGGTCATCAGCCAGCGCGGGCTCTCGGGGATGTGGCGGCGGAGGTAGATGATCGCCAGGCCCAGGATCGGGCCGAGGAAGAAGCCGAGGCGCCAGCCGACGTTCTCGGCGAAGAGGGCGTCGTTCAGGAAGAACAGGTTGGCCGCGGAGCCGAGAGCCGCGCCGCCCCAGTAGGTGCCGTTGATCGCGATGTCGACGCGGCCGCGGTACTTGGAGGGGATGAGCTCGTCGATCGCGGAGTTGATCGCCGCGTACTCGCCGCCGATCCCCATGCCCGCGAAGAAGCGGAACACGGCGAGGAAGGCGTAGTTCGGCGCGAGTCCCGCCAGGCCGCTGGCGACCAGGTAGATGACGAGCGTCAGGATGAACAGCTTCCGCCGCCCGAGCTTGTCGCTCAGCCGGCCGAAGATGAGGGCGCCCGCGATCTGGCCGACCAGGTAGATCGTCCCGAGCAGGCCGACCTCGAAGGCCGAGAGCCCGAACTCCTTCGCGAAGCCGGCGGACGCGACGATCTGGATCTCGAGTCCGTCCAGGACCCACGAGAAGCCGAGGCCGACGACGATCGACCAGTGGAAGCGGGTCCAGGGGAGCCTGTCGATGCGGGCGGGCACGAGGCTCCGGACCGGGCCGCGCGGACTGGTGGATGTCGACATGGCGAGCGCCTTCCTGTCGCCCCGGCGTCGTTGCGGAGGAACGCTGTCCCGAGCGCGGCGAGACGACACTAGACCCGCGGGCGGGTCCGTATCGCCGGGCTATTCACCCCTTGTCACGGACCGCCGAACGGGTGTATCCGGGGGATCGGTGCCCACCCGGACGCGGAGCGAGGCGCGGTGCTCATCGGTCCGGATCCGGAGCGCGGCGCGGTGGGCTCGAGCCCGGATCCGTCCCGCGGGGCCTGACGCCGCCCGCCTCCTCGGCCTAGCGTGGAGGCATGATCGACGCGACGCCCGCGGGCACCCCCACCTACGTCCTCAGCGAGGGGCCCGTCTGGGATCCGGACACCGCCCGCCTCACCTGGGTCGACATCGAGGCCGGCGCGGTCCTCTCCGCACCCGTCACGGCGGAGGGGGTCGGCGCCATCTCGCGCACCGACGTCGGCGAGCAGGTCGGCGCCGCGCTGCCGCTGGGCGACGGGCGGACGCTGGTCGCGCTGACCCGACGGCTCGCGATCCTGGAGGTCGACGGCTCCCTCACGCGCGGCTCCGAGCTGCTGCCGGAGGGGCACCGCTTCAACGACGGCACGATCGACCCGCAGGGGCGCCTCCTCGTCGGCTCGCTGACCCTCGGCGAGTCGGCGGGCGACGACGTCCTGCTGCGCATCGAGCACGACGGATCCGTCACCGTGCTCGACGACGACCTGCGGCTCTCGAACGGGCTCGGCTTCTCGCCGGACGGCTCCGTGCTGTACTCGGCCGACACCGAGTCGGGCGTGATCCACCGCCGCTCCTACGCGGACGCCGAGCACGGCCCGCGCGAGCCCTTCGTCGAGCTCGAGGAGGGCGTGTTCGCCGACGGACTGACCGTGGACGCCGACGGCCGCGTGTGGGTCGCGGTCTGGGGCGGGAGCGGCGTGCGGGTCTTCGAGGCCGACGGCAGCCCGGTCGAGGGCGAGGGCATCAGGATCGACGCCCCGCACTCCTCCAGCATCGCCTTCGCGGGGGAGGACCTGGACCTCGCGGTCGTCACCTCCGCATCGCGCGACCTCTCGGCGGACGAGCGGGCTCGTCATCCGCACGCCGGCGGACTGTGGATCGCGCAGCCCGGAGCCCGGGGCCGCGTCGCCACGCGCTGGGTGGAGGGCCCGCTGCCCTAGGGGCGGCCGGTCGCCCGTCAGACGACGGGCGTCGTCGGCCCGCTCGGCTCCGACGCCGGCTGCGGCACGAGGGTCAGCCGCGAGATGCGGTAGCGGTCGGTCTCGGCCACACGGAGCAGGTGGTCGCCGACGAGGACGGAGTCGCCCACCACGGCGACGCGGCCGATCCGGTCGAGGACGAACCCGCCGACCGTCTCGTACGGGCCCTCGGGCAGCTCGATGCCCAGCTGCTCCGCCAGGTCCTCGAGGATCATCCCGCCGTCGACGTCGTGCAGCTGCTCGGCGGCCTTCGCGTCGACCGCCTGGCGGGCGCCGTCGTACTCGTCGTAGATCTCGCCGACGAGCTCCTCGAGCAGGTCCTCCAGCGTGATGATGCCGTCGGTCCCGCCGTACTCGTCGATGACGACGGCGATCTGGTGGCCGTCCTGGCGCATGGTGCGCAGCGCCGCGAGCACCTTCGTCGTCCCGGGGACCGCGAGGATCGGGCGGGTGATGTCGGCGACGCTGCTCGCGGTTCCGGCGCGGCCCGCCTCCGGGAACGCGGACATCAGGTCGCGCACGTGGACGAAGCCGAGCACGTCGTCGAAGTCGTCGCCGACCACCGGGTAGCGCGAGTGCGGCTGGTCGAGGACCGCCGCGTAGCCCTCGGCCACGCTGAGCGCGCCGCGGAGGAAGTCGACGTCCGGGCGAGGGCGCATCACCTCGGCGACGCGGCGGTCGTCCGCGCGGAAGATGTCGGTCAGCAGCCGGCGGCTGTCCTCGTGGATCTCGGTGTTGCTGGAGATCATGTCGCGCACCTCGTCGGCCGAGACGCTCTCGCCCTTCTCGCGCGGGTCGGCGCCGAGGAGGCGGACGACGGCGTCGGTGGAGACGGACAGCAGCCAGATCACGGGGCGCATCAGGCGCGCGAGGGCGTTGAGCGGGGGCGCGAGAGCCTTGGTGAACGTGACGGACTTCTGCATCGCCAGGCGCTTGGGGACCAGCTCGCCCAGCACCAGGGAGAGGTACGCGATGACGAGGGTCATCAGGATCAGGGCGACGGTGGAGGCGGCGGAGGCCGAGAGGCCGAGCGACTGCAGCGGCGGCACGAGATCGGGCGCGATGGTCGAGGCGCCGTACGCCGAGGAGAAGAAGCCGGCGAGGGTGACGCCGATCTGGACCGCGGAGAGGAACGTGTTGGGGTTGCGGACCAGCTCGGCGATGCGCCGGCCGCGCTCGCTGCCGGCCTCGATCGCGCGGACTTGGCTCTCGCGGAGGCTGACGATGGCCATCTCGGTGCCCGCGAAGACGCCTCCGAGGAGGACGAACAGCACGACGAGGCCGATGTTGAGGAGGGTGTCGAGATCCACGCCGACCAGAGTAGGGATGCCGGCCGTGAGAACGCCTCGTGGACTCTCAGGGAGCGGGGCCGGGCCCGCGCGACTCCGGGGACGTCGCGGTACTCGCTCGCGAGCCCTGCGACTCGCGAGGAGTCGCGGTGGGCGGGCGGGACGACGCCCCGCCCGCCCGCTCAGGATGCGTCGGCCGGGCGCACGCCGATCGTGAGGATGAGGTTCGCGTAGATACGGCGGTCGCCCGAGGCGATGGTGAGCGCGACGTCGGGCGTGCGCGCCTCGGCGTAGAAGGCGTGCCGCTCGAGGGAGGTGAAGGGGACGCCGTCGAGGGACCGGCGGAACGCGTCCTGCGCGGGGACGTCGATCCCGGGCGCGGGGGTCATGACCGTCGCCTCCTCGACGACGATCGCCGAGAGCAGTGCGTCGAGGATCTCGTCGACGGTCAGCATGTCGGGCCGGAGGTTCAGGTGCACCAGGGCCGAGTTCGGGCCGAGCGTGGTGCCGACGGGGTAGTTGCCGTCGGCGATGAGGACGCGGGAGCCGTGGCCGGCGCGGGCGAGCGCGTGCAGGATCTCGGGGTGGAGGAGGGTCGTGGTCAGCAAGAGGAGCTCCTAGAGGTCGTGGAGGTGGGCGACGGACGAGCCGGCGAGCAGGCGGCCGGGGAGCCTCCGCTCCTGGGGGCCGGGCTGCTCCGCCCCGGAGTCGAGGCGGAGGCGGACGAGGGCGGCGGCCTCGGCGGCGATCGCCTCCGTCGGCTGGGCGATCGTGGTCAGGTGCGGGAGGACCACGCGGGCCAGCTCGACGTTGTCGAAGCCGACGACGGAGAGGTCCGCCGGCACGCGCAGTCCGGAGTCGCCCAGCGCGATCAGGGCGCCGACCGTCAGCTCTCGGTTGCTCGCGAACAGGGCGGTCGGCCGGGGGCTCAGGGCGAGGATCCGCTCGACGGCGGCGACCCCGCTCTCGACCGTCAGCGGGCCGCGGACCACGGCGTCGTCTGCGGGGTGCACGCCGCGGTCGGCCAGCGCGGCGAGGAAGCCGGCCGTCCGCTCCCGGGTGGAGGACACTCCGTCCTCCCCGCCGAGCACGGCGATCGAGCGGTGGCCGTGGTCGAGGAGGTGGCGGGCGGCGGAGGCGCCGGCGCCCGCGTTGTCGAGCGCGACGCGATCGGTGACCAGGGCGTCGTCGATCCAGTCGACTACCACCACGGGGGTGCCCTGCTCGGAGGCGCGGCGCAGCGCGTCGACGTCGCCCGCGGACGGCACCGCCACGATCCCGTCGACCATCTTCTCGAGCAGCAGGTCGACCGCCGCGCCCGGCTCCGGGCGGCTCACGCCGACCAGCACGCCGATGCCCTCCTCGCGCAGCGCCCGCTCGAGGCCCGCGATGATCGAGAGGTGGAACTCGTTGTCGAGGGCGGGCAGCAGCACCCCGACCGTGCGGGAGCGCCGCGAGCGCAGGCCGCGCGCGAAGCCGTTGACGCGGAAGCCGACCTCGGCCGCCGCCGCCTCGATCGCGGCCCGGTTCTCGGGGCGCACGGGGAGCCCGTTGTAGTGCTTCGAGATGGTCGAGAGCGAGAGCCCGGTCAGCCGCTGCAGGTCCTTGTAGGTGGCCACGTCACAGGGTGGCGCTGGGCGAGCCGTAGCCGCTCCAGCCCGGGATCGTGCCGTCGGCGTCCCACAGGTCGAGCCAGCCGGTGCTGCCGGGCCAGAGGAAGACCTGGCCCTTGATCAGCCGGTTGTTGTGCTCGGCGCCGCGCAGCGCCTCCTGCTCCTCGGCCGTGAGCACCAGGGAGGCGGCGGCCAGGTTCGCCTCGATCTGCTCCGGCTTCACCGCGAACGGGATCGGGATCTGGCCGCGGTTCACCGCCCAGGCGAGGCACACGACGGCCGGATGCACGCCGCGCTCGTCGGCGATCGCCCGCACCGCGGGGTGCTCGATGTCGACGATGTCGCCCTCCACCCGGTCGCGCTCGGGCCGCGACGGCGAGCCCAGCGGGGAGTAGCCGATCGGCTGGACGCGGTGGTCGAGGCAGAAGCGGAACAGCTCCGGCTGCTGGAAGCAGGGGTGCAGCTCCATCTCGTTCAGCTGCGGGGCGATGCGGACGTCGGCGAGGATCCGCTCGAGCTTGGGGATCGTGACGTTGGAGGTGCCGAGGTGCCGGACGAGTCCCCGGTCGACCAGGCTCTCGAGCGCGCGCCAGGTCTCGAGGAACGCCTCGTGGACGTACGGGCGGGCGTGCGGATCGCGCGCGTCGGTCTCGGCGTGCGGGGGGTGGTGGTTGGGGAAGGGCCAGTGCACGAAGACGGCGTCGAGCACGTCGAGGCCGAGGTCGGCGAGCGAGCGCTCGACGGAGGCGACGGCCGCGGCGGGCTCGTGCGCGTCGTTCCAGATCTTCGACATGACGAAGAGCTCGTCGCGGTCGACTCCGGACTCGGCGATCGCCCTGCCGACGCGCGGCTCGTTGCCGTAGACGGTGGCGCAGTCGAGGAGGCGGAAGCCGGCGCGGAGGGAGTGCTCGACCGCGAGGCCGACGGTCTCGGCGTCGTAGCGGTCGGAGCCGAACGTCCCGGCGCCGATCGCGGGGATGCGGCTGCCGCTCGCGAGGACACGGTGGCTCGGCGGAGTGGGGGCCATGGGGGTCCTCCTGGTGCGGCGAGGGGCGAAACGTTGCGCTTCACGGTAGGCGGGAGAGGATGCCGGCGTCAACGAGTGCGCATGCTCCCGTGCGTAACGTTTCGTTCGTGGCGCGCTCGTCCCCTCGTCCCCCTGCCTCCCGCCTCCGTCGAAACGCCGAGAGTCGTCGCACTCGAGCTCGACTGCGACGACTCCTGGACTGTCGGAAGGGCGGCGGGCGCACGACGAGCGGCCGGCGGACCGACGTCCGGAGCCCGGCGCTCCGCTCAGACCAGCCGGCGCGACTCCTCCGTGACCACGCGGAACCAGCGCGCGCCGTAGCCGTCGAGGGACACCGACACGGTGCCGTCCTCGCCGAGCGGCAGCGACTCGCCGCCGAGCGAGTCGACCAGCCGCGCCCCGGCGGGGGTGTCGGGGAGCGTCAGGTGCGCCGTGCGCGGGTTCGACGCCAGGTTGTGCACCGCGACGGTCGAGCCGGTCGACGCGGACATCCGGTGCGCGAGCACGCTCGCCTCGTCGCAGGGGAGGTGCGTGTACTCGCCCCAGCCGATCTCGGGCGACCGCCGGTACAGCCAGGCGAGGCCCTTCACGTGAGCCAGGAGGGAGTCCGGATCCTGGAGCTGCGCGGCCGCGTTCACGTGCTCGGGTCCGAAGCCGCCGCCGGGTGGGGCGGCGATCAGGTCGGCCGCGTCGGCGCGCGAGAACCCGCCGTTGGCCGCGCTGCTCCACTGCATCGGGGTCCGCACGGCGCTGCGGCCCGGGATGTCGGCGTTCTCGCCCATCCCGATCTCCTCGCCGTAGTACAGCACCGGGGCCCCGGGCAGCGAGAAGACCAGGCTGTGGACCAGGCGGACGCGGCGGAGGTCGCCGTCGACCATCGGCGGGAGGCGGCGGACGATGCCGCGCCCGTGGATCCGCTGCGACTGCTCCGGCGCGAACGCCGCGAAGACCTCGTCGCGCTCGTCGTCGCTCAGCTGGTCGAGGGTGAGCTCGTCGTGGTTGCGCGCGAAGTTCGCCCACTGGCTGCCGACGGAGATCTCGGGGCGGCTCGCGAGCGCCTCCACGAGCGGCGCCGCCTCCTCCCGGGCCAGCGCGAGGTAGAGGCGCTGATTGCCGATGAAGTCGAACTGCATCGACAGCTCGTCCGCGTCCTCGCCGCCGAAGAAGCCGAGCTGCTCCTCGCGGGTCACGTTGACCTCGCCCAGCAGCATCGCCTCGCCGGAGCGCCGAGAGACGAAGCGGCGCAGCAGGCGCAGCCACTCGTGCTCGTCGCGTTCGCCGGGCTCGATCAGGTACGGAACCGCGTCGACCCGGAAGCCGTCGACGCCCAGCTGCAGCCAGAATCCGATGAGCTTCGCGATCTCGTCGCGCACGGCAGGGTTCTCGGTGTTGAGGTCCGGCTGGTGCCGGTAGAAGTGGTGCAGGTAGTACTGGCCGGCCTCCTCGTCGCGGAACCAGACGCCGTCCTCCGCGTCCGGGAACACGTTCGCCGGCTGATCGGCGGGCGGCTCGTCGCGCCAGACGTAGTAGTCGCGGTACGGGCTGTCGGGGGAGGAGCGGGCGGCCAGGAACCAGGGGTGCTGGTCCGAGGTGTGGTTGACGACGAGGTCGACGATCACGCGCATCCCACGGTCGTGGGCGGTCCGGATCACCTCGACGACGTCGCCGTGGTGCCCGAAGCGCTCGTCCACTCCGTAGAAGTCGCTGATGTCGTAGCCGTTGTCGCGGACGGCCGCCATGCCCAGCTCCAGCTCGGCGAAGGTGGTCGACAGCGGAGAGAGACCGATCCGGATGCCGTCGGGCCGCCGGAAGTCCGGCACGATCCCCTCCGCCTGCAGCCGCGGCACGAGGCCGGCGAACGACTCGTGCGCGATGGTCACGTGCGATCCGCGCCGGGCGGGGTCGAGCGGAGTCGCCACCCGCACCCCTCGCGGCACCAGCCACGCGTCGGCCAGCTCCAGCGCGTACGCCGTCATCGCCTCGGACTTCGCGCGCACCGCGGTCATGCCCACCGAGGCGATCAGCGCGATCATGTCCTGCATCGCGAGCATCCCCGTGATCGGCGGGGTCCCGCTGAGGAAGCGCCGCATCCCCTCGGCCGGACGGTAGCCGGGGCCCATCTCGAACATGTCGGCGACGCCCATCCAGCCCTGGACCGGCTGCGCGAGCGAGCCCTGGTGCCGGGAGGCGACGTACGCCCACGCGGGCGCCCCCGGGCCTCCGTTGAGGTACTTGTAGGAGCAGCCGACCGCGAGGTCCGCGCCCCACGCGTCGAGCTCGAGCGGCACCGAGCCGACGGAGTGGGAGGCGTCCCAGAGCACGAGCGCGCCGGCCTCGTGCGCCTGGGCGGTGATCGCCGCGGCGTCGGCGAGGAACCCCGAGCGGTAGGCGACGTGGCTGAGCAGCACCAGCGCCGTCCGCTCGCCGAGCACCGGGGCGAGGTCGTCGGGGCCGACGCCGCTCCCGGGGTCGGAGTCGATCCAGCGGAGCGTGCTGCCGGTCTCGGCCGCGATGCCCTCCAGCACGTACCGGTCGGTGGGGAAGTTGTCGGTGTCCACGACGATCTCGTCGCGCCCCTGCTCCGCCTGGCGGGCGATCGCCGCGCGGGCGAGCTTGTAGAGCAGGACGGTCGTGGAGTCGGCGACGACCGTCTGCCCGGCCGCGGCTCCCAGCACCGCGGAGCCCAGGGCGTCGCCGACCTCGAGCGGCAGGTCGAGCCAGCCCTCCTCCCAGCCGCGGATGAGGCGGCCGCCC
>NZ_PSWM01000042.1:0-14669 GCF_002932795.1 Rathayibacter sp. AY1B5
ACCCTGCGTGCCCCAACTCTGGGCCGGTATCGACGCCGGCAAGACCGAACACCACTGCGTCGTCATCGACGGCAACGGAACCAAGCTGCTCTCGCAGCGGTTCAAGAACCGAGAAGCGGCGATCCTGACCCTGATGGGCGACGTCGCCTCCCTTCCAGGCGGCGCCGACGTCGCCTGGGCGACGGACCTCAACCACGGCGGAACCGGGCTGCTCCAGACGCTGCTCAGCTCGCACGCGCAGCCGATGTTCTACATCTCAGGCCGCGTCGTGCATCACGCCTCGGGCGCCTACCGGGGCGAAGCGAAGACGGACGCAAAGGACGCGGTCATCATCGCCGACCAGGCGCGGACTCGGCGAGACGTGACGTTGATACGCCAGGCCGACGAAGTCACAGCAGAGCTGCGCCTGCTCTCAGCACGCCGGGAAGACCTGGTCCACGACCGCACCCGCGCCGTGAACAGGCTGCGCGCCATCCTGGTCCACTACTTCCCGTCACTCGAGGGAGCGTTCAACTATGCGACGACCCGGGGGCCTCTGGTGCTGCTCACCCGGTACGCGACGCCCGGAGCGATCCGGCGGATGGGGGAGAGCCGGCTGGCGTCGTGGTTGAAGGGGCAGGGGTGCTGGAAGTCCGCGGCCGTGGCGAAGGCTGCGGTCGACGCTGCTCGCGAGCAGACCTCGGTCGTCGTGGGGGAGGAGGCCGCGGCCCGGCTGGTGGGTCGGTCCGCCCGTGATCTGCTCCGCATCCGCGACGAGCTCGCTGAAGTTGAGGCAGAGATCGAGACCGTTCTGCAGGGCAGTACTTCTGCGGATCTGCTCGTGTCAATTCCGGGGTTCGGGCGCAGGCTCGCCGCGGACTTCCTCGCCGCGACCGGCGCCGACCTCGCGGTGTTCGAGACCCCTGATCGGCTGGCAAGTTTCGCCGGCCTCGCCCCCGTGCCTCGCGACTCCGGGAAGATTTCCGGCAACCACCACCGGCCACGGCGCTACGACCGGCGGCTGTTGAACGCCTGCTTTCAAGCGGCGTTCATCGCCTCGAGAAGTTGCCCGGTCTCACACTCGTTCTACGAACGCAAACGACGAGAGGGCAAGTCCCACAAGCAGGCGCTCATCGCTCTCGCTCGGCGCCGCATCAACGTGATCTGGGCGATCTTCCGAGACCAGAGCAGCTACAAGCCCACGCAGACAGAGCCGGCCGGTTGTGGCTCTCCGACGCTGACGGAGGCACTGCACACGAGCGCCCGAGTCCCGATAGCGGGATCTGGACTGTCGTCGCCGGAGGGCGGCTAGGGTCGGTCGCTTAGGCGGTGATCCTCTGGTGGCGGTTCCGGCGGTCTTCGAGGATGACGCTGACCGCTCCCGCGGCGGCAGAACAGCTCTATTCAGCAGAGCCCCACCCGGGCGGCTTTGGAGTAAATAGGAGCAGCCGTCTGCGTCGCGGCCTGGCTGATCGTCGCTGTCCCCGTTGCGGTCGTCGCGCCGCGTCGCCGCGACGTCTGAACGCCGCCGTCACCAACCGCGCCGCACTCCCGAGGGCCAAGACGGAATTGTCGCACCTGGGACAACTGATGCTCGAAGAGCGGCTCGCGCGAATGGCAGAGCGGCTCCTCGATTCGACTACGACGGGTCAGGCTTCGGGGCGGGCAGCGGCACCCGCAGGTCGGTCGCAGTGAGAGGTGTCTGGGCCAATCGGCGGCTAAGCGCGTCGCGCTCCGCTGTGAGGGACGCGATGGTGGGGCGGTCCAGGCGCGGGTCAGCGATGTCACTGAACGGGCTCTCCGTGTCTGTGCGTGCCGAGACGGCGGCCGCGTACTTCGTTGCTGCTCGCTTGACGTCGGCGGCGGCGCTCTCGATGCGACCGCGTCGGCTCTTCTTCCCGGAGGCGAGCTCGGCGTGCTTCTCGAGCGCTTCAACGAGTTTGCGGTGGGCTGATTCGATCTTCTTCGACATGCCCTCATCCTCGCGTGCTCAATCGACAGAGGGCACCTTGACGAGCGCGGATGAGCAAGAACCCGCCATCGGCTCACAACCGGCCAGCGGGGAGCTAGGTCGTGTCGGCGGCGGCCGGTGCTGCGAGGAGGGCTGGTGCGATCAGACCGAGCATCGCGGCGGCCACGACTGAGAATACGCGGAACGACCGGAAGGGTGTTCGGGGCATGGCGGCTGGTCCTTTCGAGCTGGTGGGGGCGCGGTGTGGCCGCGCCCCCACCGGTCGTCTCACTCGAAGAGCGAGAGGGTGAGCTGGCCGGTGTAGTCGCCGGCTTCGACGGTGGCGTCCGTGCGCAGGAAGAGGTCGGCGGATGCAGTCCACTGGCCCTCCTCCGCGACGGCTCCGGAGTCGAGCGCGAGCGCGAGGAGCTCCTGGTCGACGAGGCCGACCGCGTCATCGCCGTCGTCGAGGACGGTGTCGACCTGGTCGCCTTCGGTGACGAGCCCGGAGTCGCCTCCGTCGAGCAGCCGAGGTGTCCAGCCGAAGTGGTCGGCGCCGATGGGCTCCTGGCTGGCGTCGCCGGTGAACTCGCTCGCCGAGCCGAGGACGTACCAGCCGGCCTCCGCCGGGATCTCGTCGGCGGTGCGGGTGTCGGACACGGTGACGGTGGGCAGGGTGCCGGTGAACTGGCGCACGAGCGCGGTCGAGCCGGTCTCGGTGAGGTCGGTCGAGGTGCCGGCGACGGTCATCGCCAGCACACCCGGCTCGGTGAGCTCGGCGATGGACACGTTCACGTCCACGTCCTGGTCGCCGTAGTTCTCGTCGGCGACAGCGGCTCCGGCGACAGCGGTGAGCAGCGCGGCTCCGGCCATGACAGCGGCGCAGCGCGCCGCGAGTGCGGTCTTCTTCACAGTCTTCTCTCCTTCAGGTGAGGGGGTCAGTTGCAGGACGCTGCGGCGTACGGGGCCTGCATGGTGGTCGTTGCCGGCGTGCCGTTGATGGTGGCGGTCGCGGCGACGGTGACGGTCCCGGCGGGGATCGTCGTGGCGCGAGTGGAGAACGCGTGGGAGGCGCTCTTGCCGGCGGCGACGGCCGCGAAGGACTTGCTGCCGAAGCTGGAGGTCGTAGCGACGGCGATCGGGAAGGGGTTGGTGTTGGTCGTCTGAATAGTGAGGGAGACCTTGCCGGCGATGCAGCGGGTCGCTGCGGTCGCGGCGACGGTCAGTGCCGGGGCGGGGGCCTGGGTCAGGGCGACCTGGTCGAGGGTCCAGAAGGCGCTGTTCTGTCCGGTGTAGCGGAAGCGGAACTGGGCTGTGCGGGCGTCTGCCGGGACGTCGATGCGGATCGACTCGTTCTTGTTGGTGTTCGCGGTGTAGCTCTTCACGGCGACTGGGGTGCCTCCGTCGTAGCTGACGGAGACGGCGGCGGTCTGCGGTCCGTCGATGACGTAGTCGGTGGCGTAGGAGAGCGTCGCCGTGCCGGTGCCGTTCAGCGGGTAGGCGGGGGTGATCAAGGTGGAGTCGAACTGGCCAGCGGCGTGGGTCTTGTCGTCCCACTCGTCGGAGTCTGCGACGGCGAACACATCGCGGGCGCGGACGTTCGTCTCGCGCTTCTGGCCGGGCTCGGCGCTGGTGTAGAAGGAGTCGGTCGCGAAGGACCAGCCGGCCCACTCGGTCACGCCTCCGGCGGGCATCGCTGAGTTGTCGATGCTCCAGCCCGCGGGGGTGCTGTGGGTCCAGCCGAGCAGGCCTGCGGCGGGTCGGGTCTCGTCGACGCGGGTCTTCAGGGCGGATCGGAGCGTGTCGAAGTCGTCGGCCTTCAGGACACTCAGGGCGGAGCCGTCGATGTTCCACGTGGGATCCGTCGGGATGCCGTTGGCGGCGAGGACGGTCGGGGCGATGTCGACGATCTTGACGTCGTTGCGGGTGGAGCCGGCGGGGATGCCGGGGCCGGAGGCGATGACGAAGGTCTTGCGCTCGGCGAGGCTGTTGCCGCCGTGGCCGCCGGTGGGAGTGTGGCCGTGGTCGGCGGTGACGAGGATCGTCCACTGCTCGCTCGCGTAGGTCGGGCGTGCCTTGACGGCGGCAATCATCTCGCCGAGCTGGCTGTCGGCACGGTTCAGTGCGACAGCGTAAGCGGGGCCGTTCGTGCCGACGGAGTGGCCGGCGCCGTCGACCTCGTCGAGGTGCACGAAGGTGTTGTCCGGGTTCCCGTTGGTGAGGTAGTCGACGGCGGTCGCGGTGGTCTGCACGTCGCCGCCGCCGGTGCGGCGGACGTCGACGGCTGAGCCGAAGATCGTCTGAGCGACGGGCGACCAGGTGGCCACGACGAGGCTCGAGCGGGTGGAGTCGGCGGCTTCGATGCGGCTGAGGTAGTCGGGGTACTGGCCGAACTTCGGGGCGGTGAAGTTGTTGTCGACGACGTTGTGCTTGTCAGGCCAGACGCCGGTGGCGATCGTCGACCAGCCCGGTCCGGACACGGTGCCTGACATCGGAGCGGCGTAGAGGTTGCTCGCGGCGGTCATACCGTCGGCGCGAAGAGCGTCGAGGGCGGGCATGTCGGCGGCGTCGAGCTGGTCGAAGGCGGCGCCGTCGATGCCGACGACGAGAGTCTTCGCGGTACGGGTGCCTGAGGGCAGCCCGTTGTAGGCGGTGTCAGCGGCGGACGCGGCGGTCGGCGCGACCAGCAGCAGGCCGCCGATCACCGCCGAGACGCAGGCGGCACCGAGAGTGCGGGTGGACAGGGACATCGTCGACTCCAGAGGTCTGTGCGAGAGAAGCGCGGGGATGACCGCGCGCCGCAAGCCTGCCCACATCTGTACCTATGCGGGGGAGGGTGAATGAGTAATGCAGACACGTTCAAGTGTTGTTCACCCCTGAATGGGCGGGCGCGAGTCTGGGAGAGGGTGCGGGTGAACGATCCGCTGCAGAGACGAGAGGCTGCTGCGGGTGCGGTACGGTCGTCCTGATAGCGCCTAGGGTTCCGGGACGACACGGTCGTCTGGCTGGTTCGAGCGGCGCCACGGATCCCGTCATCGAGGTCCGTCATCTCAAGGGACAGAAGCCTGGAGGACCGCTGCGGCGCGCGTCGGCGCGCGCGGGAAGGTCCTTCCATGTCTGCCTACGTCCTCTTCCTCGTGCTGTCCGCGGCGCTCTGTCACGCGGCCTGGAACGTGATCGCGCATCGCGTCAGCGGTATCGGCCTGCCGTTCCTCTGGTGGGGTGCGGTGGCCAGCACCGTGATCTGGGCGCCGGTGATTCCGTTCACAGGCGGGTTCGGCTCCGGCGGCGACGTGGTGACGGGCCTGGCGATCGGCGCGGGTATCTCCGGTCTGCTGCACGTCGGCTACATGGTCGTGCTGCAGCAGGGCTACGCGCGGGGGCGGCTCTCGACCGTCTATGCAACCGCCCGCGGCACTGGCCCCGCCCTCAGCGCCGGGCTCGCGGTGCTGCTGCTCGGCGAGCAGATCTCTCCGGTCGCGGTGCTCGGGGTCGGAGTCGTCGTCACCGGGGTGATCGCGACCGGCCTGATCGATCGGCCGACGGAGCACGCACCGTCCGGGCGCAGCCTGCTCGACCCGAGCATCCTCTTCGGTGTTCTCACCGGCGTCGCGATCGCGGTCTACACGATCTGGGACGCGCACGCCCTGCGCACCTGGGGGCTGTCGCCGGTGGCGTTCATGGTGGGCTGCACGATGGTCGAGATCGTCGTTTACCTCGTGCCCCTGCGGCGGCGGCGGGCGGAGCTGGCATCCGTCCTCCGGCAGCACTGGCTGCGAGTGCTCGCCTTCGGGGTCCTCTCGCCGCTGTCCTACATCCTCGTCCTGCAGGCGATCACCCTCGCGCCGGTCGCGCTGGTGGCGCCGATGCGCGAGATGAGCGTGGTCCTGGTCTCGGTGTTCGGTGCGCTGGTGCTGAAGGAGGGGTCGGCCGCCCGGCGGATCGCCGCGTCGCTCGTGGTCGTCGGCGGGATCGTCCTGCTCTCGATCTGAGCGGAGGGTTCCGGGAGCGACCTCGGGCTCAGAGCCCGACGGGGCGGATGAAGTGCGCGCCTTCGCGGCGACGGCCCGTCGCTGAGACGGTGAAGCGGACGATGTCGCTGCGGTAGCGGTCGTCCGAGGCTTCGAAGGTGCGGCCGGTGCTGTCCCGGGTGATGCGGTGCAGGCGGAGCACGGGGGAGCCGAGGGCGACCTCGAGCAGCTGCGCGTCGCTCTCGTCCGCGGCCACCGCATCGATCTCGTGGTCGACCTCGGCGGACTTCCAGCCGCGGGAGTCGAGGAACTCGGTGATCGAGACGGTATCGAGATCAACGTCGAAGAGGTTCCGGCCGGCTTCTTCGATGAAGGTGAGCCGCTCCAGCATCGTCGGCCGATCGTCCAGAGAGCGCAGGCGCAGCACGTCGACGACCAGCTCGCCCGGCTCGATGTCCAGCAACGCGGCCTGCTCGGCGTCCGAGCGGCGCAACGACACCTGCTGGGTGAGCGCCCTGGGCCGCGCGCCCATCGTCCGTGCCCAGCGGGTGAACGGAATCGAGACGTCGACCGCCTGCTGCGCTTTCCGCTCGATGACCCGGCTCGGGCGTCCGCGGGTCGTCTCGATGAGCCCCTCGCTGCGCAGCGCGGCCAGAGCATTGCGGATCGGGCCTCGCGAGGTGTTCCATTTCGCGGCGAGCTCGCCCTCGGTCGGGACCTCGTCACCGGGTGCGAGAGTTCCGCTCGCGATCGACTGACGCAGGTCGTCGGCGATCGCCTTGTACATCACATCAGCCACATAGGCACCTTACTGGTCTGGATACCCGATCCTGAGCACCGGTACTCGTCCGGAAGCCTTCTCCTCGCTGTCGAAATGCAGAGCGCGCTAGATGGGTGAACACGTCGTGAACATTGGCGAGATAGGTATATACGTAGGGAGCGGGTGCGGCAGAGTTCCTGTCGTCCCCCTCTGAAACTCCCTCGCCTGAAAGGCCGTCATGCAGACCCGCGCCCGTCTCACCCTCTCCGCACTGGCCGTCGCCGGTGCTCTCACGCTCCTCGCCGGCTGCTCCGGCACCGCGACCGCCGGCTCCACCGCCGCGGGCGATGCCGAGGCTGGCTACGCCGTTGACTCGAACACGCTCGTCTTCGGCGTCGTCCCCGACTCCGTCGACACCGAGACCAACTACGAGCCGCTGATGGACTACATCGCGCAGGAGACCGGCAAGACGGTCGAGTACAACGAGTCGACCGATTACGCGGCCCTCATCGAGGCGTCCATCGCCGGCCAGGTCGACGTCGCCTCGTTCTCGGGCTTCACTTACGTCACCGCGGTCAACAACGGCGCCGAGCTGACCCCGATCTCCTCGATCACCACCGCCGAGGGGCAGGAGCCGGGCTACTACTCGCAGGCGATCGTCCCGAAGGGCAGCGCGATCACGGACCTCGCCGGCATGAAGGGCAAGAAGGTCTGCTTCGTCGACCCGTCCTCGACTTCCGGCTACCTCTTCCCCAGCTACAACCTGCTCGAGGCCGGCATCGACCCCGAGACGGACGTCACCCCGGTCTTTGCGGGCAAGCACGACGTCAGCGTCCAGAAGGTCGGTGAAGGCGTCGAGTGCGAGGCCGGCTTCGCAGAGGACAGCGAGGTCGAGAAGTCCGACGCGGTCGAGGTCATCGCCGAGACCATGGTCCCCGGCGCCCCGATCGTCGAGTCGGACACCCTCCCCGACGACCTGAAGGAGCAGCTGCGCGACATCCTCGGCGAGGTCACCATCGACGAGATCATCGCCTCCGGCGTCGAATCGGCGGACACCGAGGGCTTCCGCAGCGTCTTCTACGCGACCACCCCCGTCGACGACGCGTACTACGACGAGATCCGCGACATCTGCGAGGTCACGAACGCCACGCAGTGCCAGAAGTGACCGACTCGCGACGCTGACGAACCCGACCTGGAGAGCATCATGACGACGATCCCCGATCCGACGACCGACACGGTGGTCACGATCACCGACGTCACCAAGAGATTCGGCGCCACCACCGCCCTGGACGGAGTGTCGCTCACCGTCCGCCGCGGCGAGATCGTCGTGCTCCTCGGCCTCTCCGGGTCGGGCAAGTCCACCCTCCTCCGCCACCTCGACGCCCTCGAGGTGCCCACGAGCGGATCCGTCCGGGTCCTCGGCGAGGAGGTGTCCGCGCTCAGCGGCGCACGGCTGCGCTCGCTCCGCGGGAAGGTGGGCTTCATCTTCCAGCAGTTCGAGCTCGTCCCGTCCCTGACGGTGCTCGAGAACGTGCTGACCGGGGCCCTCGCGGAGCTGCGAGGCCCGCGCCTGGGCCTCTGGAGCTACCCGAAGGCGAAGAAGCTGCGCGCGCTGCAGCACCTCGAGCGCGTCGGTCTGCTCGAGCGCGCCTACCAGCGCGCCGACACCCTCTCGGGCGGGCAGCAGCAGCGCGTCGCGATCGCCCGCGCTCTGATGCAGAACCCCTCGATCCTCCTCGCCGACGAGCCCGTCGCCTCCCTCGACCCCGAGTCGAGCGACCAGGTCATGGCACTCATCCGCGAGATCGCTGCGGAGGAGGGCCTCACCGTGCTCTGCAGCCTGCACCAGGTCGATCTCGCGATCTCGTGGGCCGACCGGATCGTCGGGCTCCGGCACGGCGCAGTCGTCCTCGACACCCCGGCGGCGGGACTCTCGAAAGCAGAGGTCATGGAGATCTACGGCCGCGTCGCGACCACCACCTCCGAGCTCGAGGCCGTGCAGAACGAGCTGCTCACCCCGGAGCGGACCCCGTGACCGCCGTCCTGTCGCCGCGCACCGAGCGGCGTCCTGACCCGGCCGTCGCCGCACGCGCTCCGAAGCCGAAGCGCTCGCCCGAGCGGATCGCCGCGGTCCTGACCCTGCTCGCCCTCGCCGGCCTCGCGATCGCCGCCCTGATCGAGATCGACATCTCGGTGCCGCGCATGCTGCAGTCGCTCTCCAACGCGGAGCGCTTCTTCGGCCGCGTTGGCGCGATCACGTTCCCCGAGCCCGCCGAGCTGATCGCCCTCACCGCGCAGACGCTCGGGCTCGTGCTCACCGGCACCGTGCTCGCCGCGATGCTGTCGGTGCCGCTCGCGTACCTCGCCGCCTCGAACACGACGCCCGGGAACGCGGCCCGGGCGACCGCCCGCTTCCTCGGCGTGCTGGCCCGCGCGATCCCGGACGTCGTCCTCGCGATGGTCTTCGTCCTGATGTTCTCCCTCGGCTCGCTCCCGGGCATCCTCGCGATCGGCCTGCACTCCGTCGGCATGATCTCGAAGCTGTTCGCCGACGCCATCGAGCAGATCGATGAAGGACCGCGCCAGGCGATCCGCGCCACCGGCGGTTCGAAGCTGCAGGAGTTCACCTCGGGAGTGCTTCCGCAGGTGCTGCCCTCTTGGGTGGCGACGGTCCTGCACCGCAACGACATCAACCTCCGCGGCTCCGTGATCCTCGGCTACGTCGGGGTCGCGGGACTCGGGCTCGAGATGTCGTACGCCTTCAAGTCCCTGCAGTACGGGCGCGGCATCGGCATCGCCCTGGTGATCTTCGCGCTCTGCGTCGCGATGGAGATCGTCTCGAGCTCCCTCCGCACCGCGATGCTCGGCCGCGGCTCCACGTCGGGGCCGCTCGACGCGCTCGCACGACGGCTCCGTCGCGGTCGCGTCGAGCCGCGGCCCGCGCCGTCGACCCCCGAGTCCGCGCTGCGCCGCCCGTGGACGCCCGCCCGCGCGAAGAACGCCGTCGCCGGAGTCGTCGCGGCCCTCGTGATCGTCGCAGGGGTCGTCGTCAGCGACATCACCTGGAGCGACGCCCTCACCTTCTGGGCGCGGATCCCTGGCGTGGCCGCGCAGTTCTGGCCGCCGTCCTTCGGCAGCTACGACGCCGCCACCATGGTCGAGGCGATGCGCGAGACGATCGCGATCGCCCTCGCGGCGGCCCTGCTCACGGTCGTCGCGTCGTTCGTCATCGGCTCCCTCGCCGCCAGGAACGTCGCTCCGAACCGCACCGCCCGCGGCGGCTTCCGCCTGCTGCTGGTCGCGATCCGCGGCATCCCCGAGCTCATCCTCGCCATCGTCCTCATCGTCATCTCGGGCCTCGGCACCCAGGCCGGGACGATCGCCCTCGCTGTCGGCGGCGTCGGACTGCTCGGCAAGCTCATCGCCGACTCGCTGGAGGAGGTCGACTCCGGACCGGAGCGGGCCCTCGTCGCGACAGGCGCCACCCGGCTCCAGGTCTACGCCGGAGCCACCGTCCCCCAGGGAGCCCGCGCCATGCTCGGCCACACCTTCTACCTGCTCGACACCAACATCCGCGCGGCGACCCTCCTGGGCATCGTTGGCGGAGGCGGCATCGGCTACTACCTCCTCAACGCCGCTCAGGGCTCGAACTACGCCACCGTCACCGCGATCGTCCTGATGATCCTGGTCACCGTGCTCGTCGTCGAAGCGCTCGCGATGTGGATGCGGAAGGTGCTCCGATGAGCGGGCGCTACGACGTCGCCGTCGTCGGGTCGGGGATCGTCGGACTCGGAGCCGCCTACGCCGCCGTGCGGCGGGGCCTGCGCGTCGTGGTCCTGGATCGCACCTCGGAGCCGATGGGCTCGACCGTCCGCAACTTCGGGCACCTGTGCTTCACTCCGCAGTCCGGCGACGCGCTCCGCTACGGCCTCGCCGCCCGCGAGGCGTGGCTCCGCCTCTCGCAGGACGCCGGCTTCGCGCTCGGCCGGCGCGGCACCCACATCGTCGCGCGGCACGCCGACGAGCTCGCCCTCCTCGAGGCGGCGGCCGAGCAGGCTCCCGTCGGATTCGGCGACGGCCCGGAGATCGAGCTCCTCGACGCCCGCGAGGCGGCGGCGGCGATGCCCGTCGACCCCTCCGTCGTCGTCGGGGGAGCGGTCCTCCCGTACGACCTGCAGGCCGACCCGCGCACCGCCGCTGCCGCGATCGTGCGGCACCTCACCGAGCTCGGCGTCGAGTTCCGGACGCGCACGGCCGTCGGACGGATCACCGAGGGCGTCGTGGACACCAGCCGCGGTCCGGTCCTCGCCGACACGATCGTCGTCGCCGTGAACCACGACCTCGACCAGCTCTTCCCCGAGCTCGCCGAAGCCCACGACGTCCTCCGCTGTTCACTCGACATGCTCCGTGTCGAGCTGCCGCTGCGCGCGCCGCTGGCCGCGCCGCTGCTGACGGGCTGGTCCCTCATCCGCTACAGCGGATTCGCGCGTCTGCCCGAGGCCGCGGCGGTCCGCGCGCGGCTGCACTCCGATCGCCCCGACCTCGCGGCGATCGACCTCAACCAGATGTACACGCAGCTGCCCGACGGGAGCGTCGTCGTCGGCGATTCCCACCACCGCGCGATCAGCCCGGAGCCCTTCCAGTCCGAGACGACCGCGGAGCTCCTCCTCGAGGAGACCGCCCGCCTGTTCGGAGCGGCGCCCCGTGTGATCGAGCGCTGGCAGGGCGTGTACGCCAGCGGGCGCGACGAGTTCCTCGTCGCCGAGCCGATTCCGGGCGTCCTCGTGCGCACCGTGACCACGGGCATCGGTATGACCACCGGGCTCGGTCTCGCCGAGACCACCCTCGCGGACCGCTTCGACAGCACCGCACCCGTCCTCGTCACCTCGGAAGGCCGCTGATGACCACCCTCACTCCCACCGCCCTCGGTCCCGCCCTCGCCGCCATCGAGCTCGTCGTGCTCGACATGGCCGGCACGACCGTCTCCGACGACGGCGTCGTCGAGCAGGCGTTCCAGCGCGCCGCCGAGCGCACCGGCGTCGCCGACCGCCTGCCCTGGTCCGAGGCGCTCGACTACGTCCGCGAGACCATGGGGCAGTCCAAGATCGACGTGTTCACCCACCTCGCGGGCGGTGACGTCGCCGCCGCCGAGCGCGCTACCGCGGCGTTCGAGGACGCCTACGCCGAGCTGATCCTCGAAGGCGCCGCGGCGCCGATCCCCGGCGCCGAGGACCTGCTCCGGGAGCTGCGCACCGCGGGGGTCGGCGTGGCGCTGACCACCGGCTTCGCTCCGGTCACCCGCGACGCGATCCTCGACGCGCTCGGCTGGCGCGACCTCGTCGGCATCGCCCTCTCACCGGCCGACGCCGGCCGAGGCCGCCCCGCACCCGACCTCGTCCTGACCGCCGCCCTGCGCGCGCAGGTCAGCGCGATGAGCGCCGTCGCGGTGATCGGCGACACCGCGAGCGACGTCCTCTCCGGCCTGCGCGCGGGAGCCGGTCTCGTCGTCGGCGTCCTCAGCGGAGCGCACGACCGCGCGCGCCTGGACGGCGCGGGAGCCCACGCCGTGATCGACGACGTCACCGATCTGCGCACGCTCGACCTCCGATGAGAACCGCCACAGCGCCCGCCCCGATCGACCCCGCATCGCGGCGCGTAGAGCTCCGCCCCTCCGCTACTGCGATGGTGTGGCTCGCTCCCGACCGGCCGCACGAGCGCGCCGCCTTCGTCAGCGTTCGCCTCGGCACGGGCGATGTGCTGGTCGAGATCGAGCTCGCCACGATCTGCGGCTCCGATGTGCACACGGTCCACGGGGACCGCACTGCGCCCGCACCACTCGTCCTCGGGCACGAGCAGCTCGGCCGTATTGTCGAGCTCGGCGCCGGCAGTCCCCGCGCGCACGACGGCGCGCTGCTCGCCGTCGGCGACCGCGTGCTCTGGTCGATCGCTGCGAGCTGCGGCGCCTGCGACCGCTGCAGAAGTGGACTCCCGCAGAAGTGCCGCACCCTGCGCAAGTACGGCCACGAGCGGATGAGTGACGCTTGGGCTCTCTCGGGCGGCTTCGCCACCCACGCGCACGTCGTCGCCGGCACCCCGATCATCCGAGTACCCGAGGACGTGCCCGCGACCGTCCTCGCGCCCGTCTCCTGCGGCACGGCGACAGCGTGGGCCGCCCTAGCTGCCGCCGAGGCCGTACATCCACTCAATGGTGCCCGGCTGCTGATCAGCGGCGCGGGCCTCATCGGACTCACCGCGGCCGCGATGGCGACCGACCGCGGTGCTACCGTCACCCTCGCTGAACCTCATCCCGGCCGACGTGCCCTCGCCGAGCGCTTCGGCGCCCACACCCTGCCTCCCGAGGACCTCACCGGTGAGTTCGACGTCATCCTCGAGGCCTCCGGCGCGCGCCCAGCGGTCACCTCCGCGCTCACCAGGGCTACCACTGGCGGCGTCGTCGTGCTGATCGGCAGCGTCTTCCCGACCGAGCCGATCCCCCTCGATCCAGAGCGCATCGTCCGCGGACTGCTCACCGTCCGCGGCGCGCACAACTACACGGCGGACCACCTCTCCGCAGCTGCCGCCTACATCGTAGATCGCTGGCAGGCATGGCCCTTCGCCGACCTCGTCGGAGAGACGGTCTCCCTACCTGACCTCGATGAAGGAATCAGACGAGCTTCCAACGGTCCTGTACGCATCGGCGTGAAGCCGACCTGAGGTCAGCTAAGCCACATTCCGGATGGTCCCGAGAACGATCGTTTACGAGACGGTCGAGCAGCGCGGCGGTCCAATCGGCGCGCCGTGTTCCACGGCCCGTGTCCGAGAGCTATGACCCGCAACCTACGTTCGCAGTACAGTCAGGCCTATGGCTTCGATCGGATACGCGCGCGTCTCGACCAGAGACCAGAACCCCGACGCTCAGACCGATGCGCTCACGGCAGCCGGCTGCGAGAAGGTGTTCGTCGAGCACGCCTCCGGAGTACTCGCGAAGCGTCCCGCGCTCGAGGACGCTCTCGACTACCTCCGCGAGGGTGACTCCCTCGTCGTGACGAAGCTCGATCGCCTCGGCCGGTCCGTGCGGAACTTGAAAGAGGTAGCCGACGGCCTCCAGCAGCGCGGCGTCGGACTGAAGGCGCTGTCTCAGGGCATCGACACCACCACTCCGGGCGGCCGGCTGTTCTTCCACATGCTCGCCGCGATCGCGGAGTTCGAGCACGACCTCATCGTGGAGCGAACCCACGACGGCCTTGCCGCCGCTCGAGCTCGCGGACGTAAGGGCGGCGGGCGCTTCAAGATGACGCCGACGAAGGCGAAACAGGCGCGTGCGATGTACGACGAGAAGACCTACACGGTCCAGCAGATCGCCGACACCTTCGGCGTGTCTCGCGGCACCATCTACCGCCACCTCACCGAAGACCACTGAGAGCCGCCGCGACGAGCGTCGCGGTTCACAGACCCGAGCGAACACCGGCCTCTGGCCGGCGGCGGTGTTGAGCGCTGTGCGCATTTTTGCCTGGAAGCCTTCGGCAGCGTACGGGCCTCCGGCGTCCACGCAAGCCGCTGCGCGGCCGGCTCCTCCGAGGTTCTCGCCACGCGGTCGCTGCGCTCCCTCACATCGCGCCAACAACCTCTCCTCCGCCGCCCTCCGGGTTGCGCTCCCGCCTCCGCCCCTGCTCGGCACTACGTGCCTTCCAGGCAAAAAAACGCTGGGAGAGAAGGAAGAACGACCGAGCCAGACCACCCCCCGCTGGCTTGACAAACCTGATTGAGAATCACGGCAAAAAAATGATGAGGAAGAGGAAGAACATGCAGCAGATCACCACCGTCAGCACCTTCGTCCCGGCCGCGAACGAGGACGGGATGCAGAGCCAGTTGCGCCGGATCGCCGAGCGCGACGTCGACCTCTCAGGTCTGGCACGGGGCGGGTGGGCGCTGGCACACACCGCCACGATCCCCGGCCCCGAGGGCGTCATGTTCGTGGACACCCTCACCCCCACCGAATCCTGACCCG
>NZ_PSWM01000043.1:0-9377 GCF_002932795.1 Rathayibacter sp. AY1B5
GGCGGTTCGAGGGGGCTGCTCAAGGGGGTGGTGCTGGTCCTCCCGACGCTATAGACGGGCCGTGCGACTGACGGCTGGATGAGACGGATTCAGGTTGTAGTACCCCGTTCGGGCGTGGTGGTCGGGCTCGTACCAGCGACACGGCTGAAGGACTGGCGAACCGCCGAGGCCGCGTGTACGCGGGACGGTCACACTCGGTGTCGACGACGGATCGGAGGGCGGAGGTCGGATCGGGAGGGGACTCCGGGAACGCCCGTCCGCGGTGTGGACGAGGGGAGCGCTGCTCGGTCGAGGAACGGCGACCCTATCCGGCCACTCTGGACACGGCCCCGGTCCGGGCCGCCGGCCGAGAGAATTGACCGGGCGTTCACCGGGCCGACCCCGCGCCGAAACACTGCGATGATGGGCTGTCCACTGGTGATCGCCGTCGCACCCGCGTCGCGGATCACCCGCCGCGGTCGAGCGGCGGTCCCGACGAGAGGGAGGACGCGATGGACACGGCCACGACCGCGACCGGCGACCGTCCGTCCACCCCGCCCGCCCGGGAGCGCCCGCGACGCCGCCGGATCCGCGCGCGCACCGTGATCGGACGGCTCCTGCTCGTCCCCCTCGTGGTGCTCGCCCTCTTCGGCGCCGGGATCCCCCTCTACGTCACGCCCCCGATCGATCCGATCCCCGAGCAGGCGGACGCGGTCTTCGTGCTGGGCCCGTCCACGAGGGCGCGCGTCGAGTTCGCCCGCCGGATCATCACCTCCGGAGCGACGGACACGATGGTGCTCTCGGTCGGCCCCGGCGAGATGAACGCGCCCCACGACGACAAGAAGTACAAGAAGTGCAACGAGCCCGGCGGCGACGTCCTCTGCTACTCCGCCGACCCGCTCACCACGCAGGGAGAGGCCCGGCAGCTGCGCGACATGGCCGAGCAGAACGGCTGGGACCACGTCATCGTGATCACCAGCGCCCCCCACCTCGTGCGCGCCGAGATGATCATCGGGCGCTGCTACTCCGGCGAGCTCTCGATGGTGCCCTCGGGGGAGCCCATGGGCCTGGACTACCTGGTGAACCAGTACGTCTACCAGACGGGCGCGTTCCTCAAGGCCTTCCTGGTCACCAACGGCTGTTGACGCGAGCACTCCTCCTCGAGCCGCCGAGCCGGTCTGCGCTAGTCTGCCCGGGGCGCCATCGGCCCCGAGCCCGCTCCTGCGGAGCCCGGCCGGCCCGGCCCACGACGGCAGCGCGGCAGGAGGATCGGCCGGGGAGACCCGCGACGCTCCCCGCTCCGCACCGGTCACCCCCACGCGACCCCCTCCGAAAGGCCCGCCCGTGACACCTGCCCGATCGATCTTCGCCGTCGGCCGCGGCCAGTACGAGAACATCGGCGACATCATCCTGCGCCGCCAGCTCCTCGACTGGCTCCGCGAGTCGGGTCCGCTCCACGTCTACGTCGGCCACTCGCCGTGGGGCTACGACGACGGCCTGCGCCTGGGCCCGGACGACACGGTGTACCGCTCGCTCCTGCGCTGGTACGCGGCGCTCGCCCGCGAGGCCCTCGCCGGCCGGGCGAACTCGGTGTTCAAGCCGGGCGAGATCCAGCTGACCCTGATCGGGATGAAGGAGCACCTCGTGATGCTCCCGGGCATCGCCCTCGTGCGCCTCGGCGGCGGCCGCGTGATCCGCGCCGGCGTGGGCACCCGCAACTTCGCTCCGCTGCCCCGCGCGATCATGTGGCCCTCGATGGCGCTCTCGAGCTACACCCGCTGGCGCGACGACAAGACCGCCGGCTACATGCGCGTCGGCGCCGCCATGCCCGACCTCGGCTACGGCGAGGGCTCGAGCGACGCGGAGCTGACCGCGTTCGCCGCGCAGCCCGACGAGGAGCGGCGCGTGCTCGTCCTCTCCCTCCGCGAGGACCACGAGGTGGACGCCCGCCCCTACCCCGAGCAGGAGTGGCTGGCCGCGATCAAGGGCTTCGCCGAGCGCGAGGAGCTCGACATCGTCGTGGTCACGCAGGTCGCCGTCGACGCCGAGCGCTCCCGCCGTCTCGCCGCCGACCTGGACGCGGACATCCTCGACTGGGATCCGGCGCACACCCACGACGAGCACGAGATCCTGCTGCGCGAGCTCTACCGCACCGCCCGAGTCGCGATGAGCGACCGGCTGCACGTGATCATCATGGCGTTCACCGAGGGCGCGGCTCCGGTGAGCCTGCAGATGGACGGATCGACGAAGGCCTCGCGCCACTTCGAGACCATCGGGATCCACGACGTCACGGTCGACATGTCCCGGACGACGCCGGCCGCGGGCGTCGAGACCTTCTCCGCCGTGGTCGCGCGGCGCAGCGAGCTGCTCGAGAAGCTGCTCGTCGCCCGCGGACGCCTCCGCGGCGTCCGCGACGACATCCAGGCGCTGCTCGCCGTGCCGCCCCGCAGCCGCCCGGCCGCTGCGGGTGCCCCTGCCGCCCCTGCCGGCCCGAAGACGCGGGTGTACCACGTCGGCCGCAGCGGAGAGGTCCCCGGAGGCATGACGCAGGTCGTCAACGGGTACCTGCGCTGGCCGTTCGAGCGCTCCGACGTCCGGGTGATCTCCTCCCGCACCGCTCCGGGCGAGCACGTCGCCGCGGCCCGCCTGGCCGCGGGCGCCGCAGCCCGCATCGTCGCGATCGCGCGCCGCGAGCCCGGCAGCGTGATCGTCGTCCACCTCTCGGAGCGCGGCTCGTTCCTCCGCGAGGGATCGCTCCTCCGCCTCGCGCACCGCCTGGGCCTGCGGACGGTCGCCCACCTGCACGGCAGCGAGTTCGCCGCTTTCACCGCCGCGCACCCGCGCCTGGTGAAGGACGTGCTGCGCAGCGCGGACGAGATCATCTCGCTCTCGGAGGAGACCTCGGCGATCTGCCGCCGGTACGTCCCCGCCGACCGCGTGCACCTCGTGCCGAACGCGCTCGAGCAGGGCACCCCGCGCGAGAAGACCCGCACCGTCGTCTTCGGCGGCGTCGTCAGCCACCGCAAGGGCGTCGACGTGCTGCAGAAGGCGTGGGCGAAGGTCGAGGGCAAGGAGGGCTGGCGCCTGCTGGTCGCCGGTCCGATCCGCGAGCCGGAGGTCGTCGACCGCGGCGTCCCGGGGATCGAGTTCCTGGGCTCGCTCGAGAACGCCCGCCTGCTCGCTCTGCTCGACGAGGCGTCCCTCGCCGTCCTGCCCTCGCGTGACGAGGCGATGCCGATCTTCATCCTCGAGGCCCTCGCCCGCGACGCGGCCGTCGTCTCGACCGCGGTCGGCGGCATCCCCGAGGTCCTCGGCGACGGCTGCGGCCGGGTGGTCGCGCCCGGAGACGTGGACGGCCTCGCCGCCGCGCTGACCGAGCTCATCACCGACGAGGACGCGCGGGCCGAGGTCGTCGAGAAGGCCGGGGCGCGCTTCCGCGAGCGCTTCTCCGCCGACGCCGTGTTCCCGCGGGTCGAGGAGGTCTGGCTCGGCTGAGCCGCCTGCGACTTCGCCCCGGATCGCGCCCCGGGCCGCGCTCCGGGCCAGGGCGGAGCCGCGGGAGCGTAAAATCGCTGGAGTCCGCGGCGCCGTACCGCCGCGCCCCCGGCCGTCCGCTCCCGGACGCCTTCTCCCTCCACCCCAGAGAGGCTCGACCGTGGCCATCGCCGCCGACTCCGACCGCCGCCTGTGGACCCTGCCCCTCGCGCGCGCCGTGATCGCGGCGGTCGCCGGCTGCGTCGTCACCTTCTCGCCCGACCACGGGCCCGCGTTCGGCCTCGCCGTCTTCGGGGGCTTCGCGATCGCGACCGGCGCCGTCTCGCTCGCTCTCGGGCTCCGCGCCTGGAGCGGCCGGGCCCGCCCGCTCGCCCTCGGCTCCGCGGTGCTCACCCTGGTCGCCGGCGTCGCGGCGCTCGTCGCGCTCCCCGTCGCCAACCTGCTCTCCTTCGTCGCCCTCGTCGCCGGCTGGGCGCTGCTCTCCGGCTTCCTCGAGTTCTCGAGCGGCCGCCGTGGTCAGGGCCTCGCCGCCCGCGACTCCGTGATCGTGGGCATCGGCACGATGCTCCTCGGCGCCGCCTTCGGACTCCTCCCGCCTCACCCCGTCGTCACCGTCGGCCTCCTCGGCGCCTACGCCGTGATGGTCGCCGTCTTCCTCGCCATCGCGGCGTTCTCGCTCAAATGGGCCGCCGGCGCCGACGCAGCCACCGGACACGATCCCGTCGCCCCCACGACACCGACCTCCGGAGGAGACCGATGACCGCCGAAGGCCAGCAGCCCGACCCCGCCTCTCCCGCCGACCGCGCCTCGGCGGCCGACTCCGCCCCGCCGCGCGACCCGGGCGAGTTCACGCCCCGCACGTTCCAGCCGACCCGCAAGGACCGCCTGCGCCCGCTCGAGCTCATCGGCTTCTCCGCGGTGATGGCGGCCTTCGTCGGCCTCGTCGTCATGCTCTCGACCCGCGAGCCGGTCGTCGCGCTCATCTCGTTCGGCGTCGCCTTCATCGTCGTGCTCGTCGCGATCGCCATGTTCTCGCTGACCTTCAAGCCCGACGAGGCCGAGATCGCGGACATCGACGAGCAGGACTCCGCTCACTAGGTGGGGGACGGCTCCGCCGTCCCCCACCGCAGTCGGCCGGGAGCGTGGCTGAGCGGGTGGAGCGTCCCGCGTCCGCTCCGCGGAATCGCTTGGCACGCGATTCCGCGATGCGCTCGCGCCGCACGGCACGACGGAGCGCCCGGCCCCTGTGCTGATCGAGGAGGCCGCAGGGCGTATCGAGATCCCCCTTCGATCGCGAGTGCGGCCCCGCCTGCGGCTGCTTTCTGCGTCCTCCCGCAGAGCGCCGGCACCCTCTGCTGGTCGAGTGGTCCGCAGGGCGTCTCGAGATCCCCCGGCCCGCCTGCGGTCGCGAGCGCCGCGGCTCCGCGTCGGTGGTCGCGCGTAGCGTGCGGAGGGTGGCGGAGTCGATCGGGCGGTGGTGGCAGCGGCGGCGGTTCTCGCGCGGCGCCGACGTCCCCTACGCGGTCGGCACCTACCGGGAGGCCTGGGCGTCCTACCCCGTCCTGGTGCGGCAGTACCGGCCCGAGTACAACGAGGGCATCGTGCTCAGCCAGATCCCGCCCGCGGCCGATGTGTACCTGTGCTGGCTCTGCGACGCCGGTCACGTCTTCGTCGCCACTCCCGAGGAGCAGCGCCACCGTCCCGGCCGGGAGCGGCGCCGCTCCTCCTGGTGCCCCGACTGCGCGGAGCTCGCCTCGCCGCGCGTGCCCCGGGCCGCGCCGATGATCGGCGGTCGGCTCGCCGAGGTGCTGGCGCCGACGTCCGATCCCGGTCCCGATCCGGATCCCGAGGCAGGCTCCTTCGCTCTCGTCGCTCCGCCCGCTGTGATCGCCCGGAGGCTCGCGTCGACCGCGCCGCCCGCCGCTCGACCGGCACGGGCCCGCTCCCGTCCCGCGCGCGTCTGCCCGAAGACCCCGGATCTCCCCGTCGGCGAGCCCTTCGCCAGCCGGTGCGCGCCGCCGCCGGCCTCCGCGGTCGAGGCCCGACTCCGCGCGCTGCTCGCCGAGCGGCTCGTCTTCGACCCGGCGCACACGGCGGTCCGTCTCGCGCGGCCGTTCTTCGAGCACTGCGAGGCGTGGCCCGACCTGGTGCTCGGGGAGCTGCGCGTCGCGATCGAGTACGACTCGACCGGTCGGCACGGCCTCGAGCACGTCGGGCACCGCGAGGAGGCGGACCGGCGGAAGGACCGCGCGCTCCGCTCGGCCGGGTGGGAGGTGGTGCGCATCCGAACGGGGAAGCTGCTGCCCCTCGGCCCCTACGACCTGGTCGCGACGGGTGTCACGGCCGCACTGGCGGACCGCCTGGTCGACCGGCTCCGCGACGTCCGCGGGCCGCTGCTCGTCGATGCCTGGGGCCGTTGACCGGCCGCGCGGGTCAGATCCGGAGGGCGAGGGCCTCGCTGCGCCAGCGGCGGTGGAGGGCCCAGGGGTCCGGCTCTCCGGCGCGGACGGTCTCGATGTGGGCGTCGAGCGCGGGGCTGCGGGTGAACCACTCGGTGCGCTCCAGGCGCTCGTCGGCGAACTGGGCGTGCCGGTGCTGCTCGAGCGCCCGCCCGCCGCGCTCGAACGCGAGGAGCTCCTCGTGCCGGAGCCGGTGGAGGCGCTGCCTCGGGTTGCCGCTGGTGCCGATCTTGATCCGCTCGCCGAAGCGGATGTAGTAGACGACGTCGACCCGGGGCGGGGGCAGCTCGCCGTCGGGAGCATCGCCGAGCCGCCACTCGCAGGCGGCGCAGAGCCACGCGGAGGGGAACCGGACGCCCAGGCGCGACCCGCACGCCGCGCACGGCGACGGCAGCGCGTCGACCACGCCGTCCTCCCGGGCGACCCAGTCGTGTGCCAGCCCGAGGTGCGCGGCGCACAGCGCGAGCGGGGCGCCCCGTTCGACGGCAGAGGCGCACCCTCCGATCGCGCACGCTCCCATGCCGCCGACGCTAGGTGCGACCCCCGACATCCGCACCCGTCCGTCCGGGCGCCGCGCCGGCTCCGCTACGCCCCCGCGAGTCCGCGGAACTCGCCGTGCTCGCGCGCGAGTACCGCGACATCCGCGTGGTCGCGGGGCCGGGCGTCAGCTCAGGCGGTCGACCAGCGCCGAGGCGAGGCCCGTGTAGCCGCCCGGCGTCAGCGCCAGCAGGCGCTCCTTCGCCGCGTCGCCGATGTCGAGGCCCTGCACGAAGACCGCGAGGTCGTCGGCGCCGAGGCGCTTGCCGCGGGTCAGGTCCTTCAGCAGCGCGTACGGGTCGGTGATCGAGGACCGGCCGGCCGCCACCTCCGCGCGGATCACCGTCTGGATCGCCTCGGCCAGCACCTCCCAGTTGCCGTCGAGGTCGGCGGCGAGGGCGGTCGGGTCGAGGTCGATCTCGAGCAGGCCGCGCGCGATGTTGTCGAGGGCGAGGAGGGAGTGGCCGAACGCGACGCCGATGTTGCGCTGCGTGGTCGAGTCGGTGAGGTCGCGCTGGAGGCGCGAGGTGACGAGGGTCTGCGCGAGCGAGTCGAGCAGGGCGCTGGAGAGCTCGAGGTTCGCCTCGGCGTTCTCGAAGCGGATCGGGTTGATCTTGTGCGGCATCGTGGACGAGCCGGTCGCCCCGGCCTGGGGGATCTGCCGGAAGTAGCCGAGCGAGATGTAGGTCCAGACGTCGGTGCAGACGTTGTGCAGGATGCGGTTCGCGTGCGCGGCCCTGCCGTAGAGCTCGGCCTGCCAGTCGTGCGACTCGATCTGGGTGGTCAGCGGGTTGAAGACGAGGCCGAGGGAGGTGACGAACTCCTCCGCGAGGGCGGGCCAGTCGGTGCCGGGGTCGGCGGCGAGGTGCGCGGCGAACGTGCCCGTCGCTCCGCTGAACTTGCCCAGGTACTCCGTCGCCTCGATCTGCGCGACGACCCGCTCGAGCCGGTACGCGTAGACGGCGAACTCCTTGCCCATCGTGGTCGGCGTCGCGGGCTGGCCGTGGGTGCGGCTGAGCATCGACTCGTCGCGGTAGCGGACGGCCAGCTCCCGGAGCGACGCGACGACCGAGCGCAGCTTCGGCAGCCAGATCTCGTCGACGGCCCGGCGGACCACGATCGCGTAGGAGAGGTTGTTGATGTCCTCGCTGGTGGCGGCGAAGTGGGTGAGCTCGGCGATCCGCTGCAGGCCCAGCTCCTCGAGCCACTGGCGGACGAGGTACTCCACGGCCTTCACGTCGTGGCGGGTGCGGGCCTCGAGAGCCGCCAGCTCGTCGATCTCGGGCTGTCCGAAGTCACGGGCGCGGCGGCGCAGCTCCTCGGCGGTCGCGGCGTCGACGGGCTCGGAGCCGAAGAGGCGGCGGTCGGTCAGCGCCAGCAGCCACTCGACCTCGACGTGCACCCGCGCGCGGTTCAGCCCCGCCTCCGAGAGGTACTCGCCGAGCGACGAGACGGCACCGCTGTAGCGGCCGTCGAGGGGGCTCAGCGGCTGGGTGGGGAGCGAGGTCATGCGGTGGTGCCTTCCGGTTCTCAGGTGTCCTGCGCGAGGGCGGCGCGCGCGTCGGTGGAGTCGGGGCGGACCGAGCGGTTGCCGCGCAGTCCTGGTTCGATCTGGGTGAAGAGGGCCCGGCAGGCGCGCTCGATGAGCGCGAGCACCGAGTCGAACGCCGCCGCATCGGAATAGTAGGGGTCGGGGACGTCGCCCTGCGGGGAGAGACCGGGCTCGAAGTCGAGCAGGCGGCGGACCTTCTGCCGGTCGACGTCGGTGCGCGCCCAGGAGCGCAGCGCCCGCTCGTGCCCGTGGTCGAGCGCGACGACCAGGTCGAACTCGGCGAAGCGGGACGGGTCGAAGAGCTGGGCGCGGTGACGGCCCCCGTCGAAGCCGTGCCGCTCCAGCGCCGCGAGGGCGCGGCTGTCGGCGTGCTCGCCGAGGTGCCACTCGCCGGTGCCGGCCGAGCTGATCTCGATCGCGGAGCCGATCCCCGCCTGCTCCGCCAGGGAGCGCAGCACCACCTCGGCCATCGGCGACCGGCAGATGTTGCCGGTGCAGACGAAGCACACGGCGAAGGCCGAGGGCGCGGGGGAGTCGGGGGTCACCCGCCCATCATGGCGCACCGCGGCTCCTCCACAGCAGGCCGATCCCGGCATCGTCCACCGATGGCGCGCGTCGCCTCCCGGGGGGTGGCGACGGGGCCGATGCCGGGTGCCGACGCCGCGGTGTCAGTCCTGACGGCGGCGGAGGAAGGGGCGCAGGAGGAGGCCGATGAACCAGTTCACCAGGGCGAGAACGAGGGCGCCGAGCACGCCCCACCAGAATCCGTCCACGACGAGGCCGAAGCCGAAGAGGGCGCTGATCCAGGCGGTCAGGAGCAGCAGGAGGCCGTTGACGAGGAACGAGACCAGGCCGAGAGTCAGCAGGTACAGGGGGAACGCGACCACCCGCACCACTCCGCCGACGACGGCGTTGACGACGCCGAAGATCACCGCCACCAGCAGGTACGTGAGGACCGCCGCGGCGGGGCCCTCCTCGTACGGGTCCACGCGCACGCCCGCCACGACCAGGGTCGTGAGCCAGATCGCGACGGCGTTGGTCAGGAGGCCGAGGAGGAGTCTGCTCATGCCTCCACTATCCCCGCAGGCGGGGCGGGCCGCGAGCCGGGGCTCAGGTGAGGGGCCCGCCGATGGTCGGCTCCGGGGCGGGAGTGCAGAGGCGGGGGTCGTCGGCGCAGGTCCGCGGAGGGAGCACGGCGGTGGGCTCGGGCTGCGGCAGGGGCTCCGCCGTCGGCTGCGGGGCCTCGGTCGGCTCGGGAGCGGGCGGGTGATGCCGGCCGGCTCCGTGGTGAAGGACCGGTCGATCGGCGTGTTCCTCCCGGCCTGAGCCGCCCGCGGATCGAGGGGCTCCCTCGG
>NZ_PSWM01000044.1:0-8710 GCF_002932795.1 Rathayibacter sp. AY1B5
CCCTTCCCCCGGGACGGCACCGTCCCACCCGCCGCCGCCGACCCCGCGCTCTGAGCGCCGTGCTGGCCGCTCTCGGCGCGCTCGTCGTCGGGGCCGCGGGCGGAGCCTGGTGGCAGGCCTCGCGGAGCGACGACACCGCCGCGGTGGTGGCGCGCGCCGATCTCGCCGCGTTCCCCGACTGGCAGGGCGCGAGCGGGACCGCCGAGCTGGAGGACGCCGACGGCGCCCGCCGCCTGCACGTGCACCTCGACGCGCAGGGCGCGGACGACTCGTACCGGGAGGTCTGGCTCCTCGCCGCCGACGCCTCCGGGCTGGTCGGCCTCGGCGTGCTCGACGGGACCGACGGCGTCTTCGCCGTCCCCGAGGACGTCGACCTCGACGAGTACTCGCTCGTGGACGTCTCCCAGGAGCCGTTCGACGACGACCCGGAGCACTCCGGCGACTCGATCGTCCGCGGCTCCCTGCGCGAGGGCTGAGGCCTAGGCCGAGCGCTCCGCCAGCACGGCCGTGAGCGCCTGCACCGCGGCGGAGGGACGCGGCGCCGTGCAGACCGAGAGCTCCCAGACGAGCCCCGGCCAGTCGAGCGCGAGGGCCGTGACGCCCTCCAGCGGCTCGACGCCCGCGCGGGGCACGATCGCCGGACCCAGCCCCGCCTGCACGAAGCGGGGGATACCCGGCAGATCGGCGACCTCGGTGGCCACCCGGCGCGACGCCCCGGCCTCGCGGAAGGCGAGGTCGACGGCGACCCTGTTGCCGAAGCCGGCGGGCGTGTCCACGAAGGCGAGCCCGTCGAGGTCCTGCGGCGAGGGCGGTCCCGCCGCGGCGAGCGGGTGCGCGCTCTCCACCAGCAGGACGTAGTCGCTGCGCACCAGCCGGGTCACCGCCAGGCCCCGCAGCTGCGCCGCAGGCAGTGCCAGCAGGGCGGCGTCGAGCAGGCCGCGGCGCAGGTCCTCCGCGAGACCGGTCGAGCCGGTGGTCGAGGTGCGCAGGAGCAGGTCCACCAGCGGGTGCCGGGCGCGGAAGACTCCGAGCGCCCCGGGCAGGTCGACGAGGTCGAGGGCGGAGAAGGTGCCCACCCGCACCCGCCCGCGGAGCCCCGCCGCGTCGTCGGCCGCGAGCGAGCGCATCCGGTCGAGACTGTCGATCGCCGACCGGGCGGAGGGCAGGAGCGCCTCGCCGACCGCGGTGAGCGCCACTCGCCGTGTCGAGCGGGCGAACAGCGGCGAGCCGAGCTCCTGCTCGAGCGAGCGGATGCTCGCCGAGAGGGTCGACTGCACGACGAACAGGCGCGCGGCCGCCCGGGTGAAGCTGAGCTCCTCGGCGACGGCGACGAAGGCGGCGAGCTGGCGGTCGTCCATGCGTCCATTATCCGACCAGAGCGATCAATCCATCCGAGATCCTCCGTTGGACACGGATGACGGGTCGGAGCACTGTGGACACCGTGACCACCACCGAGCGCTCCCTCCCCTCCGTCCACCGCCGCGAGCTCCCGCACCGGCACGGCTTCTGGGTGATCGCCGCCGCCTTCCTCGCGGTGATGGCGTTCTCCACCGTGCCGACGCCGCTCTACGCGATCTACCAGCAGCGCGACGGCTTCCCGGCCTTCGTCGTCACCGTGGTCTTCGCCGCGTACGCGGTCGGAGTCGTGGCGAGCCTCTTCCTCGCCGGACACGTCAGCGACTGGCTCGGCCGCCGCCGGATCCTGCTCGCCTCGATCCTCGTCGAGGTCCTGGCGGCCGCGGTGTTCCTGCTCTGGCCGGACGTGCCCGGGCTGGTCCTCGCCCGCCTGCTCACCGGGCTCGGCGTCGGCGCGCTCACCGCGACGGCCACCGCCCACCTCTCGGAGCTGCGCGCCGTCGCCCGTCCGGAGGAGGGGCCGGGCACCTCCCGCGCCGTGTCCACCCTCGTCAACATGGGCGGGCTGGCGCTCGGCCCGCTCGTCGGCGGGGTGTTCGCCGTGACGGTGCGCGAGCCGCTGGTCGTTCCCTACGCCGTGTTCCTCGTCCTCCTGGTCGTCCTCGGGATCGGCGTCGCGCTCGTCCCCGAGACGGTCGAGCGGCGCGAGGTCCTCCCGGCCTACCGTCCGCAGCGCCTGGCCGTCCCGGCCGCGTCCCGCGGCGTCTTCCTCTCGGCCGCGGTCGGCGCGTTCGCCGGGTTCGCCGTGTTCGGCCTCTTCACCTCACTGGCGCCGACCTTCCTCGCCGGCCGCTTCGGCGAGACCTCCCACCTCGAGGCCGGCGCGGTCTCCTTCGGGGTCTTCGCCGCAGGAGCCCTCGCGCAGCTGGTCTCGACCCGGCTGTCCTCGCGGACGGCGCTCCGCCTCGCGGCCGTCGCGCTGACGGTCGGGCTGCTGCTGGTCGCGACCAGTGCCGTGATCGTCTCGGTGGCCGCCTTCATCGTCGGCGGGGTGCTCGCGGGAGCGGGCGTGGGCCTGCTCTTCCGCCTGGCGCTCGGAGTCGCCGGCTCGCTCGCCACCGACGAGACCCGCGGCGAGGTGCTCGCGGCCATGTTCCTCGCCGCATACCTCGGCCTCGCGGTACCGGTCCTGGCGATCGGAGCCGCGCTCGCGCTCCTGCCGGCCGTCCCGGTCCTGCTCGGCTTCGTCGCCGTCGTGCTCGTCCTGGTGCTCGCGGCGATCGCCCGGATGCGGCGCACCGCCTGACGCGAGCGGGGGAGGGGCCGCGCGCTGGACAATGGGGGCATGAAGCTCTTCTCGTTCGGACGCGGCGACGCGAACCCCCTCCCCTCCGACGACCGCGGCTCGGGCAGGCTCGACGACTACGACTACGAGCTGCGCCCGAAGTCGCGGCGCGGCGACACTCTCCTCCGCCTCGCCGACTCCCGCCCGCACCAGGACGAGATCGCGCGGGTGCTCGCCCTCGGCGAGGACGAGGTCACCGCCGTGATCCCGCGCCGCACCGCTGAGGAGGAGCGCGTGGACGCTCCGATGCCGGTCCGCCTGTTCGCGGCCCAGCGTCCCTCGGGGCTCGTCGGCCAGGTGCCGCGTGGTCTCGAGAACGTGGTCGAGGCCGCCCTCGCCCGGCTCTCGGAGGCGGGGAGGTCGCCCCGCGTCCCGGCCCGCATCGTGACGGCGAGGAGCGGGCTCCGCGTCGAGCTGCTGATGCACGAGACGCGGGGCTGACGGGCGGCAGGCCCGCCGGGTCGGCGCGGTCCATGGAGGAACCGCACCGCGGCTGATAGCATGAACCGGTTCCGAATCCGAAAGCGACCGCCGGTCGACCCAGGGTTCGAGCCACGGAGCAGGCCGGCAGGAAGCTGGTCCTCGGTGGTGGAGTCCCGGACAGCGGCAGCGTGCGACAGAGCACGAACCGCCTCGGCACGAGTCGCAGGCGGCACGTCCCGCTCGCGGCACAGGTCGCGACAGCCCGGAGCTCTTCTACTGGTGGCCAGCACGAACGCCCTCCACACGACGGCACGGCGCGAAGCCCTGCCGTGGGATCGTCTCGATTCCTGACCGGACCGCTGCTCCGACGAACGCCGGCGCCCAGAAGGGGCGCCGCTGCAGACGTTAAGGAGACAGACCTCTTGGAAGGTCCTGAAATCACATTCGCCGAAGCCGTTCTCGACAACGGCTCGTACGGCACCCGCACCGTCCGCTTCGAGACCGGCCGCCTCGCGCAGCAGGCTCAGGGCGCCGTCGCCGCGTACCTCGACGAGGACACCATGCTCCTCTCGGCCACGTCGGCCTCGAAGAACCCGAAGGACAACTTCGACTTCTTCCCGCTGACCGTCGACGTCGAGGAGCGCTCCTACGCCGCCGGCAAGATCCCCGGCTCGTTCTTCCGCCGGGAGGGCCGCCCCTCCACCGAGGCGATCCTGGTGTGCCGTCTGATCGACCGGCCGCTGCGCCCCTCGTTCGTCGAGGGCCTGCGCAACGAGGTCCAGATCGTCATCACGGTCCTCAGCATCGCGCCGGACGAGTTCTACGACGCCCTCGCGATCAACGCCGCGAGCGCCTCCACGCAGATCTCCGGCCTGCCGTTCTCCGGCCCGGTCGCCGGCGTCCGCCTCGCGCTCATGTCCGACGGCTCCGGCAACGACCAGTGGGTCGCCTTCCCCAAGGCCTCCCAGCTGGAGAACGCCGTCTTCGACCTCACCGTCGCGGGCCGCGTCGTCACCAACGAGGACGGCTCCTCGGACGTCGCCATCATGATGGTCGAGGCCGAGGCCACGGAGTCCTCCTGGAACCTCATCAAGGCGGGTGCGACCAAGCCCAGCGAGGACGTCGTCGCCGAGGGCCTCGAGGCCGCCAAGCCCTTCCTCCGCGCGCTCGTCGAGGCGCAGGCGAAGCTCGCCGCCGAGACCGCGAAGCCGGTCAAGGACTACCCCGTGTTCCTGCCCTACGCGCAGGAGACCTACGACAACGTCGCCGAGCTCAGCTACGACGAGCTCGTCCGCGTGTACCAGATCGCCGACAAGGTCGAGCGGCAGGACGCCGACGACGCCCTCAAGGCGCGCGTCAAGGAGCAGATCGCCGAGCGCATCGCCTCGGGCCAGCTCTCGGCCGAGGCCTACAACCAGGTCGGAGCGGCGTACAAGTCCGTCACGAAGGTGGTCGTCCGCGGCCGCATCCTCCGCGACGGCGTGCGCATCGACGGACGCGGCCTGGCCGACATCCGCCCGCTCGACGCCGAGGTGCAGGTCATCCCGCGCGTCCACGGCTCGGCCATCTTCCAGCGCGGCGAGACCCAGATCCTGGGCGTCACCACGCTGAACATGCTCAAGATGGAGCAGCAGATCGACTCGCTGTCGCCCGTCACCAAGAAGCGGTACCTGCACCACTACAACTTCCCGCCCTACTCGACCGGTGAGACCGGCCGCGTCGGATCGCCGAAGCGTCGCGAGATCGGGCACGGCTTCCTCGCCGAGCGCGCCCTCGTGCCGGTGCTGCCGAGCCGCGAGGAGTTCCCCTACGCGATCCGCCAGGTCTCCGAGGCGCTGAGCTCCAACGGCTCGACCTCGATGGGCTCGGTCTGCGCGTCGACCCTGTCGCTCCTCAACGCCGGTGTGCCGCTGCGCGCCCCGGTCGCGGGCATCGCGATGGGCCTCGTGTCCGACGTCGTCGACGGCCAGACCCGCTACGCGGCGCTGACCGACATCCTGGGCGCCGAGGACGCGCTCGGCGACATGGACTTCAAGGTCGCCGGAACCGCCGAGTTCGTCACGGCCATCCAGCTCGACACGAAGCTCGACGGCATCCCGTCGTCGGTGCTCGACGCCGCGCTCAAGCAGGCCAAGGACGCCCGCACCACGATCCTCGCGGTGCTCACGGCGGCCATCGACCAGCCCGACGAGATGGCCCCGACCGCGCCCCGCGTGATCTCGGTGCAGATCCCCGTCGACAAGATCGGCGAGCTGATCGGCCCCAAGGGCAAGACGATCAACGCGATCCAGGACGAGACCGGCGCCGACATCTCCATCGAGGAGGACGGCACCGTCTACATCGGAGCCGTCGACGGTCCGTCGGCCGAGGCCGCGCGTGCGCAGGTCAACGCCATCGCGAACCCGACCAACCCCGAGGTCGGCGAGCAGTTCCTCGGAACCGTCGTCAAGCTCGCGACCTTCGGCGCGTTCGTCTCGCTCCTCCCCGGCAAGGACGGACTGCTGCACATCAGCGAGGTCCGCAAGCTCGCCGGCGGCAAGCGCGTCGAGAACGTCGAGGACGTCCTCGGAGTCGGCCAGAAGCTGCTCGTCCAGATCACCAAGATCGACGACCGCGGCAAGCTGTCCCTCGCGCCCGTCGTGGCCGAGGAGGCCGAGGCCGAGGCTCCCGCCGAGAGCTGACCCCTCCTGCACGACCGTGACGCCCGTCCCACTCCGGTGGGGCGGGCGTCCGTCGTCGGCGGGGGCATGGGGTACGGTGGCGGGACCGCGCCGCACCGCCCCGACCGGAGGACTCCGTGACCGACCCGACGCCGCTGGCCACCGAGCCGGAGACGCCCCTCCTCTCACGCACCCTGGGTCGGACCGGCCTCCCCGTGCACCCGCTCGCCCTCGACGGCTCCGTCTTCGGCTGGGCCGCCGGGATCGACGACACCACCGAGGTGCTCGACGCGTTCGGCCGTCTCGGCGGCACAGTGATCTCGACGGCGGACCACTACGCGACCGGCCGGAGCGAGTACATGATCGGCCGCTGGCTCGAGCAGAGCGGGCTGCGCGAGCGGATGCTGGTCGCGACGAAGGTCGGCCGGCACCCGGACGCGCCGGGCCTGGCCCCGGAGGACGTCCGCATCGCGATCGAGGGGAGCCTCGAGCGGCTCGGCACCCGGATCGACCTGCTCTCGTTCGACAGCGAGGACCCCGGGATCCCCATCGCCGAGAGCCTGGCGGCGGTCGCGCCGTTCCTCGCGGACGGCTCGGTCGGCGCGCTGGGTGCCGCGCACTTCAGCGGAGCCGCGATCACGGCGCTGCACGAGACGGCGACCGCGTTCGCGCTGCCGTCGCTCTCGGCCGTCGTGTCGGAGTACAGCCTGATGGAGCGCCGGACCTACGAGGCCGACGTCGCCCCCGAGGTGGTGCGGCTCGAGCTGGGCACCCTCGCGCGGCTGCCCCTGGCGAGCGGCTACCTCACCGGCGCCCTGCGCAGCCGCACGGACGAGCCGGCGTCGGCCCTGTTCGAGGCGGGCCTGGACTACGTCGGCCGTCACGGCTCCCGCGTGCTCGCGGCCCTCGACGAGATCGCCGAGGCCCACGGCACGGAGCCCGGCGTGGTCGCGCTCGCCTGGGTGCTCTCGCACCAGGAGGTCTCAGCGGCGATCGTCCGGGCCCGGAACGCCGCGGAGCTCGAGTCGCTGTTCGCGGCGGCCGCCCTCCCGCTGACCCGGAGCGACATCGCTCAGCTGGACCGCGTCTCCGCCTGAGGCCCCCCGCCCACGCGGAACCGCTCGACTCGGGCGCCGCGCGAGGGGCCCGCGCCCCGGCCCGCGACGGAGCGGGGGGCACGACGCGGCGGGACTCAGCGGCGCAGGATGCGCGCCTCCCACGGGCCGAGCGTCGACCCGGTCGCACCGGCGACGTTGCCGAGGACCGTCTCGGCCTCCGCCCACTCCTCGAGGAGCGGCACCTCGATCGGCTCGCCGGACACGTTCCCGACGACGAGCAGCTCGCCCGGCCCGGTGCGGGTGAAGGCGAAGAGCGCGGGGTGCTCGGGCTCGAGGAGCGCGAACCGGCCCAGCTGCACCGTCTCGTCGGCGTGCCGCAGGGCGATCAGCGCCCGGTAGTACTCGAAGACCGACCGCTCGGCGGCCCGGTCGGCGGCGACGTTCACCTCGGCGGCGTTCGGGTTGACCGCGATCCACGGCTCGCCGGTCGTGAAGCCCGCCTGCGGGCCGTCGTCCCACTGCACCGGCGTGCGGGCGTTGTCGCGGCTCTGCGCGCGCAGCCCGGCGAGCACCGTCTCCGGGTCCTCGCCGCGCTCGTCGACCGCCTCGGCCCAGTAGTTCAGCGACTCGACGTCGCGGAAGTCCTCGATGCCGGCGAACGGGACGTTCGTCATCCCGATCTCGTCGCCCTGGTAGATGTACGGCGTGCCGCGCTGGAGGTGGAGGAGCGTGGCCCAGAGGGTGGCGGACTCGTAGCGGTGGGCGCCGTCGTCCCCGAAGCGGGAGACGAGCCGCGGCTGGTCGTGGTTGCCGAGGTACAGGCTGTTCCAGCCGCGCTCGGCCAGGCCGTCCTGCCAGCGGGCGAGGTTGGCCTTCAGACTGACCAGGTCCAGCGGCACCGGGTGGAACTTGTCGACCCCGTGGTCGATGCCGACGTGCTCGAACTGGAAGACCATGTCGAGCTCGCGGCGCTCGGGATCCGTCACGAGCACGGCCTCCTCGAGGGTGACCCCGGGCATCTCGCCGACGGTGAGGAAGGAGCCCTCGCGGTGCGCGAACACGGCCTCGTGCATCTCGCGGAGGTACTCGTGGAGCCGCGGACCCACTCCTCCGACGATGCCGGCGCCGCCCTGCTCGCCGTCGATCGCTCCGACGTCCTTCGAGACGAGGTTGATCACGTCCATCCGGAAGCCGTCCACTCCGCGGTCGAGCCAGCGGTTCATCATCGCGTGCACCGCGTGCCGCACCTCGGGGTTCTCCCAGTTGAGGTCCGGCTGCTGCACCGCGAAGAGGTGGAGGAAGTACTCGTCGGTCGCCGGGTCGAGCGTCCAGGCCGGGCCGGAGAAGTAGGAGCGCCAGCCGTTCGGCTCGGCGACGTCGAGGCCGGCGCCGGCGGCCGCCTCGAGCTCGCGGCCGGCCTCGGCCGAGCGGCGCCCGCGGCGCCACCAGTACCAGTCGCGCTTCGGGTCCTCCTGCGAGGAGCGGGACTCGACGAACCAGGCGTGCTCGTCGCTCGTGTGGTTGACCACGAGGTCCATCACGATGCGGATCCCGCGCTCGTGGGCCTCCGCGAGGAGCAGGTCGAACTCCTCCAGCGTGCCGAACCGCGGGTCGATGTCCTCGTAGTCCGAGATGTCGTAGCCGTTGTCGTGCTGCGGCGACGGGTAGACCGGCGAGAGCCAGATCACGTCGACCCCCAGGTCGGCGAGGTGGTCGAGCTTCGATCGGATGCCGCCCAGGTCGCCGATGCCGTCGCCGTTCGAGTCGGCGAACGAGCGCGGGTAGATCTGGTAGACGACGGCGCTCGTCCACCAGGGCGCGGACGTCTCCCGCTCGGGGGAGCCGGCGGTCGGGGAGGGGGTCGGGGC
>NZ_PSWM01000045.1:0-5307 GCF_002932795.1 Rathayibacter sp. AY1B5
ACCACCCGAGCACGAAGGCGCTCACTCCACCGGAGCTCGTGCCGATGGCCGAGGGCCGCGTGCTGATGAAGCGCCCGCCCCTCGACCCTCGCCGCGCCGCCGCTCGCGCTGCTCGAGCCCGACTCGGACCGGATGCTCGTCATCCGCGCCGCCGAGGGCGACGACCGGGCGTTCGCCACCATCGTCCGCCGCTACACCGGGCTGCTCCGCGCGACGGCCGCCCGCACCCTCCGCAGCAGCGCCGACGTCGACGACGTCGTGCAGGAGACCTTCCTCGCGGCGTGGACCCACGTGGACAGCGTGATCGACGGCGAGACCATCGCCGGGTGGCTCGTCACGACCGCCCGCCGCCGCAGCGTCGACCGGCTCCGCTCGAGCGTCTCGCGGCTGCGAGCCGAGCTGGACGACGAGTTCCCCGCCTCCGCCGCCGACGACCCGGAGCACGCCGCGCACTGCGGATCGCTCGCCGCCGACGCCAACCGGGTGCTCGCCGCGATGCCCTCGGCCCAGCGCCGCTGCTGGGAGCTGCGCCAGCTGGAGCAGTGCAGCTACGACGCGATCGCGCACGAGTTGGGCCTCACGACCTCCACCGTCCGCGGGCTGCTCGCCCGCGCCCGCGCGACCCTCCGCACGGAGCTCGCCCACTGGCGCTGAGCCGCGCGACGCACTTCAGCGCAGGAGAACCGGCCCCGCGCCGATCCGCACCCGGAACAGCGAGTACGGGTACGTCCGCAGATCCGTGCCGCCCTGGTAGTCGGCCTGGCGGTGCAGCTGGTTCGCGGTGACGTACAGGTGCTCGTCCGTCGCGATCGACATCGTGTCGGGCCAGAGCAGCCGCTCGTCGTGCACGATCGTCTCCATCGTGCCGTCGGGGCGGCGGCGGACGATCGCGTTGTTCTCGTAGCTCGTGGCGTAGAAGCGGCCCGACGCATCCGTCTCGAGGCCGTCCGCTCCCCCGCCCTTGTCGCCCTCGTCGACGACGGTCGCCGCGACGTCCTCGTCCGGTGCCGACCGGTCGACCAGGGCCGCCGTCGCCACGCTGAACCAGCGGCGGGAGGCGAGCGGGCAGTACCAGAGGCGCTCGCCGTCGGCCGAGATCGCGATGCCGTCGGCGCCCATCGTCACCGGCTGCGGGTCGCCGTCGGCCGGGCGCTTCATCAGCACGCGGCCCTCGGCCATCGGCACGAGCTCCGGTGGAGTGAGCGCCTTCGTGCTCGGGTGGTCGTGCAGGCGGCGCCAGGCGGTCCCCGTCTCGAGGTCGACGACGATGATCCCGTTCGGGCCGGAGTCGGCCGAGTCGGTGATGTAGGCGATGCCGCGCCGCAGGTCGAAGCGCACGTCGTTGAGGTAAGTGGTCGGCAGGGCGACGTCCGGCTCGAGGACGATCACCTGCTCGACGGTGTCGGTCGCGAGGTCGACGCGGACGAGCTTGGGTCCGCCCTTCTGCGTCGGCTCGAACATCGGGCTGCCGGTGTCGAGGATCCAGAGCCGGTCGGCCGGGTCGACGACGATGCTCTGCACCGAGACGAGGGCGCCGGCGTCGTCGATTCCCGACGGCGTGTTCCAGGCCTCGTCCGGGTAGGGCACCGCCGCTCCGTCGCGCAGCTCCACGACCGTGGCCGGGACCTCGTCCCCCCACTTCGGGAAGTTCACGAAGATCCGCCCGGTGTGCGAGACGCTGACGCCGGTGGGCATCGGCCCGCTGGTGAAGGCGTGCACGAGCTCCAGCTCGCCGAGCGGCTCGTCGACCGGGCGCGTGGCGCGGGTGTCGTCGGTCGGTCCCCAGAATCCCATGGTGCTCTCGCTGTCCTCCCGCCGGAGCGGGCTCGTGGCGGTCTCGGAGCCGGTCGAGCGCGGGGTCGGTGCCCGCCGCGACCGGTGCTCCTCATCCTGCGCGCCGGCGCCGGGCGGTGGGGAGGAGGTGGCGGAGGAGGCGGCGAGCGCCTACCATCCGGACGCCGCGGGCGTGCGCGGGCGACCGATGCCGTCGGCCTGCGCCGTCCCCCTCCGCCCGCCGGCCGTCCGCTTCCGGACATGACCGCTAGAGGGCGTTGCCACTGCGGCCGCTCACCTGCCACGGTCGCAGAGCGACCGACGACGGTCCACCGATCAGAAGGACCGAGGCCCGCCCATGGACGACTCCTCTTCGACCGAGACCAGCACGAGCGAGATGACGCCCGAGGTGCTGGCCGCGTTCAGCGACGCCTGGACCCGCCACGACCTCGAAGCGCTGATGAGCCACATGACCGACGACTGCGTCTACGGCGCGTCCGTCGGCCCCGAGCCCGGCCGCACCTGGACGGGGAAGGAGCAGGTCCGCGAGGGATTCGCTCTCATGCTCGCCTTCGACACCGGACAGGAGCGGCACGAGGAGGGGGCTCCCCTCATCGCCGGGACGCGCGGCGCGGCCACCTGGTCCTTCACCGGGACCGGCCCCGACGGCGGACCCCAGGTCACGCGGGGCTGCGACATCTACGAGTTCCGCGGCGGGAGGATCGCCCGCAAGGACGCGTTCCGGAAGGTCTACCGGGCGGACGAGGAGTAGGCCGCGTCGGAGCCCCTCGCCCAGCGGAGCCGGGGCGGCGTCCTCCGACCCGCTGGCCACGCACCTCCCCGGTCGCGCAGACTGGATCGATGGCAGCGGCGTCGGCACCGGTCGGATGGGGACGTCTGCCCGCCGTCTCGTGGCTGAGGGTGCGCGCCTTCACGCGGCACCGCGTCCTCGCCGTCCTGGCCTTCCCGACCGCGCTGCTCTCGCTCACGCCCTCCGTGATCCGCCGCGCCGCCCACGAGACGGCCGACCGGAACGGCCTGGTCGTGTTCGGGCGCTACCGGCCGGTCGCCGACGCCCTCGCGAGCATCGCCGTCACCGTCCCGGTCGTCCTCCTGGGCATGGTGGCGGCCCTGTTTGTCGCGCTCTCGGATCCGCTGGGCGCGGTTCTCGTCCTCGCGGCGCTCCTCGGCGGAGCCGTGGGGGCCGGGGCCCTGCTCGTCGGGACCCCCCTCACCGCAGCCGTCGGCGCGGAGACGCCCCCCGGGCGGCGGTGGACGGTGACGGCGCTCTCGCAGCGCCCCGGGACCCGCCTGTCGGCGCTGCTCGCGACGCGGGAGCTGCTGACCACGGTCCCCGCGGGAGGCGTCGTCGTGGCGGTCGCCGCCGAGGAGCGGCTGGCGGACAGCTACTCGCGCCTCGGCTCCTCCCGAGGACGCGACCTGCGGGTCTTCCGGCAGGTCTGACCGGCCTCCTCCCGGATCGCGGGGCGGAAGCCACCGGCGGCTCGGTACGGTGGGGCTCGTGCAGTGCGGCTGAGGCCTCCCCGGTCCCCGTCACTCCGGCCCGCTCCCTCCGGCCCGCTCGGGCGCGATCGAAAGGCTCCCCGTGTCCGCACTCCTCCCCCTGCAGGGCAGGACCGCTCTCGTCACCGGCGTCTCGCGGCGACGCGGCATCGGATTCGCCGTCGCCGCGAAGCTCGCCTCCCTCGGCGCGCACCTCGTCGTCCACCACCACCGCCCTCACGACCTCGACCTCCCCTGGGGAGGCGACGACCTCGACGCGGTCCGGTCCGAGCTCCGCGCGCACCTCACGGAGGGCGCACGGTTCGCCGACGTCGCCGCGGACCTGGCCGACCCCTCCACCGTCCCCGGTCTGATCGCCACCGCAGCCGGCCTGACCGGGACCCTGGACGTCCTCGTCTGCAACCACGCGAAGAGCGGCGACGACGGCAGCATCCTCGACATGACGCCCGAGCGGCTCACCGCGTTCTGGGACGTGAACACCCGCTCCACCCTCCTGCTCACCGCGGAGTTCGCGCGGCTCCGGGCACCGCGTTCCGACGGACCCCGCAGGCCCGGCGACCGGATCGTCGGGGCCGGGCCCTACCCGCGGGCACAGGGGCACGTGTTCTGGATGACGTCCGGCCAGATCCACGGCGCGATGCGAGGAGAGGTCGCCTACGCCGCGAGCAAGGCCGCCCTCGCCGGCGTCACCGCCACGGTCGCCGCCGAGCTCCTGGAGCTCGGGATCGTGCTCAACACGATCGATCCCGGTCCGGTCAACACCGGCTACCTGGACCCGGAGACCACGGACCGCTCACTCGAGGATCTCGAGGAGCACGTCGCGAGCACGCCCTTCGGCCGCGTCGGCACGCCGGCGGACCCCGCGGAGCTGATCGCGTGGCTGGCCACCTCGGCGGGCAGCTGGGTCGTCGGGCAGGTGCTCACGACCGACGGCGGGTTCAGCCTGTGACCGGAGCGGCGGCCCGCCGGCTCCGGTGCGGGCGAGCCCGGCCGGGAACCGTCCGGCGACGACGACCGGCGGGCCGGACCCCGCGATGATGGACGCATGGGATCGCGTCGGGCCGGAGTGCTGTGGGTGGTGAGCGCGCTCGTCTACGTGGGCGCCGAGGCGGTCGCCGCGTCCGCGTTCCCGGGCTACAGCTACGCGCGGAACTACATCAGCGATCTCGGCGTGCCGGAGGTCGGCGTGTTCCAGGGGCGAGAGATCGACTCGCCGCTGCACGCGGTGATGAACGCCGGCTTCCTCCTCGAGGGCGCGCTCTACCTCGCGGCCGCCGTCGCGACCGTGCGGCTCGTCCGTGGAGGACCGCAGCGGCTCTACCTCGCGCTCGCGGTCGTCTACGCGGTCGGCATCGCGATGGTGGGGATCGTGCACGGCAGCGAGGCGAGCGCGCAGAGCGGGCTGGGCTGGATGCACGGGCTCGGCGCCGCGATGGCGATCATCGCCGGCAACGCCGCGTCGATCCGCTCCGGCGTCTGCGCTCGCCGCGGCACCGCACCCTGGGCGTCGGCACCGCTCGGCCTCGCGCTCGGCACGATCGGCCTGCTCGCCCTCCTGATGCTCCAGCTCGACACGCGGCTCCCCGGCCTCGATCTGCTGCCGGACGGCGTGTGGGAGCGCCTCTCCGTCTACACGATCACCGGGTGGCAGCTCGCGACGGGCGTCCGGCTGCTGCTCGGCGGTCACTCCGCGGGCAGCGAGGCGCCGATCCGGTAGAAGCGGTCGGCCGTCACGGCGAAGACGTCGCGCCGCTCCGCCGGGGAGAGTGCCGCGGTGAGCTCGTCGAACGCGGCGTAGAGCTCGGAGACGTCGCCCATCCGCCCGTCGTGACGCGGCTCGTCCCGATCCCGGCCGGCACCTCGCAGCAGGGCGAGCTCAAGCACCCGGGGCGGGGCCGCTCGCGAACCCGGATCGGGCGCCTCCCGCCGGAAACGCGCGCGAAACAGCGGAGGCCTACGGTCGGGAGCGTCCCCGCCGCCCCGGCCGCTCCCTGGAGGATCCGCATGCCC
>NZ_PSWM01000046.1:0-3699 GCF_002932795.1 Rathayibacter sp. AY1B5
TGGGAGGTCGTAATTTTTTTACGGAGAGTTTGATCCTGGCTCAGGACGAACGCTGGCGGCGTGCTTAACACATGCAAGTCGAACGATGAAGCCCAGCTTGCTGGGTGGATTAGTGGCGAACGGGTGAGTAACACGTGAGTAACCTGCCCTTGACTCTGGGATAAGCGCTGGAAACGGCGTCTAATACCGGATACGACCTGCCCCGGCATCGGGTGCGGGTGGAAAGTTTTTCGGTCAAGGATGGACTCGCGGCCTATCAGCTAGTTGGTGAGGTAATGGCTCACCAAGGCGACGACGGGTAGCCGGCCTGAGAGGGTGACCGGCCACACTGGGACTGAGACACGGCCCAGACTCCTACGGGAGGCAGCAGTGGGGAATATTGCACAATGGGCGAAAGCCTGATGCAGCAACGCCGCGTGGGGGATGACGGCCTTCGGGTTGTAAACCTCTTTTAGTAGGGAAGAAGGGCTTCGGCTTGACGGTACCTGCAGAAAAAGCACCGGCTAACTACGTGCCAGCAGCCGCGGTAATACGTAGGGTGCAAGCGTTGTCCGGAATTATTGGGCGTAAAGAGCTCGTAGGCGGTTTGTCGCGTCTGCTGTGAAAACCCGAGGCTCAACCTCGGGCCTGCAGTGGGTACGGGCAGACTAGAGTGCGGTAGGGGAGAATGGAATTCCTGGTGTAGCGGTGGAATGCGCAGATATCAGGAGGAACACCGATGGCGAAGGCAGTTCTCTGGGCCGTTACTGACGCTGAGGAGCGAAAGCGTGGGGAGCGAACAGGATTAGATACCCTGGTAGTCCACGCCGTAAACGTTGGGAACTAGATGTGGGGACCTTTCCACGGTCTCCGTGTCGCAGCTAACGCATTAAGTTCCCCGCCTGGGGAGTACGGCCGCAAGGCTAAAACTCAAAGGAATTGACGGGGGCCCGCACAAGCGGCGGAGCATGCGGATTAATTCGATGCAACGCGAAGAACCTTACCAAGGCTTGACATATACCGGAAACTTCCAGAAATGGTTGCCCCGCAAGGTCGGTATACAGGTGGTGCATGGTTGTCGTCAGCTCGTGTCGTGAGATGTTGGGTTAAGTCCCGCAACGAGCGCAACCCTCGTTCTATGTTGCCAGCACGTCATGGTGGGAACTCATAGGAGACTGCCGGGGTCAACTCGGAGGAAGGTGGGGATGACGTCAAATCATCATGCCCCTTATGTCTTGGGCTTCACGCATGCTACAATGGCCGGTACAAAGGGCTGCGATACCGTAAGGTGGAGCGAATCCCAAAAAGCCGGTCTCAGTTCGGATTGAGGTCTGCAACTCGACCTCATGAAGTCGGAGTCGCTAGTAATCGCAGATCAGCAACGCTGCGGTGAATACGTTCCCGGGCCTTGTACACACCGCCCGTCAAGTCATGAAAGTCGGTAACACCCGAAGCCAGTGGCCTAACCGCAAGGAGGGAGCTGTCGAAGGTGGGATCGGTGATTAGGACTAAGTCGTAACAAGGTAGCCGTACCGGAAGGTGCGGCTGGATCACCTCCTTTCTAAGGAGCATCTGGACACCGCAGGGTGTTCCAGGCGCCAGATCAAAGCGAATGTCTTTGCTGGTAGCTCATGGGTGGAACATTGAACTAGGTGCTCGGTGAGATCGTCTCGCGTCAGTACAGCCTTCGGGTTGGGAACGCGTCGGGGCGGTGGAGTCGGGTACATGCACGCTGTTGGGTCCTGAGGGACCGGGCCGGCTGCCTTCGGGTGGCGGGGTCGACTCTCCGGATCCTTTTCTCACGCCTGGGTGTGTGGGAGAGGGATACCGCCCGTATTTTGAGAACTACACAGTGGACGCGAGCATCTTAGATTCACGGCTTCGGTCGTGGATCGACAAGATTCGCATGGCGCGGCTTTCGGGCTGTGGTCATGCAAATCATTGGATCTGCAACTTTTCGAGTTGTAGTTTCTTAACTCATGTGATTAGCAAGTTCATAAGAGCAAACGGTGAATGCCTTGGCATCTGGAGCCGAAGAAGGACGTCGTAATCTGCGATAAGCCTCGGGGAGCTGATAAACGAGCTGTGATCCGAGGATTTCCGAATGGGGAAACCCCGCCAGGCCCCTTGTGGTGACCTGGTGACTCCCGCCTGAATATATAGGGCGGGTAGAGGGAACGTGGGGAAGTGAAACATCTCAGTACCCACAGGAAGAGAAAACAACAGTGATTCCGTCAGTAGTGGCGAGCGAACGCGGAAGAGGCTAAACCGAGTCATGTGTGATACCCGGCAGGGGTTGCATGGCCGGGGTTGTGGGACTTTTCGTTCCGGTCTGCCGGCCGGTGAACGTTACAGCGCATCATAGACGAACAGGTTTGAACGCCTGGCCAGAGCGGGTGCGAGCCCCGTAGTCGAAATGGTGTTATGGCGTGAAGAGTATCCCAAGTAGCACGGGGCCCGAGAAATCCCGTGTGAATCTGTCAGGACCACCTGATAAGCCTAAATACTCCCAGATGACCGATAGCGGACAAGTACCGTGAGGGAAAGGTGAAAAGTACCCCGGGAGGGGAGTGAAATAGTACCTGAAACCGTTTGCTTACAAACCGTCGGAGCCTCCTTGTAGGGGTGACGGCGTGCCTTTTGAAGAATGAGCCTGCGAGTTAGTGCTCTGTGGCGAGGTTAACCCGTGTGGGGCAGCCGTAGCGAAAGCGAGTCCGAATAGGGCGATTCAGTCGCAGGGTCTAGACCCGAAGCGAAGTGATCTATCCATGGCCAGGTTGAAGCGACGGTAAGACGTCGTGGAGGACCGAACCCACTTCAGTTGAAAATGGAGGGGATGAGCTGTGGATAGGGGTGAAAGGCCAATCAAACTTCGTGATAGCTGGTTCTCTCCGAAATGCATTTAGGTGCAGCGTTGCGTGTTTCTTGCCGGAGGTAGAGCTACTGGATGGCCGATGGGGCCCAAAAGCTTACTGACGTCAGCCAAACTCCGAATGCCGGTAAGTGAGAGCGCAGCAGTGAGACTGTGGGGGATAAGCTTCATAGTCGAGAGGGAAACAACCCAGACCACCAACTAAGGTCCCTAAGCGCGTGCTAAGTGGGAAAGGATGTGGAGTTGCACAGACAACCAGGAGGTTGGCTTAGAAGCAGCCACCCTTGAAAGAGTGCGTAATAGCTCACTGGTCAAGTGATTCCGCGCCGACAATGTAACGGGGCTCAAGCACGCCACCGAAGTTGTGGCATTGACATTAGTGGTAGGCCTTCGTGGTCCAGCCGTGTTGATGGGTAGGAGAGCGTCGTGTGGCGAGTGAAGCGGCGGTGTGAACCAGCCGTGGATGCCACACGAGTGAGAATGCAGGCATGAGTAGCGAAAGACGGGTGAGAAACCCGTCCTCCGGAAGACCAAGGGTTCCAGGGTCAAGCTAATCTTCCCTGGGTAAGTCGGGACCTAAGGCGAGGCCGACAGGCGTAGTCGATGGACAACGGGTTGATATTCCCGTACCGGCGAAGAACCGCCCAAGACAATCCAGTAGTGCTAAGTATCTGAATCCCTTTGATGGATCCCTTCGGGGTGAAGCGTTGGGCCTAGCGTACGACCCCGTGCTGGTGCGTTTAGCGTATTAACAGGTGTGACGCAGGAAGGTAGCCGAGCCGGGCGATGGTTGTCCCGGTCTAAGGATGTAGGGCGAACGATAGGCAAATCCGTCGTTCACACAGCCT
>NZ_PSWM01000046.1:3795-5285 GCF_002932795.1 Rathayibacter sp. AY1B5
CTTGAGATCTGATGGGTAGACGCAAGTCGAAATCGGTGATCCTATGCTGCCAAGAAAAGCATCGACGCGAGGTTCTAGCTGCCCGTACCCCAAACCGACTCAGGTGGTCAGGTAGAGAATACTAAGGAGATCGAGAGAATCGTGGTTAAGGAACTCGGCAAAATGCCCCCGTAACTTCGGGAGAAGGGGGGCCTGAGGCGTGAACGGACTTGCTCCGGGAGCGTTCGATGGCCGCAGAGACCAGTGGGAAGCGACTGTTTACTAAAAACACAGGTCCGTGCTAAGTCGCAAGACGATGTATACGGACTGACGCCTGCCCGGTGCTGGAAGGTTAAGAGGAACGGTTAGCCGCAAGGCGAAGCTGAGAATTTAAGCCCCAGTAAACGGCGGTGGTAACTATAACCATCCTAAGGTAGCGAAATTCCTTGTCGGGTAAGTTCCGACCTGCACGAATGGCGTAACGACTTCCCAGCTGTCTCAACCGCGAACTCGGCGAAATTGCATTACGAGTAAAGATGCTCGTTACGCGCAGCAGGACGGAAAGACCCCGTGACCTTTACTATAGTTTGGTATTGGTGTTCGGTGTGGCTTGTGTAGGATAGGTGGGAGACTGTGAAGCGGGCACGCTAGTGTTCGTGGAGTCATTGTTGAAATACCACTCTGGTCACTCTGGATATCTAACTTCGGACCCTAATCGGGTTCAGGGACAGTGCCTGATGGGTAGTTTAACTGGGGCGGTTGCCTCCTAAAGAGTAACGGAGGCGCCCAAAGGTTCCCTCAACCTGGTTGGCAATCAGGTGGCGAGTGTAAGTGCACAAGGGAGCTTGACTGTGAGACTGACAAGTCGAGCAGGGACGAAAGTCGGGACTAGTGATCCGGCAGTGGCTTGTGGAAGCGCTGTCGCTCAACGGATAAAAGGTACCTCGGGGATAACAGGCTGATCTTGCCCAAGAGTCCATATCGACGGCATGGTTTGGCACCTCGATGTCGGCTCGTCGCATCCTGGGGCTGGAGTAGGTCCCAAGGGTTGGGCTGTTCGCCCATTAAAGCGGTACGCGAGCTGGGTTTAGAACGTCGTGAGACAGTTCGGTCCCTATCCGCTGCGCGCGCAGGAAATTTGAGAAGATCTATCCCTAGTACGAGAGGACCGGGATGGACGAACCTCTGGTGTGTCAGTTGTTCCGCCAGGAGCACCGCTGATTAGCTACGTTCGGAACGGATAACCGCTGAAAGCATCTAAGCGGGAAGCCGGCTTCGAGATGAGATTTCCATCCCTTCGGGGGAGAGGCTCCCAGCCAGACGACTGGGTTGATAGGCCGGATGTGGAAGACAGGACTAAAGACTGTCGGAGCTGACCGGTACTAATAAGCCGATAACTTGATAATCACTACACTCATACCGTTGTAAAGGCTGGTAGGAGTGGTCAGAGATTGCTTGCGTCCACTTTGTGGTTCCCAGAAGACGGGCACCCCGCATCCTCCTTCGGGAGG
>NZ_PSWM01000047.1:0-4810 GCF_002932795.1 Rathayibacter sp. AY1B5
GCCCAGTTGCTCCGTGAGGTCATGGGTCCATTCTGCCGGGTGCTCGGGCGATTTGTTGTTGGTTGCAACGAATCGCGCGGTGGTGCACGGCACACTGCAGGGCGGAACGGCGTCGATACGGGTCGGGCGCACTCCGGGCCTCTGACAGGGAGGACGGCGATGACCGCGCGCAGACGACCCCGCTCCGATCTGTTCCGCGTGTGCGTGAGCCTCCTGGTCACGATCGTGGTGGCGGCGCGGGCTGGTGGCTCGGCTCAGGAATCGCGCGGACAGTGATGTGCGAGCCCGCGCTCGCCGGTGGTCCTTCCCTCCACAGGCGGGATACCGGGTCCGTTGTCCCGATCCTGGTCACGGGCCCAGGACCGATGTAGAGCCGCGTCTCAGGCTCGCGCTCCGGGCCGCCCGACGAGGAACCACGCCATCGAGCCCAGGAAGGGCGCCACCACGACGGCGATCGTCCACAGGCCCTTCCGCAGGGGATCGAGGCCGCAGCGGAGGACCTGTGCGACCGCGAGGATCGCGATTCCGAGGCACGCGGCCCCGCACAGGGCGGCGATCACGCTGGTGCCGAGCAGTGACATGTCCATCGCCCGACGCTACGCGCGGCGCGACGCTGCCGGATCCGCCGCGGGGCGGAGACTCCCGGCGATGCGCAGCGGGCCTCGCTCAGCGGCCGAGGACACCGGCGATCGTCCGCGCGCCGTCGGCGGGGAAGAGGGCGAGCCGCTCCTGCGTCCCCTGCTGCCGGACCGTGAGAACGGGAGCCGCGAGTGCGTGACCGTGGTGGTAGCCCGTCACCGACTCGGGGGCATCGCCGGCGGTGAGGGGCAGGAACGCGATCGGCGAGAGGTCCGCGTCGGCGCGGAACAGCGAGAGCGCCCTCGCGGTGACGACGGCCAGCAGCACGGGGTCCGGCTTCGCCGCGCGCAACGCCGGGAGGTCGACCGCGGCTCCGGCGACCGCGAGCGTCCGCAGCGAGGCCAGCGTCTCCGGAGTGTTCAGCACCGCGGTGACAGCGCCGTCCGGATGCTCGGCCCGCAGCCTCTCGAGGCTCGGCCGGGACCACCGCTCCTCGACGCGCCGTCGGAGCCCGAAGCCGAGCCCCGCGACGATCACCGCGGCCACCGCGAGCACCACGCCCCACCCTCCGTAGAGCTGGAAAGCCCGAGCGCCCGACCACGCCGCCGCGACGACCACCGTCGCCCCGAAGAACGCCTCGCTCCCGAGCGACCGCAGCCGGGTCGACTGCACCTCCTGCGTCACGAGTGCTCCTCCGGGTCGGGCGGACCTCCGGGCGGGACCACGTCAGCGCATGATCGCACCGGCGCCTGCGGGTCGGGCGGGGATCCGTCCCCTCGCGCGGGAGGCCGGCTCAGCGCCCGCGCCGCGCCCGCGGATCGGTGAGGAGCCGGACCGGGGGGGGGGGCCAGGTCGGGGGACACGAAGCCGAGCACGTCGGAGTGGTGGTCGGCGGAGGCACGGCGGAGGAAGGACCAGCACTTGAGCGAGGACGGGCGCCGGTCGAGGGGGAGGGGAGCGGCCTCCACGATGATCACGGTGGCGGAGCGGTGCGGGATCCGCACGGGCACGCGGCTCTCGCGGCCGTCGACGGTCCAGCTGGAGACGCCGCGGATGCGGCCGTCCTCGCGGTCGACCCCGACGGTGAGGACGCTCCGGAAGTCGTCGGAAGCGGCGCCCATGCCGATCGGGAAGTCCCCGTCGGCGCCGTCGAGCACGAAGGCGACGTCGAGTCCGCGGCGGTGGCGGACGGTGAAGGTGGCGAGCAGGGGACCGTTCCCGAACCTCGGGGCCTCGTCGCGGGCCTGCCGGACACGCTGCCCCGCGTCGTCCCTGTCCATGGAGCCACTCCTGCCGTTCGGGCGGAGCGGTGCCCGCGCGCCCGTCGAGCCTCGGGGCACGGCCTGCCCGTCAGCGGGACCGCGGCAGCGTCACCCGGAAGCGCGCGCCCACGGGTCCCTCCTGCGTCACCAGGTCGCCGCCGAGTGCCCGCGCCAGTCCGCGGGCGATCGGCAGGCCGAGGCCCGAGCCGCCGTCGGCGCGGTTGCGGGCGTCGTCGAGGCGGACGAGGCGGTCGAAGACGCGCTCGCGGTCGGCCTCGGCGATGCCGGGGCCGTCGTCGTCGACGGTGATCGAGACGGAGTCGGCGGCCGCCTCGACGGCGACGTCGATCCGGGAGCGGGCGAAGCGGGCGCCGTTCTCGAGGAGGTTGCCGAGCACCTGGCCCAGCCGGTCGGCGTCGGCGCTGACCAGGAGCGGCTCGGCGGGCCGGTGCAGCTCGATCGCGAGGCCCGGCCGGCGCAGCTCCTGGCGCTCGATCGCGGCCTCGGCGACGCCCGCCGGGTCCAGCGGACGCGACTCCAGAGCCAGGCCCTCGTCCAGCCGCGCCATCAGCAGCATGTCCTGGACGAGGCGGCCCGCGCGCAGCGACTCCCGCACGACGTGCACCGACAGGCGCTCGCGCTCCTGCTCGCCGCCGTCGCCGCGGACCAGGGCATCGGCGGCGGCCTGGATGCCGGCCACCGGTGTCCGCAGCTCGTGCGCGGCGTCCGAGACGAACGCGCGCATCCGCTGCTCCGCCGCGAGGGCCGTCGCCTCGGCGGCGAGGGCGCTGCGCTCGGCCTGCTCGAGGTCGTCGAGCATCTCGTCGAACGCGGTCGCGGTGCGGCCGAGCTCGGTCCGCGGCCGGGAGGGGCGCAGCCGCCGCCCGCGGTCGCCGTGCGCGATGTCGCGGGCCACGTCGGTCATCCGCTCGAGGGGCCGGAGGGTCGCGCGGACCACGACGACCAGCGCGAGCGCGGCCAGCAGGAGGAACACGGCCGACGCGGCGAGCAGGATCCCGTTCAGCTGGGCGAGCGTGCTGCCGACCGAGCCGGCCTCGCTGGTGAGCTCGAGGCGGGTGCCGTCGCTGAGGGTCGACTCCAGCGTGATCAGCTCGTCGTCGGCGGCGATGCTGCTCGAGACGACGGTGACGGCGGCGGAGGCGGCACGGGGCGAGACGGCTCCGGAGGAGGAGCTCGTGCCGGGCGGCGACGGCGGCTCTCCGAGCTGGTCGGCGGCTCCCGGGCCCAGGCGCAGCTGCTCGGGGCTCGGCCCTGCCACGACGTCCTCGCCCTCGGGGCTCGTGATCCGCACCGAGACGCCCTGCGCCGAGAGCCGGGAGGCGAGGGCGTCGTCGGCGATCGTGCCGACCAGCGCGGCGGCGGCGGAGGCGCGGTCCTGGAGCCGCTCCTCGATCTGGTCGCGGAGGCGCTCGCCGAGCACGGCCTGCACCGTCGCCGAGAGGGCCAGGAGCAGGACGGCCAGCAGTGCGAGCACGGCCAGGACCGTCCGGAGGCGGAGCGAGCCGGTGCGCAGGGCGTCCGGCCTGGAGCGGCTCACGCCTCCACCCGGTAGCCGAGACCGCGGACGGTGTGCACGAGCCGGTCGCCGTGCGCCTCCATCTTCTTGCGGAGGGAGCTGAGGTGCACCTCGACGAGGTTCGGGTCGACGTGGTCGTAGCCCCAGACCTGCGTCAGGATCTGCGTCTTGGTGAGGGTGCGGCCGCGGTTGCCGGCGAGGAAGGCGAGGAGACGGAACTCGGTCGCGGTGAGGTCGAGGGCGACGCCGCCGCGGCGGGCGAGGCCCGACTCCGGGTCGACGACGAGGTCGCCGATCTCGACGACGGAGGGGATGCGGCCGCGGCGCCTCAGCACGGCGGTCACGCGCTTGACGAGCTCGGCGAGCACGAACGGCTTCACCACGTAGTCGTCGACGCCCTCGTCGAAGCCGCGGAGGCGGTCGTCGACGGCGTCGCGAGCGGTGAGCATGATCACGGCTGCGTCGCTGCTGCGGCGGATCCGCTCGGCGAGCACGATGCCGCTCGGGCCGGGGAGCATCCAGTCGAGGATCACCAGGTCCGGAGCGAAGGTGCTCAGCTCGCGGGCGAGGTCCTCGCCGGAGACGAGACCGCGGACCGTGAAGCGCTCGCTGCGCAGCGCGGTCTCGACGGAGGAGCGGATGGCGTCGTCGTCCTCGATTAGGAGCACACGGGCGGAGGAGGGCATGTGCTCGAACCTAGGGGCAGCGGATCGGGGCGCACCCCGCGTCTGCTGTGGAGGGTCTGTTCTTAAGTGCGGCTTCAGATTCGCCGTCGAATCTGAAATGGAACCGGCCGCAACCGATCCCGAACGGGGTCGGCACCGGGCCGGACGAGGAGACACCCATGACCGAGTCGACCACCCCCACCGAGAAGGGCTCGAGCTTCGGGCCGCGCCGTCCGAAGAAGCGCGCCCTGACCATCGGCATCGCCGTCGGCGCCCTCGGACTCGTCGCGCTCGGCTCGACCGCCGCCTTCGCCGCGACGCCGTCGAGCACGCCGACCTCCAGCGCCACCCCGCTGCACTCCAGCTCCAGCGCTGCGCCGTCAGCGCCGTCGACCGCAGCGCCGTCGACCGACGCGCCCGCCGAGGGCACCGCTCCCACCCCGCCCGGCCCCGGCCACTGCGGTCCCGCGGGCCCCGGCGCCGCCGCGCTGCCGGCCCCGCCCGCCGACGGCACCGCGCCGACGCCCCCGAGCGACGGCTCAGCACCGACGCCGCCGACGGATGCGCCGACCCCGCCGACCCCGCCGACCGACGGCTCCGCGCCCACTCCGCCCACGGACGCGCCGACCCCGCCGACCGACGGCTCCGCGCCCACTCCGCCCACGGACGCGCCCACTGCTGAGCCCACCGCTCAGCCGACCGCTCAGCCGACCGCGCAGCCGACTGCTCAGCCCTCGGCCGAGCCGACCCGCACGCCGGCTCCCGCT
>NZ_PSWM01000048.1:0-4517 GCF_002932795.1 Rathayibacter sp. AY1B5
TCGACGTCCCGGCGGGCGCCGTGGTCGGCCGGGGAGCGGCGGGGGGCGCGGGTCGCGGGGGAGGAGCGAATCCGCTGCCCGGCTCCGGGACGAGCGGCTCGCGCGCCTCGATCACGGCGACGGCGGCCGGGGCGACCGCGGCTCCCGAGGCGAGGACGCTCCGGAGCTGCTCGACCGCGTCGGTCAGCACCGCCCGCCGGGACGTCGATCCGCGACCGGAGGCGAGGGTCGAGGTGGCGAGGCCGAGCACGCGCTCGGCCAGCGCCGTCCGCTGCTCCCCGGCCGCGGTCGTCGCGGTGGTGATCGCGTCGGCCGAGACTCCCTCGAGCGCTGCGTTGAGGGCACCGATCGCCACCAGCAGATCGGTGCGGGCCGCGCCCGCGACGGTGCCGTCGGTCGCGGTGAGGAGCGCGAGCGAGTCGTCCCGCAGCGCGAGACCGGCCTCGCGCGCGGCGGTGTAGGCCGGGGGAGCGGCCACGTCGATGGACGTCTCCCGGAGCGTCGGGGTCGCCTGCGTGCCCTCCGCGGCGGGCGTGCACCCGGTGAGCGCGCCGGCGGCGACGAGCAGGGCGATCGCGGCCGTGGCGCCCCGGAGGAGCGGGCGCGCACCCCCGCGCCGCTCGGCTCGCCCTCGACTCCGCATCACTGCACCCTAATCGGGGGACGGGCGCCGTGGGTGCTGGTCAGTGGGGCGGTTCGTGCATCCGAGACCCGGGTCGGCCGCACCTCCGGGCCGCACCGGCGGCGCTCGACCGCGGGGAAGGGGGCTCGCCGAGCACCACTCGAGGGCGGGGGCGGCGCGCGCGGGACGGCGGGGCGTCCACCGCCGCGCCGCCTAGCATGGGGCGGGTGACCGACCAGCAGGAGCCTCCCGTCCGCCTCCGCCCCGAGATCCTGGCGCTCCCCGCCTACAAGCAGGGCCGCGCGGCCGCCGCCGACGCCTTCAAGCTCTCCTCCAACGAGAACCCGTTCGACCCGCTGCCCTCCGTGCTCGCGCGGGTCCGCGAGGTGGACGACTTCAACCGGTACCCGGACGCGGCCGCGACAGCCCTGCGCACGGCGCTCGCCGCGGAGTACGGCGTCCCGATCGAGGAGGTGATCGTCGGAGCCGGCTCCGTCGCGGTCATCGCCCAGCTCATCACCGCGGCGGCGGGCCCGGGCGACGAGGTCGTCCACGCGTGGCGCTCGTTCGAGGCCTACCCCTCGCTCGTCACGACCGCGGGCGCCACCAGCGTGCGCGTGCCGCTGCGCGCCGACGACACCCACGACCTCGACGCCATGGCGCAGGCCGTCACGGAGCGCACTCGCCTGCTGATCGTCTGCAGCCCGAACAACCCCACCGGCACGGTCGCCACCGCCGACGACGTCGAGGCGCTCCTCGAGCGCGTCCCGGGAGACGTCCTCGTGCTCCTCGACGAGGCCTACGCCGAATTCGTCGACGACGAGCGGGCCGTGGACGGCACCCGCCTGCTCGGCCGCTACCCGAACCTCGTGATCGCCCGCACCTTCTCCAAGGCGTACGGCCTCGCCGGCCTCCGCGTCGGCTACGCGATCGGCCACGCGCGGATCCTCGACGCCGCCCGCTCCACCGCCATCCCGCTCTCGGTCACCCGGTTCGCCGAGATCGCGGCGGTCGCCTCCCTCGAGCACCGCGAGGAGCTCCTCGAGCGCGTCCACCGCATCACCCGCCTCCGCGACGACCTCTGGCGGGCGCTCCTCGACCAGGGCTGGACGATCCCGGAGTCGCAGGCGAACTTCCTCTGGTTCGACACCCGCGAGGACACGGCGCGCGCCGCCGAGGTCTTCGAGCGCGCCGGGGTCGTGGTCCGCGCGTTCCCGCCGGAGGGGATCCGCGTCTCCGTCGGCGAGGCGCGCTCTGTCGACAAGCTCCTCAGCGCGGCGGCCGAGATTGTGGCTTCCCTCCCCGAGGGCCACCCCGCGAGACGGATAGGTTAGTCGGGTGGTAGCCACCAGCACGGAGTCGCCGACTGTCCAGTTCCTCTCCGCGGACGGGCGGTTCTCGCCGACCCCCGCGGCCGAGCAGTACGCCTCTTACCTCGACGAGGTGGACGAAGCGCAGCACCGCTCCTTCTACCGCGAGATGGCGGTGGTCCGCCGGTTCGACACCGAGGCCGCGAACCTGCAGCGCCAGGGCCAGCTCGGACTGTGGGTCCCGAGCCACGGCCAGGAGGCGGCGCAGGTCGGCTCCGCGTTCGCGATGCGCCCGCAGGACCACGTGTTCCCCTCCTACCGCGAGCACGTCGTCGGCAAGATCCGCGGCATCGACCTGCTCGGCGTCCTCGCGCTCCTGCGCGGCACGACGCACGGCGGCTGGGACCCGACCGATCCGACGAACGGGAACTTCCACCTCTACACGCTGGTGCTCGGCTCGCAGGCCCTGCACGCGACCGGCTACGCGATGGGCCTCACCCTCGACGGAGCGACCGGCACGGGCGACCCCGAGAAGGACGCGGCCGTCGTGGTCTACTTCGGCGACGGCGCCTCCAGCCAGGGCGACGTCAGCGAGGCGATGGTCTTCGCCGCGAGCTACCAGGCCCCCGAGGTCTTCTTCCTCCAGAACAACCACTACGCGATCTCGGTCCCCGTGGCCACGCAGTCGCGCAGCCCCCTCTACCTCCGCTCCTCCGGCTTCGGCATCCCCGGCGTGCAGATCGACGGCAACGACGTGCTCGCGAGCTACGCCGTCACCGCGAAGCACCTGCAGGACGCCCGCTCCGGCGGAGGCCCCCAGTTCATCGAGGCGCTGACCTACCGGATCGGCGCGCACACCTCGAGCGACGACCCGACGAAGTACCGCACCGACGACGAGCTCGCCTCGTGGGTCGCGAAGGACCCGATCACCCGCTTCGCCGCGTACCTGCGGAGCGAGGGCGTGGAGCAGTCCTTCTTCGACGAGGTCGACGAGGAGGCGAAGGACTTCGCGTCGGACATCCGAGCCCGCCTCCTCGCCCTCGAGGTCCCGCCCACGGGCGTCATGTTCGACCACGTCTACTCGGAGCCGCACGTGCTCGTCGAGGAGCAGAAGGCGTGGCTGCAGCGCTACGAAGAATCGTTCGGAGGCGAGTGATGACGATCGACACCAGCACGACGGCCGCGCAGCCGCCCCTCACCGGGTCGCAGCTCGAGTCCATGTCCATGGCCAAGGCGCTCAACGCCGGCCTCCGCCGCGCGATGACGCAGGACGACCGCGTCCTGCTGATGGGCGAGGACATCGGCCCCCTGGGCGGCGTCTTCCGCATCACCGAGGGCCTGCACGCCGAGTTCGGGGCGAAGCGCGTGCTCGACACGCCGCTCGCCGAGTCCGGCATCGTCGGCACCGCGATCGGTCTCGCGATGCGCGGGTTCCGCCCGGTCTGCGAGATCCAGTTCGACGGGTTCATCTACCCGGCGTTCGACCAGATCACCTCGCAGCTGGCCAAGATGACCAACCGCCACGAGGGCGCGATCACCATGCCCGTCGTCATCCGCGTGCCCTACGGCGGGCACATCGGAGCGGTCGAGCACCACCAGGAGAGCAACGAGGCGTACTTCGCGCACACCGCGGGCCTGCGCGCGGTCAGCCCGTCGACCCCGAACGACGCCTACTGGATGATCCAGGAGGCCATCGCCTCGGACGACCCCGTGATGTTCTTCGAGCCCAAGAGCCGCTACTGGCCCAAGGGCGACGTCGACCTCAGCGGATCCGCCGCGCCGCTGCACGCCAGCCGCGTCGTCCGCCCGGGCACCGAGGTCACGCTGGTCGGCTGGGGCCCGATGGTCGCCGTCCTCCTCCAGGCCGCCGAGCTCGCGGGCGAGGAGGGCACGAGCGTCGAGGTCGTCGATCTGCGCTCGCTCTCCCCGATCGACTGGGAGCCGCTGCTCGCCTCGGTCCGCAGGACCGGCCGGCTCGTCGTCGCGCAGGAGGCGTCCGCCAACGTGAGCCTCGGCTCCGAGATCGCGGCGACCGTCACCGAGCGCGCCTTCTTCTCGCTGGAGGCGCCGGTTCTCCGGGTCGCCGGCTTCGACACCCCCTTCCCGCCCGCCAAGGTCGAGAAGCTCTTCCTCCCCGACGTCGACCGCGTGCTCGAGGCCGTCGACCGCTCGCTCGCGTACTGACGCGCGCGACATCCGCCCGCACGAGCCCACAGGAGTCCCCCCGATGACAGAGCAGTTCCTCCTCCCCGACGTCGGCGAGGGCCTCACCGAGGCCGAGATCGTGGCCTGGAAGGTCAAGGTCGGCGACGAGGTGGCCGTCAACCAGGTCCTCGTCGAGATCGAGACCGCCAAGTCGCTCGTCGAGCTCCCCTCGCCGTTCAGCGGCACCGTGGTCGACGTGCTCGTCGACGAGGGCCAGACGGTCGACGTCGGCACCGCGATCATCACCGTCCGGGCCGGAGCCGGCTCGATCGGCTCCGAGGTGCCGGCGATCCAGACGGTGATCCGCGCGGAGGTGGCGGCCGGCCGGTCCTCGATCACCGACCCGTACGCGCTGCTGAAGGACCTGACCCGCGGCAAGC
>NZ_PSWM01000049.1:0-3279 GCF_002932795.1 Rathayibacter sp. AY1B5
AGGTCAGCGTGCGTCGCGCGTGCGCCGGGTGCTCTCGCGCTGCAGGGCCTCGACGAGCTCGGCCTTCGTCATGCGCGAGCGGCCGGAGACGTCCAGGCGCTTCGCGAGGTCCATCAGGTGCGCCTTCGTGGCGTTCGCGTCCACTCCGCCGGCCGTCTCGCCCCCGGGGGAGCGGCCGTGGCCCTCGGCGCGGGAGTCGGAGGGGCCGCTCTCGGCCTTGCGCTCCCAGTGGTCGCCGACCTTCTCGTACTCGTGCTTCAGTGCGGCGAAGGCGGTGCGGTGGGCTCGCTCGCCGTCGCCGTAGCTGTCGACGGCGGAGTCGTGCGCGGCCGACCAGAGCTTCTGCGCGTGCTCGTCGGAGCGCTCGATGGTGGACGGGATCTGTTCCTCGCGGGGCATGGCGGCCTCCCTCTCATCCCCCGACGCTACGTCGGGTCGGAGGGGCTGGTCACCCCGTTGACGAGCGCGCGGCGGGCGCCTCCGTCCCCGGAGCGCAGTCGCGAGCCCGCTGCCGGTGTTCTCACCGGGCCGACGCCGATGATGGGGCGATGTTCATCCCGACCAGAGCCGCCGGTCTCGAGGCGCTCGACGACTTCGTCACGCGCGCCGGCTCCGCCTACGCCCGCGACCGCAACCACGACCTCGGGCCGTCCCGGGACAACGTCTCCGGACTCTCGCCCTACCTCCGCCACCGCCTCGTCACCGAGCGGGAGGTCGTCGCCGCGGTCCTCGCGCGGCACCGGCTGACCGCCGCGGAGAAGTTCGTCCAGGAGGTGTTCTGGCGCACCTACTGGAAGGGCTGGCTCGAGCAGAACCCGGACGTCTGGCGCCGCTACCGCCGCGAGGTCGCGGAGTCCTCCGCGGGCGATCCTCCGTCCGGGTACCTCGACGCGATCGGCGGACGCAGCGGCATCGACGCGATGGACGCGTGGGTGAGCGAGCTCGTCCAGACCGGATACCTCCACAACCACACCCGCATGTGGTTCGCGAGCATCTGGATCTTCACCCTCGGACTGCCCTGGCAGCTCGGCGCCGACTTCTTCTACCGGCACCTGCTCGACGGCGACGCCGCGTCCAACACCCTGTCCTGGCGGTGGGTCGCCGGACTGCAGACGCCGGGCAAGACCTACCTGGCCTCCGCCTCCAACATCGCCCGGTACACGGAGGGGCGCTTCTCGCCGAGCGGACTCGCCACCACGGCCTCCGCGCTCACCGAGGAGCCCTTCCCGCCGCGGGCGCCGCTCGAGCGTGACGACGTCGTCGGGACCCTCGGCGCCCGCCCCGGCCTCCTGCTGCACGAGGAGGACCTCGAGGCGGAGAGCCTGCTCGCCGAGCAGCCGGGTCTGGCCGAGCGCCTCGTGGCGTGCGCTGTCGCCGGGGACGCGGGCGGGCGCTCGCCCTCCGGGGTCTCGGACGCCGTCGCCTCCTTCACCGCTGCGGCGCTCGCCGACGCCGCCGAGCGCACCTCCGACTCGAGCGGCCGGTCGGCGCGGGTGCTCGCGGACGCGCGTCCCGGGTCGGTCGTCGACTGGGCGGTCTCCGAGCGGATCGACACCGTGGTCGTTCCGTACGCGCCGGTCGGTCCCGTCGGAGAGCGGGTGGAGGCGCTCCGCTCGGCTCTCGCCGACGAGGGGATCGCGCTCGTCACCGTGCGCCGCCGCTGGGACGGTGCGGCGTGGCCGTCGGCGTCGCGGGGGTTCTTCCCGTTCCGGAAGCGGATCCCGGCGCTGGTGCGCGACCTGGTCGAGCCCGCCGATGCGGCCCGCCTGTTCTGAGCCGCGTCTGCGCGAGCCGCGTGCCGTGAGCCGCGTGCCGTGGGCCGCGTCCTGTGAGCCGCGTCCCGTGATCCACGTGCCGTGAGTCGCGTTGCGTGAGCCGCGCGCCGTGAGCCGCGTCTTGTGGGCCGCGTCCCGTGATCCGCGTCCCGTGATCCACGTGCCGTGAGCCGCGTTGCGTGAGCCGCGTGCCGGGAGCCGTGTCCCGTGAGCCGTGTCCCGCGAGCCCCGTCCCGCGGAACCTGTCCGGTCCCGCGGGGCGGGTGCTGCTCAGCCGAGCAGGCGGTCGCGGAGGAAGTCGCTCGCGAAGCGGCCCGAGGGGTCCCACTCGGAGCGGAGGGTGCGCCACTCGTCGAGGTGCGGGTAGAGCGGCGCGATCTCGTCGGCTCCGGCGAGGAAGTGCTTGCCCCAGTGCGGTCGGGCCCCGAGCGGCAGCAGCGCGCCCTCGACGGCGGGGAGCACGGCGTCGACGCCGGCGCGGTCCTTCTTGAAGGTGAAGTGCACGCCGACGCTGTCGCGGCCTCCGGCGGGGGAGAGCCACTGGTCGTCGCTCGCCATGGTGCGCAGCTCCGTGATGAGCAGGACGTCGTCGATCCGCTCGCCGATCGCGCGCAGCGCCACGATCGCCTCGCGGACGTTCGCGCGCGGCACCATGTACTCGCTCTGGATCTCGTCGCCGGCGCTCGGCTCGCGGTCGAGGCGGAAGTGCGGCAGGCGCTCGGACCACGGTCCGACGGAGCCGCCGAACGGGTTCAGGTTGGAGTCGACGCCCTCCGAGACGGCGAAGAGGCTCGCGGAGGCGGCGACCGCGCCCAGGTGCGTCGCGTCGACGTCGGCGACGGATCCCGCCGCCACCTTGGTCTTCAGCCACAGCTGCTCCACCGTCGGCGAGGACCAGTGCGTCATGAGGCTGACGCTGTAGGCGGAGGAGGTGATCGCGTCGAAGTCGTCGAGCACGCGCTCCCAGGGCAGGTCGACGAACGCGTCCTGGCGGACGTCGAAGGTCGGCTGGATGTCGAGGGTCACGCGGGTGACGATGCCGAAGGCGCCGAGGCCGACGACGACGCCCTCGAAGCCCGGCTCCCCGCGGCGGATCGTGCGCAGCGAGCCGTCGGCGGTGACGAGCTCGAGGGCCGAGACGGCGGAGGAGAGGTTCGCGTTGCGGTCGCCCGAGCCGTGGGTGCCGGTCGCGATGGCGCCGGCGACCGAGATGTGCGGGAGCGAGCCCATGTTGTGCAGCGCCCAGCCGTTGCTGTGCAGGTGCGCGGCGACGACGCCGTATCGGGTGGCGCCGCCGACGGTGACGGTGCTCGCCTCGGCGTCGATCACGGGGTCGGAGGCCAGGCGCCCCAGGTGCAGCAGTGCGCCGGGGGTGTCGGGCAGGGAGTTGAAGGAGTGGCGGCTGCCGAGGGCGCGGACGCGCTCGTTCTCGCGGACGAGGCGCTGCACCTCCTCGACGGACTCCGGCTCGATGATGGCGGCGGCGCGGTACTTGTAGGTGCCC
>NZ_PSWM01000005.1:0-153232 GCF_002932795.1 Rathayibacter sp. AY1B5
GCTGGGGTCGCCTTCGGCTCTGGGCCCGCTCCTCCGGAGCACGGCCGGCCCGGCCCACGACGGCAGCGCGGCAGGAGGATCGGCCGGGGAGACCCGCGACGCCCCCTCGAAGACCCGGAGCCGATCGTGAATCCTCAGACGACGCCAGACCCGCCCCGCCCCCGCCGACGACGCGCACGCCTCTCCCTCACGACCGCTCTGATCGCCGCTCTCGGCATCCTGGTCGCCCCCCTCACGGCCCCGGCCGCCTCCGCGGCCACCCTCGACCCGGGCGCCGGGCAGAGCACGCGGATCCAGGAGACGAACTCCTCGCTGACCTACAGCGGCTCGTGGCGCACGATGACGGGCGGCGACAGCGGCGGCGGGATCAAGTTCCTCAACAGCACCGGCTCCGTCTCGTTCAGCTTCCGCGGCACCGGCTTCAGCTGGATCAGCCGCACCACCGCCTCCGCCGGCATCGCCACCGTCACGGTCGACGGCGCGAGCACCTCGGTCGACCGGTACACGAAGACCACGGCGTACCAGGTCCCGGTGTTCACGAAGAAGGACCTCGCCGACACCGTCCACACCGTCAAGATCGCCTGGAGCGGCAGGGCCAACAGCTCTGCGAGCGACAAGAACCTCGTCATCGACGCGTTCGACATCACCCGCGCGACTCCCGCCACTGAGGAGCCGACCGACGAGACCGGCGGCGGCGACGACGGACCCGTGCTCGACCCCTCCGGAGCGACCAGCCTCCTCGTACAGGAGACCGACCCCGCGCTGCAGTACACCGGCTCGTGGAGGTCGATGGCGGGCGGCGACAGCGGCGGCGGGATGAAGTACCTGACCTCCGCCGGATCGGTGCAGTTCACCTTCGTCGGCACATCGTGGCGCTGGATCAGCCGGAAGACCTCCTCCTCCGGCATCGCCGCGGTCTCGGTCGACGGCGGGCCCGTCACCAAGGTCGACCGCTACAGCTCGACCGCGCAGTACCAGGTGCCGGTCTACGAGACGACCGGCCTCGCCGAGGGCACGCACACCGTGACCATCTCCTACACCGGGACGAAGAACTCCAGTTCGACCGATAAGAACCTGATCATCGACGCGTTCGTGCTCGCCGAGGACGGCCTCGCGACCGACGCCGTGGAGCTCTCCCCCCTGACCGACGGCTACACCGTCGCCTGGGACGCGCCGTTCAGCTCGCGGGTCGTCTCGTACGACGTGCACCGCTCGAACGAGGACGGCTCCGGCGACACCGTCGTCGGCACGGTCGCCGACCCGATCCGCCAGTACCGCGACGAGACCGCCGAAGCGGGACGCGCCTACACGTACACCGTCTCGGCCACCGACGACGCGGGCCGCGACTCCCGGTTGACGGAGTCGGCCACCACCACGGCCGACCTCCTCGACTCCCGCGACTCGCTGCTCGCCGCGTTCGACTGCCCTGCCGCCACCAAGACGGTGACGAACTCGGCGCAGCTCGTCACCGCCCTGGCCAACCCGCGCTCGGGTGACGTCATCCGCCTGGCCGACGGCGTCTACACCGGCAAGTTCGCCCTCCGCGGCACCGCCGCCCAGCCCGGCTCGATCTGGATCTGCGGCTCGCCCAACGCGGTCCTGACCACCGGATCCACCTCGAGCGGCACCGCGCTCATCCTGAACACGGTGAGCGACGTCCACCTCGTGGGCTTCTCGGTCCGCAGCTCCTTCCAGGGCATCCAGGTGCTCGCCAGCACGGGCGTCCAGATGGCCGGCCTGACGGTGAGCGAGATCGGCTACGAGGCGGTCCACTTCCGCAACCAGACCACCGACTCGCTGATCGTCGGCAGCACCATCCGCCGCACCGGTCTCGTCGCCGCCAAGTACGGCGAGGGCGTCTACGTGGGCACCTCGGACCGCAACTGGTGCGAGTTCAACGACTGCGACCCGGACCGCACGGCCCGCATCGCCGTCGTGGACAACACGATCAGCGACACCGGCGCCGAGCCGATCGAGGCCAAGGAGGGCACCCTCGACGGGGACATCCTCGGGAACACCGTGGTCGGAGGATCCCGCCTCGCCTCGGACGTCGTCTCGCTGATCCTGGTCTCGGGCAACGGCTGGCTGGCCGCGGGCAACTCCGCCGCGGGCACCACCACCTACGGCTACCAGGTGATCACCCGCGCCGACGGCTCGGGCAACGACAACACCATCAGCGGCAACCTCGCGCTGAAGACCCGGGACGCCGTGGTGTACCTCCACCAGCCGTCCAACTGGTCCACCAGCGGCAACTCGCTGAGCTGCTCCAACTCCGGGAAGGACCTGATCGGGAACGTGGCCTGCACGCCGTGACCTGATCCGCTCCCCGCGCGCAGAACCGCCGCCGTCGTCCCCTCGACGGCGGCGGTTCTGCGTGTGCTCTGCTCCCGTCGACCGCGCACGGTCGGCCGGGGCCCAGCGCGACTGCCGCGGCTTCCGCGACTTCTGCGGAGTCGGCGAGGGCGTGGGCGGGCGCTCGGCGCCTCCGGGACCGCGGGACGGGGCGGGCGGACGGGGACGGGACGGGAGCCGACCGACGCGCCCGCTCCTCTCGAGCACGCAGGAGTCGGCGGGGTCGCCCGCGAGTACCGCGCGACCTCTGCGGGCCTGCGCGGCGAGCGGGGGACGGAGAGGGGCCGGAGGGGCCGTCCGGGCGCCGGAGGGGCCGTCTGAGCGCCGGAGGAGCCGCGTGGGCGCCGGAGGGGCCGCCCAGCCGCCGGAGTGGGCTGTCCGCCGTCTGGGCACCGACGTCGGGGCGGGCGGGCCCCGGCGGGCACCGCGCGCGCCCCGGACACGGAAGAGCGCACCGCGGCCGGGGCCGGGGTGCGCTCTCCGCAGCGTGCGAGGACGCGATCAGACGATCGCGGGGGCCTTCTGCAGCTTGTGGCGGGCCAGGACGACCGCGCCGACCACAGGGGTGCCGGCGGTCTCGATCCAGTGCACGTCGGCGGCGGCCTGGGGCGAGTCGACCTTGCCCTCGATCAGCACGAGGACGGCGCCGTCGGCCACGCCGCGGAAGGTCGGCGACTGCTCGGTCGCGCCGAGGGTGCCGGTGACGATCAGGACGATGTCGTAGACCTTCTCGAGCTCCTCGACCAGCGCACGGAGGGCGTCGGTCGGCATCGGCGTGCCCGCCTGGGCGCCGCCCGCGGGGAGCAGGTCGAGGCGGTCGGTCGAGCGCTTGATGATCGCGTCGTCGAGCGAGGCGGATCCGGCGAGCACCTCGCGCAGACCCGGGCGTCCGCCCGAGGCCGAGGCGAGAGCCGAGCCCTCGGCGGTGCCGTCCACGATCACGACGGACGAGCCGAGCACGGCCAGCGCCTTGGCGAGCAGCACCGCGGTGGCGGTGTGCGGGGTCTTCTCGGACGCCGGAGCGATCGCGAAGGAGGAGTACGAGCGGGTGCGCGCGATGGCGGAGAGCTCGAACGCCACGGCCGAGTAGCGGGCCGGGATCTCGGTCGAGTTCAGCATCTCGTCGAGCTTGGTGGCCTTGACCGGGACGATGCCCAGCAGCGGCCGGTCGATCGCGGAGCGGACGTCGTCGCCGCTGCGGAGGCGGCGGTCGAGGGCGGTCATCACGATCGCCACTCCCACGCCGACCACGGCGCCGCCGAGGATGCCGAGCGCGAGCAGGACGAGGATGCCTCCGGTGACCGGCAGCTCCGGCGGGAGCGCCTGGCTGAGCACCTGGAGCTGGATCTGCGGGACGGCGACGCCGTTCGTGGTGGTCGTCGCCGGGTCGGAGCCCTTCACGGCCGCGTCGAGCTGGGCGGCGACCGCGTTGGCGATGACCGCGGCCTGCTCGGGCGAGGGGTCGGTGGCCGAGATCGTGATGACCACGGACTCCGGCTCGGCGAGGACGGTCACGCGCTTGGCGAAGTCCTCGATGGGCTCGTCGATGCCGAGGCCGTCGATGACGCCCTGCAGGACGGTGTCCGAGGTGCCGAGGGCGACGGAGGTGACCGTGGCCTGGGCGGCGGCGCTGTTGGCCGCGACCCGGTCCGCGGTCGAGAGGACCCCGGTGGAGGAGACCGCGACGTACACGCGCGCGTCCGCCTTGTACTGCGGGAGGAGGACGGCGTTGAGTACCAGGGCCGCCACGGCGCCGAGCAGAGCGAAGGCGACGATGTAGACCCACCTCCGGCCGATGCCGGCGAACAGTCCGTTCAAGGTCATGGTGTGTGGTGTCCCTTTCGTCGACTGCACCGGAGTGCAGGGGGTCTGACTGTAGCGTCGTGATGTGTCGTCCGCGTTGCGCGGAACCGGCCGCGAGGTTTCGCGCGGAAGCGGTGGATCAGAGGTGGGCCTGCAGGAAGGCGAGGATCGCCTTCTTGTTGTTCGGGGTGTTGTTCTGGAGCCCGTGGTGGCCGGAGCCGTCCACGCCGACCTCGGACGCCACTCCGGCGTCCTGCAGGGCGACCTGCATCGCGTCGGCCTGCTCGACCGGGACGAGCTCGTCCTCGGAGGTGAGCCAGATCTGCGGGGCGTCCGTGGAGTCGACCGAGGTGATCGGCGACGCGGGGATGCTCTGCGGGCAGCTCGTCGAGTCGATCTCGTCGCAGTCCAGGTAGGCGAGGATCTGCTCCTTCGCCTCGGGCACCGGCGAGCCCAGCGACATCCCGGTCTCGGTCATGTCGGCGACCGCCGAGAAGGCGACGACCGTCTTGACCCGCGAGCCCTCGGTGAGGGACCCCTCGCCGAGCGTGCCCATGGTCGCTCCGATGATCGCTCCGGCGGAGCTGCCCATCACGCCGATGCGGGCGGGGTCGAGGCCGAAGCGCGTGACCTGCGCGGGGTCGCGCAGCCACTCGACGGCGGCCTGCGCGTCCTCGATCTGGCCGGGGTACCGGCTGTCCTGGAGGAGGCGGTAGTCGACGGAGACCGAGACGAAGCCGCGCTCGGCGTAGTACTCGCACAGCTCGGTCATCCCGCCCTCGTCGCGGGCGCCGTCGACGAATCCTCCGCCGTGCAGCATCAGCAGCGCGGGCCGGTCGGTGCCGCCCTCGGTGGGGAGGCAGGCGTCGGCCTTCAGCGAGACGCCGTCGACCGAGCGGTACTCGATCGCCTTCTCCGTCGTGAAGCCGTCGGGCGTGCGGACGGGCTCGGGCTGCGAGGAGCAGCCGGCGAGCCCGAGGGCGACGGCCACGACGGCCGCCAGGACTCCGGCGCTGCGTGCTCGTGTCGTCTTCACTCGTGGGACTCCGCTCTCTTCTTCTCGTAACTGGGGGAGGTACCGGGCTCATCGGCCGGGACCGCGGCGGGATCGGAGACGGCTCCGGGGCCGCGCGCAGGGACGGGCACGGGCGTGCGCCGCTTGCCGGGGCCGCCGAGGGCGGCCGGGGGGACGTAGATCCACTTGACCTTCGAGAGGTAGCGGGTCACGAAGAGCGAGAGGACGACCGCCAGCACCATGACGACCAGCAGCAGCGGCACCTCGAAGCCGCCGAGCTCGGAGCGGTCCTCGGGGAGGATCACCCGCAGGACCGTGATGGCGATCACGATGAAGTAGAGGTGCAGCAGGTAGATGTGCAGGCTGCGCTCGCCGCAGATCGTGAAGAAGTTCAGGAAGCGCACCCGGGAGAGGGCCCGCGACACGAGGATGCCCATCGCGACGGCGGCCATCTGGCCGGCGAGGGCGAGGAACGGCACCCAGCGGATCGGGAAGAGGAAGAGCACCGCGCTCAGCACGACGAAGACCGGAGTGACGTAGAGGAACGCGCGGCTCCCCTTCTGCTCGACGAAGTCGATGATCCTCTTCGAGTAGAGCGTGCCCACCAGGAAGAAGACGAACAGGGCGCCGATGCGGTTCCAGCCCACATTGGTCGTGTTGAGGAGACCGGTGGTGAACATCGTCCCCATCACCGCGGCGAGAGCGACCTGCACGCGGTGGTCGACCTTCCGCAGGAGCCACGCGCCGAGCGTGAAGAGGAAGAGGCCGTAGATGAACCAGTAGCTGCTGCTGGGCCAGAAGAACAGCAGGAGCAGGTTGAGCGGATCGGTCGCGGGGAGCTCGCCGAGGCCGCCGTTCGCGAGCGGCACGACCAGGTAGAAGGCCATGCGGATCACGGACCAGACCACGTAGAGCCAGAGCAGCGGGTACAGCCTGCGGCGCCAGAGGTCGCGGAAGCTCCAGGTGCGGATGCGCGAGCCGAAGAGGCCGGACACCAGGAAGAAGAGGGGCATCGGGAACAGCTCGAACACGACCTTGATGCGGCCGAGAGTGTTCTCGACCCCGATGTCACCGAGGTACAGCGACGTGTGGTAGTACACGACCATCAGGATGGCGGCGCCCTTGGCGAAATCCACCCATTCGCGTCGGGCTCCGCCCGCAGGCTTCAGCAGCTTCATTCTCTCCCCCTTGTGCCCGGCCGGACCGCTCGTGAATTCCACCCGAGGTGAACAAGGCTCAGAGAAGCACGCAGGCTCGGTCGCACAACGCGACCGACGATCAAGACTAAGGGTGTGTCGTCCGCGCCGCACATTCGGCGGAATAGTGACGAGGACTCGAGTGCCGGGACGTGCACTCCGGCCTTTCCGCTCACCGGGGAGACGACGGTCACCGGCGTCCGTTCCCGGCGCTCATCGCCGCACGGTAGAGCGCGGGCGCCGCGGCGGCGAGCCCGAAGAGGACGGAGCGCTTGAGGTCGCGCCGGCGCACGAGCGCGACCAGGTGCCGGACGCCCGCCTCGTCGTGCGCGGCCCGCCAGAGCCGGTCGGCCTCCTCGGGGCTGTGCGCGCCCGAGGTGGCGTCCTTGAAGCGGGAGAGCAGGGAGAAGCGCGCGCGGTAGTAGGAGTAGTCCTGCGAGTCGAGGATGCGCGGGTCGAGCCCGCGGGCCGTCCGCTCGATCACCGCGGCGAGCCCGGCGAGCGAGTCGGCGCGCTTCGCGCCCGACCGGATGATCGAGCCGGACCGGAGGCGGTACTCGTAGACGGAGTCGGGGACGACGACGACCTCGTCGGCCGCGGCGAGCAGCTGCGCGACCTGCGCCTGGTCCGAGTGCTGGCGGATCCGCGTGAAGTCGATGCCGTCGAACAGCTCGCGGCGGAACAGCTTGTTCCAGAGGTGCCCGGTCAGCTCGCCGACCAGGAGCGCGGTGAAGGCGCCCCGGCCCGAGAGCGCGAGCGGGCCGCGCAGGGAGCCGACGGGCGTGGATCCGGTCGAGTCGACCGTGACCGCCTGGGCGACCACCACGTCGGCGCGGCCCGCCTCCCCCGCGGTGAGCATGGCCTCGACCGCGGTCTCCGGCCACTCGTCATCGGCGTCGACCAGCCAGACCCACTCGCCGGCGGCCTCGCCGACGGCGCGCTCGCGAGCGGCGGCGACGCCCTGGTTCTCGTCCTGGCGGAGGTAGCGGATCCGCTCGTGCTCGTCGGCGAACGCGCGGCCGATCGCCTCGGTCCCGTCGGTCGAGGCGTCGTCGACCACGAGGATCTCGAGCTCGGCGTGGGTCTGCCGCAGCAGGCGCTCCAGAGCGGAGGCGAGGTGCGCCTCCTCCTGGTGCGCCGGGACGACGACCGAGACGAGGGTCACTTCTGCCCCACGACCCGGCGGAGCACCGTCTCGAGGTCGCGGCCGCTCGACTCCAGCGAGAAGCGGTCGAGCCAGCGGTCGATGCCGGTGATCTCGAGCTCGCTCGCGCGGATCAGCGCATCGGCGAGGTCGGAGGCGGACGGGGTGAGCGCGAGCTCGCCGGTGAGGCCGGGGACGATCGCGTCCGCGACTCCGAGCGCCCCGGACACGGCGACCGAGGGGACGCCGGCGGCGGCCGCCTCGACCAGCACGTTGCCGAAGCCCTCGCGCAGCGACGGGAGGAGCACGACGGCGTTCTCGTCGAAGTGGTGGAACCAGTCCTCGACCCAGCCCATGTCCTGGAAGTCCACGCCGCGCGCGGTCGCCTCCGCCTTCATGCTCCCGAGCAGCGGGCCGCCGCCGAAGGAGACGACCTTCGCGGGGATGCCGCGGCGCTCCAGCTCCTCGGCCGCGAGGATCGCGAGCTCGGGGCGCTTCTGGACGACGAGGCGGCAGGGCAGCACGATCTGCAGGCCCGCCGCGGTGCCGGGGGTGCGCGAGACCTGGCGTGAGCGGTCGACCTTGGCGGTCGCCGGGTTCGGCACGACGGTGCAGCGCTCGCCCGAGACGCCGAAGCCGGCGACGAGCTCGCCTGCGACGGGGTGCGAGATCGCGATGACGTGGTCGGCGCGGCGGTAGAGCGTCTTGGCGAGCCCGAGCTGCACCTTCTGGGTCTTCGAGAAGCCCGGGATGCCGAGCGAGACGAGGTTGCGTTCGCTCACGATGGTCTTCGGACGGTCCGCCTTCGCGGTCATCTCGGCCGAGGCCAGGAGCACGATGTTCGGGTAGCCCTGCAGGGCGACCGCGACGTCGGGGGTGCGGCGGCGGAACAGCTCCTTGAGCATCCGCGCCTTGCCGACGTGGCCCTTGCCCTCGCCGATGCGGTGCAGCACCGCGCCCTCGGGGAGGTACTCGTCGGTGCCCTTCACCGAGGTGGTGACGACGTCGACGTGGTGGCCCTGCTCGAGGAGCCAGCCCATCCAGGTGCGGGCGACGAACTCGGCCCCGCCGCCGTGCAGCGACGTGACGACGAACATGATCCGCATGCGCGGTCCCTTCTCCTGCGCCGCGCTCATCGCACGACCTCCGCGCCGAGGCCGCGGGTGTTGAGCGCCGAGAGGCGGCGCACCTCGGGCATGGCCGCGTCGATGGTGGCGCGCACGCCGCCGTCGCCCGGCTCCGCGAGGATGCGGTCGATCACCGGGAGGACGCGGTCGGCGAAGCCGGGGACCGGCTCGACGCACAGCTGCGGCAGGCCGATGAGGCGCATGATGCCCTCGACCTTGCCCTGGGTGGCGAGAGTGATCGCGGGGACGCCGAGCGAGAGCGACATGATCGCGAGGTGCATGCGGCCGGTGACGGTCAGCAGGGCGTCCTCGGCGAGGCCGCGGATCTCGGCGGGCATGAGCACGCGGTCGACGACGGTGACGCCCTCGGATCCCACGCGCTCGGCGACCGCGCGGACGGCCACCTTGTCGTCGCCGATGGGGCGGGAGACGTGCGGGAGGAGCACGACGTGCACGCCGGCGGCGCGGAGGCGGTCGACGATGCGCTCGTACTCCGGCACCTGGTCGACCATGCCGGCGACGAGGGCGCTCGCGTTCACGAGAGCGAAGGGGACGCCCTCCGGCAGTCCCAGCCCCTCGCGGAAGCTGCGGTCGCGGGTGCGCGCCGAGAAGACGATGTCCGTGACCTCCTCGACGCGCTGCACGCCGATGCTCCGGGCGCGCTCCGCCGAGAGCGGGTCGCGGAGCATCGGGACGACGCCGGCGCGGGAGGCGGCGATCAGGGAGCGGCGGGCGGCGAGGCGGGCCGCGGCGTTCCAGGAGAAGCCGAGGATGCGCGTGGGCACCCCGGCCTCGGCGGCCGCCTGCGCGAGCAGGGAGCGGCGGACCGAGCCGCGGAGGCTGTACTTGCCGTCCATCATGTCGGCGCCGACGACCGAGACCGAGCGGGCGCGGCGGATCAGCGCGGCGTAGGCGCGGAGGTCGGCGGCGTGCGCGTCGCCCACTCCGTAGACCAGGTGCGGGAGCTCGACGACCTCGACGCGGTCGGCCTGCTCCTCGGGGATCACGACGTCGCCGGCGTAGCGCTGGATCACCACGACGGGACCGGTGGTGTTCTCGAGGAACGCCTCCAGCATCGCCTGGTCGCCGATGTTGCCGCTGCCGGGAGCGGCGATCACGAGGTGCGACTCGGGCTCGGGGCGGAGGTCCGCGAGGGCGGCGCGGAGCACCGCCGCGTCGCGACGGGCGGGCAGGCGGGTCGTCGTGACGAAGTCCTTCTTCCAGGACTTGACGACGCCGAGCTTGAGTTTCATCGATCTCTTTCGGTGGGGGGGACGGCGGCGGGAGGCCGCTCGGAGTCGGGAGTGCCGGCCGTGACGGCCCCGTCGACCAGCGCGCTGTCACCGGTGGGGCTGGTGGCGTCGACCGTTGCCGGGGCGGGAGCGGCGGCCGGGCGGCTGCGGCGGAAGTGGCGGCGCAGGTCGGCGAGGCCGAGGATCTGGCGGCGGAACGCGGGGAGGATCAGCATCCAGAGCCCCACCCCGACCAGGACGGCGGCGCCGCCCACGAGGAGGCGGAGGACGGGCTGGTCGGCGGGGATCCAGACGGTGGAGAAGAAGGAGCCGACCGTGATCGATCCGAACGCGATGCCGCTGCGGAGGCCGTTGGTGAACATCTCGCGGGCGGGGGCGTCGGAGGTGCGGCCGATCCAGATCAGCGCGATCGGCCAGGTGAGGGCGAGCGAGCCGGCGTACGCGATCGCGACGCCCGTCACTCCCCAGTTGGAGCCGAGCAGGATCAGGACGACCATCAGCGGGCGGGTCGCCAGGCTGTACCAGACGCTCTGGCGCACCAGGCCCTTGGAGAGGAACACCCACCAGGAGCAGTACGCCGTGGCCTGGAAGAACCCGGCCACGAGCAGGATCTGGAAGATCGGGACCGAGGCGAGCCAGCGCTCCCCCAGCAGGATCCGGATGACCGAGTCGGACTGGGAGCCGAGGACGGCGAGCACGAGGCCCATCACCGTCAGCATCGCCGACTGGCCGAAGAGGATGAACGTGCGGAACCGCTCGCGCTCGTCCTGCAGCTTGGAGAGCACGGGCAGGGCCACGCGCTGCGCCGGGGCGTTGAGCTGCTGCAGCGGCAGCATCATCAGCTGGAACGCGCGGTTGTAGAGGCCCAGGTCGACCGGGCCGAAGCGCGCGCCGATGATGACGGAGTCGACGTTCTTGCTCGCGTAGGTCAGCGCCTGGGTCGCGAAGACGCCGCCTCCGTAGCGGAGGAAGTGGCCCATCGCCTCTCCGCGGCGGTAGCGGCCGGGCCGCCAGCCGGTGATGAAGACCAGCATCAGCACGCCGATGAGCGGCTGCACGACTTGGCTCGCGGCCAGCGCCCAGTAGCCGGCGCCGCCGAGCGCCATCAGCACGCCGACCACGAGGCCCAGCACCTGGCCGACGATGTCGACCAGGGTGAGCTTCACGAAGCGGAGGTGCCGGGCGAGGTCGGCGCGGAACTGCGTCGAGATCCCGTTGAGCAGGAACGTCGAGGAGAGCACGACGGTCAGCAGCTGGAGCCGGTCGTCGCCGTAGAGCGCGGCGATCGGCCACGAGGCCGCGATGACCAGCAGGGTGAGGGTGAGGCCGATGCCCGCGTTCATCCAGAACAGGTTGCTCTTCTGGCCCGGCGTGATCTCCTTCGCCTGGATGGCGGCGGAGGAGAGGCCGAAGTCGCGGAAGATCTCGCCGATGCCGATGATCGCCGTGACCATCGCGAGCAGGCCGTAGTCGGCCGGCGCGAGCAGGCGCGCGAGGACGACGATGCTGCCCAGCTGGACGGCGATGCGGATCGCCTGCCCGCCGATGGTGACGGCGGCGCCGCGGCTCGCGGAGCGGCCGAGGCTCGGGGACGGCTTCCGGGTGGTCTCGCTCATCGGGTCGAGCCCTTCTTGGTGGCGATCGCGCCCTCGTAGGCCTTCTTGAGCTGGAGTCCGAGCACGTCCCAGTCGCGACCGGAGAGCGCGGGGAGCCCCTCCGGCGGGCGGGTGCGCGTGCGCTCGAGCGCGGAGGTGATCAGCTCGGGAGTGAGATCGCCGTCGTACTCGATCACCCAGTCGCTGCCGACCTCCTCGGCCAGGGCCGTGTTGGTGGGCGTGCGGGGCACCAGGATCGGCCGGCCGAGCGAGAGGGCGACCAGGATCGACCCGGAGTTGTGCATCTCGCGGTAGGGCAGGACGATCAGCTCGGCCCGGCCGATCTCGTCGACCATCTCGGCGTCGTCGACCCGGCGGAGCGTGGTGCGCACCCGGGTGTCGCGGGCGGCCCGCTCCTCGACCAGCTCGCGCTGGCCCGTGCTGGGGCTGCCGACCACGTGCAGGGACAGGGAGTCGTCCTCCACGCCGTGGAACACGTCCATCAGCTCGACGACGCCCTTGTACGGGCGGATGATGCCGAAGTAGAGCACGCGGCCGTGCTCGCGCTCGGGCAGCGGGTGCTGGGCGAACTGGTCGCGGTAGTGGCCGTGCAGCACGGTGACGGCGGGCGCCCGGCCGGGAGTGACGGTCGTGGGGTTCAGGCGGACGAACAGGTCGGTCGCTCGGTCGATCCGGGCGAGCGAGCGGCGCTCGGCGGCGGGACCGAGCTCGTGCGGGTGCAGGTTGTGCACCGTGCGCACGAGCGGGATGCGCTGGAGCGCGAGGCGCACCAGCAGCACGTCGAGAGCGCGGCGGCGCAGGAAGCGGTGCACCGGGCTGCGGCCGCGGATCATCAGCTCGGGCCAGTGCACGTGCAGCACGTCGTAGTCGGCGAGCAGGGCGCTGCGCCAGGAGAAGAACAGCAGCTCGACGCCGGGCGCCAGGCCGTCGACGATCGAGTCGACGTACTGCGTGGTCGAGTCCGGCGGAGCGAGCGACTGCTGGACGACGAGCGCGGCCGGCGACGAGTCGTTCCTGCGCGAGCGGCGGCTCACCGCTCGCCCCGCATCCCGACGGCCATCGGCGCGTCGAAGATCCGCGCCCCGAGCGGCTGGCGCATCCGGATGCCCTTGGAGAAGTCGGGGACGTGCACCGGGTTCAGGCAGATGATGACGAGGAAGCCCAGGAGCAGGTGGCTGGGGCGGACCGCGTCGATGGCGTTGTAGCCGGCGAGGCAGACCATGAAGCCGAGCAGGCCGGCCGCAGGGCCGACGTCCCGACGGCTGAGCGCGGCGCCGAACATCGCGGCCACCATGATCACGAAGAACAGCAGGCCGGGGATGCCGACGCTGATCAGCAGCTGCAGGAACGAGTTCTCGATGACCACGTCCGAGAACCGCCTGCCGCTGATGCCGGACGTCGCCGCTCCGGAGCCGAGCCAGTGCGTGAGCTCCGCCGCCTTGAGCGACACGGTCACCGCGAGGTCGCGGGCACCGGCCGAGATGGAGGCGTCGAGGTTGTTGTTGCGGGCGGTGACGGGCTCGAAGTTGAGGACTCCGACGCCCGCGATGAGGCCGGCGATCAGGATCGAGCCGGGCCGGAGCAGCGAGCGGTCCGGGTTGAGGAAGCCGACGGCGACGAGCGCGACGACGACGGCGACGGCGATGGCCGCCATCGGTCCGCGCGAGACGGTCGCGACGACACCGCCCGAGGCCAGGATGCCCAGCAGCAGGTCCGACTTGCGGGAGCCCTGGAGCCAGGAGCCGAAGGCGAGCCCGGCGCCCACGGTGAGGAAGGTGCCGGCGAGCAGCGGGTGGCCGAAGGTGATCTCGGCGCGGTAGAGCGACCAGTGCTGGTCCTGCTCGTAGCCGAGGGCGCCGTAGACGGCCCCGAGGATCGGGGAGCTCTGCGCGACCAGCTCGAGGGCAGCGTAGAGGGCGAGCAGCCCCGAGAGGATCACCCACGTCTTGCGCAGCAGCACGGCCTCGCGCTGGGCGTCGAAGACGAGCATCGGCACGCCCACGCAGATGGCGAAGCTGAAGAGCCACGAGACGCCCTCGCTCGCGAAGGAGCTGCGCACCGTCGCCACGGCGGACCAGAGCATGAGGGCGATGAACGCGAGGATCACCACGGCCCGCCACGGGGAGAGCACGAGCTCGCGGGTCCACGCCTTGACGGGGGCGCGCCACAGCTCGGGAGCGAGCCCGCGCCGGATCGCCCAGATCACGAGGATGACCGCCCAGAGCGTCATGCGGAAGGTCAGGGTCGAGGGGGTCAGCGGCGTCGGGACGAGCGCGAAGAACGCGAGCGCCATCGCCGGCAGCCAGTGCGCGGGGACCCGCAGCAGCACGAAGGCGCCGATGATCCCGCCGATTCCGGCGGCGATCACCAGGAGGCCGGTGGCCGGCTCCCGGGTCGAGAAGATGTACCCCATCCCGAGGACGATCACCAGGGCGACCGAGAAGAGCGCGCCGACGAGGAGCCGTCGCGGGAGGATGTCGATCACGTCAGGGAGTCCTTCTGGCGTCGGAGCGGAGTGGTGGAGGAGGGGGCGGGCGGTGCGGCGCTCACGGGAGTGGTCCCGTCGGCCTCGATGAGGATCGCGATGCCCTCGCGAGCCGCCTCTCGGCGGCTGGGACGCCTGCGATGCCGTGCCCTCCTCCTCCTCCACTGCTCGACCCTGGCGCCGACCCCCGGGGAGGAGGGGTCGCGTCGGTCCTGACGCGGATCAGGCGGGGCCCTCCTGGAGCCAGCGGCGGAAGGTCTCGACCGAGTCCCTGTTGGTGGCGGTCGGGACGATGTGGCCGCCCTGGTAGCCGGCGCTGCTGTGATACGCGATCGTCGCCTCCTTGGCGACGGGAAGCGCCAGGCGGCGCAGGCGTCCGCCGTGGAGCTCGGCGGGAGCGAGCTCGTCGGCCGTGCCGGCGCTGACGCGCAGACGAACGCCCTGCCAGGCGGACTGCGGCAGACGGGCGGGGTTGGTCGCGCGCATCAGCGCCCGGTCTCCCCCGTAGACGGCGAGGACGCGGTTCGGCTGGCTGTCGTCGCGCGCCGCGAGGTCCTCGACGTCGAAGACGCTGCTGGCGTGGTACGCCCCGTAGATGTTCGGCACCATCTTCTTCGCGTAGGCCCAGCACATCATCGCTCCGCCGCCGGAGTTCGAGCGGAGGAAGCTCCCGCGGACGTTCCAGAGGTTCTGCACCCAGGCCGTGGCGGCCGTCTGCACGGCGAGCGCGGTGGGGTTGGTGTAGTTGCTCGGGCCGCCGAAGTCGGGGCTGATGCTGACGAAGCCGAGGTCGACGAGCGGGTCGGCCGAGTAGCTGTACGCGTTGTCGAGCGCTTTGTAGCTGCTGCCGCTGGCGTGGTAAAACCAGGCCACCGGCACCGGGGAGCCGGATCCCGGCTTCGCCGAGTGCGGGACGAAGAGACGCGTGGAGTCGTTGCCGATCTTCACGTCGATGATCTCGTACGGCTTCCTGCCGTTCCTCGAGATCGCGGTGTCGAGGCGCGAGACCTCGCCCGGGAGCCTCGGGATGACGCTGTAGTTCGGCGCGGCGAGCGCGGGGGTCGCCACGAGAGCGGAGGCGGTCGCGGCGGCTCCGACAGCGGAGGCGGCGAGCAGGAGGCGGCGCGAGAGGCCGCGCGGGGTGTCAGTCATATCGAGAATCCTTCGGAGCTTTCGCCATCAGTGTCGAGTCGGCCGACCATTCCGAATTCGACGCACATGAAGTGACGTCCGGCCCCCCAACCCATTCGAGAGTGTACGGGCCGCGGATGACGCGCGGATGTCGTTCTCATCACGTCTGGTCGCGCGGGCGGGGATCAGCGGGAGGAGGGGAAGAGTCGGCGGGAGAGGCCCGAGGACTTCTCGGCCGTCTCGTGCACCACGAAGGGCACGGCGGAATCGGCGGAGACGACCCGCCTCGCCGCGGCGAGTTCGAGCGTCTCGCGGGAGAGGCCCTCGATGTCGACGGTGACCGCGAGGCCGGAGTCGGCCAGGCGTGTGGCGATCTGCACCTGGTGGTCGTCGACGTGCTCGCCGAACGAGGCGCGGCGCGGGACCAGGATCGGCACCCGGCCCTGCTCGATGGCGCTGAGCGCGGTGCCCACTCCCCCGTGCGCGATGACGACGTCGGCCGCCTTCATCGCGGCGTTGAGCTCGTCGTGCGGCACGGAGTGGCGGCCGTCGATCCCGAGTCCGGAGACGTCGTTCGCTCCGGTCTGCCAGAGCACCTCCACGCCCTCGAGCAGCGGCGCGAGCGCGGCGAAGAAGCGGGGGAACGGGTAGCCGTCCTGCGTGCCGACCGAGACCACGGCGCGGCGGATCGGCTGCGGGACGACGTCCTCGACGCGGTAGGTGTCGAAGATCGAGCCGCCGAAGCTCCAGCGGTCGTCGGCCCAGGAGCGGTACTGCGTGTAGGTCGAGACGGCGGGGACCCGGGCGAGGATCCGACCGGTCATCGACGGGCCGAGCACGCGGGCGGCGCTCTCGATGTAGTGCGCGGGGATGCCGCGCGAGGCCGCGAGCGGGAGGAAGGAGAGGGCGGGGCTGGCGCCGGTGCTGAAGACGGCGTCGAAGGAGCCGCGGGCCAGCAGGGAGCGGGCGATCATCGCGTTGCGGAGCACCGGCACCACGGCGCGGGGCGGCGGATCGGCGAGGTGGGTCACGCGCCGATCGGCGAGGAGGGTGCGGCTGAGGGCGCTGTCGACGGTCGCCCAGTGCTGCTCCTCCGGGTCGACTCCGAGGAGCCCCGACAGGGCGAACATCTCCTTGAGATGCCCGCCGCCGGAGCAGACGAAGAGATACGAAGCCATACGCGCCTTCACTGGTGATGATCGAGATAACAGGCGTGTGGATGATCGATCGTCCGCCGAGAACGACCCCCGGTCCCTGGTGCAGAAGTCGCCCGATCATAGCAGGGAGGGCACCTGAGGGGTCCTTGTCTGAGAGAACAGTTCATCTCGCCGAAAAGCGATAGGGGCTCATTCGGCAGACGATATCCGCTCACTTCTCCAGCGGGGCGGAAGCGATATCCGCTCGATTCGGGGGAACTCGGGAACGTCGGTCGGCACCCCGATAGCGGACTGGCCGATTCCCGTCGATCACCTGCACCGCACGGGCCGCGCGCGTAGCGTCGGACCACCGGCGCAGAGGCCGGTCGACCCAGGAGGAGCGCCATGAGCGACAACGAGCAGAACAGCCCCGTGATGGACGGAGCCGAGGACGCCGGCAACGACGAGAAGCTCGGCGGCCTGATCGACCAGGTCGAGCACGACCACGGAGCCGAGGGCGCCGGCGCGATGGCCGACGCACTCCGCGCCCGCGCGGACGAGACCGGCACCGAGATCGCCGAGGAGTCGGACGCGACCGGCCCGGTCGAGGACAGCGGCACCGCCCAGGTGTGAGCGACGGGGCCCGGAGGACGACTCCGGGCCCCGACGCTCCCGCGCGTCACCGGAGGCGCGGGTGCGAGTCGAGCGGTCGGAGGTGCCGGAGGATCGCGGCCGCGACCGGCCCGGGGGCCTCCCGCTGCACGAAGTGGCCGACGCCGCTTCGCGCGGGTGAGCCGCATCGCGTAGGCGGCCCGGGAGCAGCCGAGCACCTGCGCGGCCTCGGCCTGCGGGAGGTCCTCCCAGACGTGGAGGGCCAGAGCCTCCTGCTCGGCGAGGGGGAGCCGCTTCCACGCGCTCTCCAGGTCGAGGCGGTCGCCGACCGACGGATCCGCCTGCTCCTCCGGGGCGAGGGTCCCGATCCGCACGGCCAACGCCTGCCGGCGGTTTCTCGCCGCGGGCGGCGTTGAGGATCGCGTGCCGGGCCGTGCCGAACAGCCAGGGCCGCACGTTCTCCGGCAGGTCCTGCCGGCGACGCCAGGCGGCGAGGAAGGTCTCGCCGACGACGTCGTCGACCGTCGCGGCGGGAGCGCGCGGCGGACGATACGGAGCAGGTCGTCGTAGTGGGCGCGGTACAGCTCGGAGAAGTCGTCTCGGGAGCGGATGCTCATGGTTCCCCTTTCGCGGAGTCACAGGTACATGTCCGGCTGCCGCGGCGATGCGACATCCGCGGCGGGAGTCCTGCAGGCGCGGTGGCCGCGGCGTCCTGCGCGGCGCTCCGTGTCCGGGCAGGATCCACTGCGCGAGGGAGGTCCTGCACGCAGCAGGCGGCGATCCGCGTCGACCGCCCGCCGGAGAGGACGGGCCCTCGGCGGACCGCGGGCTGTCGGACGTGCTGGGCGTCGCGCTCGTCGGCGCGGTGCTGAACACCGTCGTCGCCACCGCCCTCGGCGGGGTGGGGGCACTGCTCTTCGGATCCGCCGCCGCCCTCGCGGGCGGGCTCCCGGTCGGCCTCGCCCGGCGCTGAACGGCTCCGCTCCGACTAGGCCGCGACCCCTCCCTCGGGGATCGGGGACGGACGGTCGCCACCGAGGAGCGGCGCCTGCTCGGGCTCGGCGGCGACGACCATGTCGCGCCCGGACGCGGGGGTGAGGAGCTCGCGCAGCCAGAGGCGGTTCACGGCGTTCAGCCGGGGATGATCGAATCGGTACTCCAGCACCGCGTTCGGCTGCACGAGGATCGCGTGCGAGCGCGGCTCCGACTCCTGCAGCGTCCTCCAGGTCAGGCGGAACGGCTGTCCCTGCTCCATCCGCGCGCGCACCGCGATCCGCACGTGCGCGAGCGTCCGGTCCTCGAACTCGATCCGGCGCCGCCAGGCACCGAAGATCAGCACTCCCACGGGGGCCCTCCTCATCTTCTCGGTCGAGCAGCCCGCGGGACGGCGGGGGCGGCGGGCACGAGGCTCGCAGGGCCGGAACGCCATCGGGCGGACCGGTCGTGGGGACCGGAGTAGAGGTGGGTCCGAGGCTAGTCCCTTCCCGGCGATCCGCGGACGGAGTGCGCTCCCCCGTCAGTCGGCGAAGATCGCGCCGACCGGCTCGCGCTTCTCGGCCTGGAAGCGGTCCTCGGCGCGGCCGAGAGCCCAGTAGGCCGAGAGCGAGAGCGCCCGGCGCTCCACGCCCCACTCGTCCTGCAGGAGGGCGCGCAGCTGCTTCATCGCGGTGCGCTCGCCGTGCGCGAAGACCTCGAGCACGCCTGCGGGCCTCGGCTCGGCCCGCACGGCGGCGACGAGCGACCGGCCGGCCTCGAGACCGCCGCGGTGCAGCCAGCGCACCTCCACTCCGGCCGGAGCGGGAAGATCGAGCTCGTCGGCGGCCGAGTCCACCTCGATCAGGACCAGGCCGCGGGCGTGCGCGGGCATCCCCTCGAGGGCGGAGGCGATCGCCGGCAGAGCGGAGTCGTCGCCGAGCAGCAGGTGCGCGGCCTCGGGGTCGGCGCTCGGGGACCAGGCGCCGCCGGGCGCGGAGAGGGCGATCCGGTCGCCGGGAGCCGCGGCGAGCGCCCACGGCCCCGCCACTCCCTCGTCGCCGTGCACGACGAAGTCGACGGCGACCGAGCGCTCCTCGAGGTCGACCGAGCGGACGGTGTAGGTGCGGCGCACGGGCAGCTGCTCGGGGGCGACGGTCGCCCGGAGCGCGTCGAGGTCGAAGGGCGGCTGGAGGTCGGAGCCGCGCGGCGGGAGCAGGAGCTTCACGTAGCGGTCGGTCGCAGCGAGTCGCTCGGGGTCGGACTCGGCGAGGAACGCGTCGAGCCCGTCGCCGCCGAGGTGCACGCGGACCAGGTGGCCGGTGAGGCGCTCGGTCCGGAGCACGGTGAGGACGTGCTGGCTGCGGGCCCGGCGCGGGCGGTCGGGGGACGGGGCGGCGTCGGTCATCCGTCCAGCATGCCGGGTCGGGCTCGGTGCGGGCCGAGTGCGGGGCGCTCGCGCGCGCGGGCGGGAGGGAGGCGCCGAGGGGTCGCGAACGGTCGCTTCGGAAGGGCGGACGGGACCGTTCGTGACGCATCGGAGCAGGCCGGGGCACGGCCGGAACGTCGCGGCGGTGCCGAGCGCGAGGCGGCGGCGGCGCAGAGCGGGCGTCGGCGGCGCAGAGCGGGCGGCGGCGCGGGCGTGCGCTGATCCGTCGCGAACGGCCCGTGCAGGAAGGCGGGACGGGCCGTTCCCGACGGATCGCCGCAGCGGCCCGAGACCCTGGCCGACGGAGCGGAGCGGGCGGCAGCGCGCGGCCGGCGACGAGGCCGGGCGGCCGGCGGCCTGGCCGGGACGGCCGGTGGCGCGAGGTGCGCTCGCGCGGGGCGCGGCGGCCGGCGCGCGCCTACTCTCGCGGGATGACTGCGACGGCTCCGCGACTCCGGCACGACCGCCTGGTCGCCCCCGACGTGCTGCGCGGAGTGGCGGTGGCGGCCATGCTCGTCGCCCACGCGATGCCCCTCGTGCCGAGCGCGCGGACGGGACCCGTCGGGTTCCTGGCCTGGACCGTGAACGACCTCGCGTCGCCGCTGTTCGCGCTGGTGATGGGGATGTCGGCGGCCCTCGTGCTCGCGCGGCCCGGCGCCTCGCCCGGGAGGGTGCTGCTGCGGAACGCGATCCGCGGGGCCGTGCTCGTGGCGCTCGGCGTCTGGCTCGAGACCTGGGGCAGCTGGATCGCGATCGTGCTGCAGTACCTCGGCGTCGTGCTCGTGCTCGGCACGCCGCTGCTCCTGTTCCGCTCGCGGGTCGTCGCCGCCGTGGCCGCCCTGCTGGCGCTCGTCGCCGGACCTCTGAACGCCGCCGTGGCCGCCGCGGCACCCGGCTCGCCGCTCACGCTCTGGCTGTTCACGGGCCCGAGCTACCGGGTGACGAACCTGCTCCCCTTCTTCCTCCTCGGCGCCCTGCTGCTGCGCCACGGTGCCCGGCGCGACCGGCTGCTGCCGGTGCTCGCGACGGTCGCCGTCGTCGTCTACCCGCTGCGGCCGCTGATCGAGCTCCTGCTCGGCCTCGAGTCGCCCTCCGGCAGCCTCCCGGACACCCTCCACGACCTCGGGCTCGTGCTCCTGGCCTACGTCGCGGTGGTGCTGCTGACCACGTCGCGCTCCACCGCGGTCCGACGGCTGCTGGTGCCGCTCCGGGCGATCGGCACGCTCGCGCTCTCGGTCTACGTGCTGCAGGTGGCGCTCGTCGCGGCACTCGCCCGGGCGGGCCTCGGCTACTCCGCCGACACCCCGCTCGCCGCTCTCGCCCTGGTGCTCGGGCTGTGCGCGGCCGCCGTGCTGTGGTGGCGGTTCCTCGGCGCCGGCCCCGTCGAGCGGCTGACGGCGCGGCTCACCGGGCTCGTGCCGCGCTGAGCCGCCGGCCGCCCGGGTGGGCCCGCGGCGAGGACCGGAGCCCGGGACCGCCCGCAGCGACCCCGCACCGCCCGACGGCCCGCACGCGAGCGCAGGCCGCCGGACGTCCCCTCCCTCAGCGCGCGAGCGCCGACGCCTCCTTCGCGAGGGCCGGGCCGTGCGCCGCGAGCACCAGGTCGCGCACCGCGGTGGCCGGGAGCGACGCGGCTCCGGTCGGCAGCAGGTCCGCGTCCGAGGCCAGCACGAGCGGAGTGTCGGCCGACGAGGACGGCAGCCTCCCGTGCGTGCCGCGCACCAGCGACGCGTCCAGCGGCACCAGATTCATCGCGTAGCGCAGCCCCAGCGCCTTCTTGGCCAGGTTGCCCGCCGCCTTCGCCTTCACCAGCGGGTCGGCCGGATCGAAGAAGAGCTCGGCCGGGTCGTAGCCGGGCTTGCGGTGGATGTCGACGCCGCGGGCGAAGTCGGGCGCGCGGTCGTCGTCGAGCCAGTAGTAGTAGGTGAACCACGCCCCCGGCCGTGCGACCACGACGAACTCGCCCGAGCGCTCGTGGTCGAGTCCGTAGCGGGCCTGCGCCTCCCGGTCGAGCACCTCGTCGACCCCGTCGAGCCCCTCGAGGATCGAGCGCACCCGCGGCAGGTCCGCCGCGTCCTGCACGTAGACGTGGGCGACCTGGTGGTCGGCGACGGCGAACGCGCGCGACGTCCACGGGTCCAGCTGCTCCCCGCCGTCCTGCACGTAGACCTCGAGCAGGCCCTCGCGCCGGAGCGCCCGGTTGACGTCGACCGGGGTGTCCGCGTCGGCGATCCCGTACTCGGCGACCACGATCACCGAGGCGCCCAGCGCCTCCGCGTCGTCGAGCAGCGGAGCGAGCACCACGTCGAGCTCCGAGGCGGCCCGGCGCGCCTCGGGCGAGTCCGGTCCGAAGCGCTGGAGGTCGTAGTCGAGGTGCGGCAGGTACGCCGTCGTCAGCTCGGGCGGTCCGGAGCCGTCGCCCGCCAGCACGTGCCGGGTGGCGTCGACCATCCACTGGGTCGAGCGGAGCGACGCGGTCGGCCCCCAGTACTGGAACAGCGGGAACGCGCCGAAGCGCGAGACCAGCTCGTCGTGCAGCGCCGGCGGACGCACGTACGCGTCCGGCGACTTGCGGCCGTCGGCGTGGTAGATCGGGCGCGGAGTGACGGTCACGTCGGTCGTCGCCCCCATCGCGTACCACCAGCCGATGTTGGCCGCGCGGTACGGCTCCCCGCTCAGGCGGCGCGCGGTCTCCCAGACCTTCTCCCCCGTGACCAGGCGGTTGTGCTGGCGCCACAGGTGCACCTCGCCGAGGTCGCGGAAGTACCAGCCGTTGCCGACGATCCCGTGCTGCGCGGGCATCGAGCCGGTGAGCATGGTCGACTGCACGCTGCAGGTGACCGCGGGCAGGACCGTGTCCAGCGGCAGGCGCCCGCCCCCGCGGGCCAGGCGCGAGAGGCGGGGCATGTCGGCGAGCGCCGTCGAGGTCAGCCCGACCACGTCGAGCAGCAGCACCGGCCTCACAGCGCCGCCGCCTGCGGGATCAGGGGCGCCAGCAGCGCCTCTCGGGAGGCGGGCGTGAGCAGGTGCGCGGCCGCCCAGGCGAGCTCGGCGCCGATGCCCGTCGAGAGGTCGCTCGGGGCGTCGGCGAGCACCGACCAGGTGTAGGTCTCGACGTCGAGGTGGATCTCGTCGTAGGGCCAGGCGGCGTCGACCGCCGAGACGGCCTCCGCCAGGACGGCCGTGGTCGCCGAGAGCGGCGCCTCCGGCCGGTGGTGCAGCGGCACGTGGAAGTGCACGCGCCAGGGACCGGTGCCGGGGAGCGTGTCCAGCGCCTCGGGCAGGTCGTCGACGCGGAGCACTCCGTCGATCCCGTTCTCGCGGGTCTGGTGCAGGTAGCGCTTCTCGACGAACGGGGTGAGCGCGGCGCGGCCCGAGGGGTCCTCCAGGTGGAGCGCGGCGGAGGCCTGCACCTTGACCACGCGCAGGCCCGCGTCGCGGATGCGGCGCACGGCCGAGGCCGGGTCGGCGAAGGAGACGGCGAGGTGGCAGGTGTCCAGGCAGACGCCCACGTAGGCCGGGTCGACCACTCCGATCCGCGGGTGCAGCCAGTCGACGACGTCGTCCACGGTGTCGAGGATGCAGCCGGGCTCGGGCTCGATCGCCAGGCGGATCGCGTGGCCCGTGGAGCGGCGCAGGTCGCGCAGCTCCTCGACGAGCCGGGCGAGGTTGCGGCAGGCCGCCTCGTCCTGCTCCCGTCCCCAGCCCTCGCGCCAGCCCAGCGGCAGCGTCGAGATGCTGCCGTCGGCGCCCGCGGGCAGCAGGTCGGCCAGGATCCTCGCGCAGTCGATCGTGTACTGCAGGCGCTCCGGGGTGGTCCAGTCGGGGCGGTAGACGTCGAGCTTCACGACCTCGGCGTGGAACGCCGCGTACGGGAAGGCGTTGAGCGTGCGCACCTCCAGGCCGTTGCGCTGCAGGGCCGCGCGGAGGACGGCGCGGTCCTCGGCGCTGGCGACCAGGCGGGCCGCGAGGTCGCGCGGGATCCACAGGCCGACTCCGACCAGGGCGAGCCCGGCGGCCACGCGCGCAGGTCCGGCGTACACGTCGAGCTGGCGGACGACTCCGGCCAGGTCCTCGGCGGGATGGACGTTGGTGCAGTAGGAGAGATGCATCACACGACCTCCGCCACGCGCGGCGCGCCCCGGAGCACGGAGTTGCCCTCGAAGGTGCGGCCGACCGACTCCTGCACGTCGAAGCCCGCGACGGGCGAGAGGTCCAGGCGTCCGCTCTGCCCGTAGAACTCGACCGGGTTCTGCCACAGCAGCCGGTCCACGTCGCCCGCGCTGAAGCCGGCGACGAGGAGGAGGCGGCCGGTCTTCGCGGTCGTGAGCGGATCGGAGCGGCCCCAGTCGGCGGCGGAGTTGACCAGCACGCGGTCCAGCCCGATCCGCTCGACCAGCGTCACCAGGCGGGTCTCGTCCATCTTGGTGTCGGGGTAGATGGAGAAGCCCATCCAGCAGCCGGAGTCGCGGACCGCGTCGACGGTGACCTCGTTGAGGTGGTCGACGAGGACCTGCCCGGGCTCGAGCCCCGAGTCCGCGACGACCTCGAGGGTCCGGCGGGTGCCCGACTCCTTGTCGCGGTGCGGGGTGTGCACCATCGCGGGGAGGCCGTGCTCGCCGGCGAGCTCGAGCTGCTGGCGGAAGACCTGGTCCTCCTCCGGAGTGAGCGAGTCGTAGCCGGTCTCGCCGACCGCGACGACGCCGTCCTTGGCGAGGTAGCGGTCGAGCTCGGGCAGGACGGCCCGGCAGCGCGGGTCGTTCGCCTCCTTCGGGTTGAGCCCGATGGTGCAGTGGTGGCGGATGCCGAACTGCGCGGCGCGGAAGCGCTCCCAGCCGATCAGGGCGTCGAAGTAGTCGGTGAACGAGCCGACGTTCGTGCGCGGCTGGCCGAGCCAGAAGGAGGGTTCGACGACCGCGCGGACGCCGGCGTCGAACATCGCCTGGTAGTCGTCGGTGGTGCGGGAGGTCATGTGGATGTGCGGGTCGAAGATGCGCATCGTCGCGCCTTTCTCATCGGTGGTGGTGCCCCGCGGTCGGGGCGGCGTTCGGGGGCGGTCAGCTCGGCAGGAGCACCGCCAGATCGTCCGGGAGCGGGCGCCCGGCCGCGCGGCGCTCGTCGGCGAAGCGGCCGGCCATCGCGCGCAGCTCGGCGTCGCTGCGCTCCTCCAGCCCGGCGACCGCCGCGAGCGGGATGCCGAGGAAGACGAGCTTGAGCACCCCGTGCCGCCAGGCGTGCGCGTCGAGGTGGCGGCGGGCGAAGGACCCCATCGCCACGGCGACGAGCCGGGTGTCGTTGGCGCGCAGGGCGTCGGCGGTCAGCTCGAGGCCGGCGAGGGTCGTCGCCGGTCCCGGGTCGCCGAGGGCGTTCAGCCCGGCCAGCACTCCGCGGCGCTCGGCGCCGTCCCCGCCCCGGTAGAGGCGGAGGAGGAGAGCGGCCAGGTCGTCGTCGCCGAGCGCCTGCGCGGCGGCCTGCACCAGGGAGGCGCGGGCCGCGTCGTCGTGCGTGCCGTGGACGAGGCCGTGCGGGTCCTCGGCGGGCCGGAGCGGCTCGCGCCCGGCCTCGCGGCCCGCCGCGGGGAAGAAGCGCTCGATCCGCGACGGGCGCTCGAGGACGGCGGTGCGGGCGGCCGCGGTCCACGGATGCTCGGCGTGCGTCGAGGCGCCGCCGAGCGCCTCCTCCATCGCCGCGAGGCTCGCCACGGCCAGGCGGGGCGCGTCGTGCGAGTGCCGGGGCAGCTCGACGGCGGCGATCCCGCGGTAGCCGATCTCGGCGAGGGTCGCGAAGGCGGCCGCGAGGTCGAGCGATCCGGTGCCGAGCTCGAGGTGCTCGTGCCGCTCCGGGAGCATGTCGTCGACCTGCACGTTCAGCAGCAGGTCCCCGGCGCTGCGGAGGGCTCCGACCACGCCGTCCGGCTCGACCACGACGCAGTGGCCGAGGTCGACCGTCAGCCCGACCGACTCCGGATCGCCGAGCTCGCGGCGCAGCAGGAGCGCGTCGGCCACCGTCTCCACCAGCATCCCCGGCTCGGGCTCGACGGCCAGGCGCACGCCGCGGCGCTCGGCCGTCGCGACGACGCCGCGCATCCGCTCCACGAGCAGCCTCCAGGCCGCCGCCGCATCGGCGCCCGCCGGGACGACCCCCGACCAGAGGGAGACGGCGTCGGCGCCCAGCAGGGCGGCGATCTCGATCGCCCGCTCGAGGAAGCGGACCCGGGGGCCCGCCTCCTCGTCGACCAGCGTGGGGCGGTGCTTCGCGAACGGGTCGAGCAAGTAGCGCGCGCCCGTCTCGACGACCACGCGCAGGCCCAGCTCGTCGAGCCGCGACCGGAGCGCCAGCGTCCGCTCGCGCCAGTCGGCTGCGAAGGGATCCAGGTGCGGGTGCCCGAGGGTGAGCGCGACGGCGCGGTACCCCGCGGCGTGGATCACCGTGAGCGCGTCGTCGAGCGCGTGGTCGGCGAAGCCGTTGGTGCCGTAGCCGAGGACGGGTCCGGTGGCGCTCATGTGATGTCCGCCGTCCGCGGGCGGCGGAGCAGGAGGGAGCCGAGCGCGTCGAGCGCGAGCAGCGCCGCCCCCAGCTCCGGCCGCTTCAGGCCGGCGAGCGCGGCCTGCAGCGGGATCATCCCCCTGATGCCCGCGCGGGTGGCCGTCCGCGCGGCCGCTGCCGTCGGCGTCCGCACGGCCTGCAGCTGCGCGGTGAGCACGAGCAGGAGCCAGCGCCCGAGGCCGGCAGCGACGACCGCGGCGGGGGCGGCCCCGCGCTCGGCCAGGGCGCCGGCCGCGGTGGACAGCGCGATCGCCGCGGTGCCGGTCGAGACCGCTCCCGCCGCGACCGGAGTGGTGCCGTGCACCTCGCCGCGCGAGAGCACGGTGACGCCGAGCGTGTGCGCGGCCACGGCGGCGGAGGCGGGGCCCGCCGCGCGCACGCCGTCGACGCCCGCGCCGAGCAGCACGTCGAGACCGCGGCAGGCCGCCATCACGACCGGGCCCAGCGGAGTCGGCTTCGCGAGCAGGTCGTACGACCAGATCCCCGCGGCCAGCGGCAGCGAGAGCGCGAGCGAGCGCCGCCCGTCCACGACGGCCGCGACGGCGATCCCCGCCGCGGTCAGCGCGGCCGCCGTGCCCAGCGCCGCCGAGCGCCGGATGCGCCCCGAGGGGATGGGCCGCTCGGGCCGCTCCCGCGCGTCGAGCTCGGCGTCCGCGTAGTCGTTGAGCGCCATGCCCGCCGAGTAGAGCAGCGCCGAGGACAGCGGGAGCGCGAGAGTGCGCACCCCGACTCCGCGGTCCGCCCAGGCTCCGCCCGCGACGGTGTCGCCGATCACGGTCAGCGCGGCCTTCGCGCGGACGAGCTCGAGGTAGTCGCGCAGCTCAGCCATCGCTCCGCGTCCCGCTCGTCACCGGGGTGCGGCGCTCGGCGACGAGGGCGCCGGTGCGGGCGGACCAGGCCACCAGCTCCGCGGTCTGCTCGGCGAAGCCGTGCACGTCGCTGCCCCACGGGTCCTTGAAGAAGAAGCCGAGCTCGCCGACCGGGCCCGACACGCCGGCCTCGTCCGCGAGCGCCAGCAGGCGGGCGAGGTCGAGGATCAGCGGCGCCGCGAGGGCCGAGTCGTACGCCGACCAGATCGTCTGCACCGTGATCCGCGAGCCGAGGAAGCCCTCGGCGTGCACGTGGTCCCACGCCGTCTTGACGTCGCCGAGGTCCGGCACGTTGTCGATGTGCAGCGGAGTGACGACGTCGTCGCCGAGGAGGCTGCGGAGACCGCGGTTCTTCGAGACGAGCTTCGAGCGCACCGCCTCCGGGTCGGCGAGGGTCTGCCCGTCGCCGCCGCCGAGGAGGTTCGCGCCCGCCCACGAGAGCACGCGCATCCCGCGCGCCGTGAACATCGGAGCGAGCACGCTGCGGAGCAGGGTCTCACCCGTCTTGCCGTCCTGGCCGGCGATCGGGATCCCGGCCTCGGCGGCCCACTCCTCCAGGGCCGGCAGAGCCAGCGCGGTCGACGGGGTGAAGCAGGCGTAGGCCGCGCCCGCGACGACGGCCGAGAGGGCGGCGATCGAGCTCGGCGGCAGGAGGCGCTCGCCCGGGCGCGCGAGGGCGGCCCGCAGGGCGGCGAGGTCGTGGAACTCCGGTCGGTCGGCCGGCAGCACCTCGGTCGAGGCGACGTCGATCACGACGACCCGGGCCAGGCCGTGGCGCTCGCGGAAGGCGACGATGTCGGCGGCCCTGCGGTCGATCTCCTCCTGCTGCGACGCGGCGTCGGCGGGGGCGAGGCGGATCTCGGCGTCGGTCGCGTCGATCCGGTCGGCCACCTCGGCGACGACCGAGGTCGGGAACATGCCGCCGGCCGCGAGGCCCGTGGCCTTCTCGAGCAGCGGAGTCGGCGAGACGTCGTGGCCGCCGACGACGATGTCGGCGAACCCGGCGAGCGGGACGTCCTCGAAGGCGGGGGTCGCGGTGGCGCAGCCCGAGCTGGGCGCGGCTCCGGCGGCGATGGCGTGCAGGCCCACGGCGGCCGTGGTGGCGACGCTGCCCCGGGCTCCGATCAGCCAGAGGCCGATGCGCCCGCTCGATCGGGGGGCGCCTGTGGTGGTGGTGTCGGACGAGGTCATCGTTCTCTCCTGTCTGGAAGGGCTTGCTGGGCGGCGATCGCGGGAGCGCACCCGGGCGATCGGAGTGGGGAGGGGCCTCGGCGGGGCACGGGGCGCGCCGCCGGATGGCCGTCTTGCGCACGACCCGCAAGGGGGGCCCGCTGAGATTGCGCGACCGTGCGACGCCTGGTTTCCTCAGGTGTGCTGTCCCCCGAACCCGTCTTCCGGGCCGAGAGAAGGAGCTGAGCGTGGCCGAGCGCGCGGGTACCGCGACCGGCGACATGCTGAGGCTGTTCGCCGACGGTCGACCGCGCACCCGCGCCGAGCTGGTGGAGGAGACCGGCCTCGCGCGGACCGCGGTGATGACGCGACTGGACCTCTTCTTCGAGCTCGGCCTGATCGCGCACCTCGACCGCGCGCCCTCGACCGGCGGACGCCCCTCCGCCCGCCTCGTCTTCGACCCGGCCGTCCGCTCGCTCCTGGCCATCGACCTGGGTGCGGCGCACTCGACCATCGCGCTGACCGACTTCGACGGCCGCATCATCGCGGAGCGCCGCGAGGAGCTCGACATCGCGCAGGGGCCCGTGGCGGTGCTCGGCCACGCGCTCGACGTCTGCGACGGGATTCTCGCCGCGGCCGGAGTCGACAGCTCCGCGCTCGCAGGCATCGGGGTCGGCGTGCCCGGCCCGGTGGAGCACGCGAGCGGCCGCCCGGTGCGCCCGCCGATCATGCCCGGCTGGGACGGCTTCGACATCCCCGCGTTCGTGCGACGGCGCTACGACACCACGGTGCTCGTCGACAACGACGTGAACCTGCTGGCTCTCGGCGAGCGGGCCTCGCGCTTCCCGCACGCCCTCGACCTGCTGTTCGTGAAGGTCGGCACCGGCATCGGCGCGGGCATCGTCTCGTCCGGGCTGCTCCAGCGCGGAGCGCTCGGCTCCGCCGGCGACCTCGGCCACGTCCAGGTGCCGCGCACGGCCCCCGCCGCGGCGGGCGGTCAGGAGGGCGACCTCGAGGCGGTCGCGGGCGGCTCCGCTCTGGCCGCCGGGCTGGCCCGGGCGGGCCGCGACGTGCAGTCCGTGCGCGAGCTGATCGACCTGCTGAAGGCGCGCGATCCCGAGGCCGTCGAGGCGGCGCGGATCGCGGGCCTCCAGCTCGGCGAGGTGCTGGCCACCTGCGTGAGCCTGCTGAATCCGTCCGTCATCGTGCTGGGCGGCGCGGTCGCCCTCGCCAGTCCGGAGATCCTGACGGCCGTGCGCTCGGTGATCGACGAGCGCTCCCTCCCTCTCGCGACGCAGCGGCTCGACGTGGTGACCGCCGAGCTGGGCGGCAGCGGAGGCGTGCGCGGTGCGGCGCTGATGCTCCGCGGGCACCTGCTCAGTCCCGCCGTGGTGGACGGCTTCCTCGAGCAGCTGCGCGCCGAGGGACGGGTGGTCCGCTAGCGCCGGACGAGCGGGAGTGGTGTGCGATCCGCAGGGGATCCGGCGTGCGGCGGGCGCGCGGCGGGCGGGAGAGGGCCACGACGGCGCGATCCCCTGCAGAGCGCACCGGCCGCACCCGGTCAGGAGCGGACCTCCGCGCGGTCGGCGTCCTCCGGCTGGGCGCCGAGAGCGGCGGCGACGGCGGCGTCGATGCGCGCCTGCTCCCCCGCGGCCCGGCGGCGGCGGCGGACGACGGTCAGCACGAGGAGCCCGATGAGCAGGGCCAGGAGGAGCACGGCGCTCCACGGCACGGCCGCGGCGGAGGTCTCGGCGGTGGCGACCGGCACGTCGGGGACGACGACGGCGGAGTCGGCCTGGGCGGCCTGGTCGGCGGTGACCACGGTGCCCGAGAGCGCGGCGCGGGCGGTCGCGACGAAGAGCGGCCAGACGCCGGCGACGGTCACGGTGCGCGAGACGGAGGTGCCGGGGAGGAGCTCGGGCAGCGGCTCCGGGTCGGTGGCGGACACCGGCGCGAGGCCGAAGAGGCCGGCGACGCTGATCTCGGCGCCCGGCGCGATGCGGGTGTTGCCCGCGTTGGTGACGGTGTAGTCGACGGTCGCGGAGCCGGGGGCGAAGGGGTTCCAGCCGCCGTCGTACGAGACGGCGAGGCCGTCGATCGACAGGCGCGGGGCGAGCTCGCCGCCGACGCGGAGGTACATGCGCGAGCCCAGGCGCCGGTCGACCGAGACTCCGGTCTCGCCCTGCACCAGGATCGAGGAGACGACGCCCGCGGCGTAGTCGCCCGGGGTCACGTCGTCGGGGACGACGACGTCGAACGGGACCTGCACGCTCTCGCCGGCGGGCACGGTGACCTCGGGCTCGGGGAACGCGATCCAGCTGCCGAGCTGCGTCGAGGGGTCCGCGGCGGGGAGCAGGTCGAGCTGGCCGGCCTCGGTGATGAAGCCGTCGGAGCCGTAGACGCGGAAGGTCTGCTCCTCGTCGTCGTAGTTGGAGACGATCAGGGCGTCGCTGAGGCGGCCGCCGGGATCGAGGGCGTACGCGTAGTTCGGCCGGTCGCTGCCCTGCTCGGTGTCGGCGGGGCGCACCCCCCAGGTGACCGGCGTGGAGGCGGGGTCCGCCTCCTGGGCACTCGCCTGAGCCGAGAGGCCGCCGGCTGCGAGGAGCGTCATCAGCAGCAGGGCGGCGGTGGTGCGGGAGGTGCGTGGCATGAGCGGCATCGATCAGGCTTCCGTTGCAAGGGGGGATGCCTCCCCGCGAGACGCCACTGCGGTCGCGGCCCGACGAGCGGGGCGGACCGGAGCGGCGTCTCGCGGGGAGACGGGGGAGGGTGGGGCGGCCCGGAGGCCGCCCCACCGGTGCTAGCCGAGCGCGGTGAGCGTCAGCGTCGCGGTGTAGGTGCCGGTTCCGACCGAGAGCGGGAGCTTCAGGTCGAGGTCGGCGCCCAGGACCGAGGATCCGGTCGGGTGCTGCGCCGCGGCGGAGCCGAGGACGCGGGGCGTGGCGAGGCCGTTGCCCGAGTCGAACCCGGAGGGCACGGCCGCGCCGGCGACGGCACCGCCCGTGTTCTCCAGGACCTCGGGGGTCCAGCCGAGGTGCTTGCCCGAGAACGTCTTCTCGCCGGAGCGGAAGTCGCTCAGCTGGCCGGTGACCGACCAGGCCGGGCCGTTGAGGCGGGTGTCGGTCACGCGGACCGGCACGAGCTCACCGGAGGCCTCGAAGTGGTCGCCGACCTCTTCGGCGACCCCGAGGTTCACCAGGTTGCTGGTGCCCTCGAGCGTCCAGGTCAGCTCGCCCTTGCCGGGCTCGGGGACGATGACCGCCACGGCCTGGTCGCCGGCCGCCGCAGCGCCCGCCGCCGTTCCCGTGAAGGTGCCGTCGACGCCGGCGGCGGTGTTGCCCGCGCCGAAGTTGACCGCCGGCGCGTTGTCGGCGAGCGCGATGCGTCCGCCGACCGTCGAGCCCGCGAGCTGGACGTTGCCGGAGTTGCCCGAGAGCGTGAGGTCCCCGCCCACCGTGTTGCCGAGGGCCGCGGCCGAGCCGTCCTCGTTCGCGCCCAGGAGGACGCCGCGCGAGGAGCCGGTGACCGAGAGTGAGCCGCCGACGATCGCGCCCTGCACGTTCACGCCGAAGTCGCTGTCGGCGAAGACGGCGTCGCCGCCCACGCTCGTGCGGTCCACGTCGACGTAGTTCGCCGCCGCGGTGCTCACGCCGCCCTCGACCGAGAGGTCGCTGAACTCGACGTCGATCCCGCCGGCCTCCACCATGCCGCCGACCGTGAGGTCCCGCAGGTAGAGGAAGCCGTTGCGGCTGCCCTCCGAGAACGACACGACGTCTCCGGCGACGCTGGTGCCGTCGATCGAGATGCCGTAGGCGTCGGTGCCGATGACGTCGCCGCCGATGGTCGCCGAGGTGGCGTCCAGCCAGGCGTCGTCGCCGACGATGACGTTGCCGGTGACGGTCACGTTGCCCAGCACGCAGGTCTGACCCGCGGCGACGTTGAGGTCGCCGGTGATCGTCTGGTTGCCGAGCTCGGTGGTGCAGTCCGTCGTCGCCGCGAAGGCGGACGGCGCGGCGACCATCGCGAGGGAGGCGGCCGCGAGGACCGCCGTGGGCGTCTTCCACTTCATGGGGGTTCTCCTCGGTGCGCTCGTGCGCGTCGTGCTGGTGGTGGTGCTGTCGGTGCGGCGCGCGCGGCGCGGGGTGCGCTCAGCCACGGAGCGCAGCGATCGCGGAGTAGCTGCGGGAAGCGGCCTCGAGGGAGTTCCCCGTGCTCGGCGGCGTCGCCAGCGTGGGAGCGGTGTCCTGCTCCCAGACGCCGAAGCGCTGGCCGCGGTCGCGCAGCTCCGAGAGGAACGCCTGGTAGGGCAGGTTGCCCGCACCGAACTCGACGATGTCGTAGCCGTTGGTGTTGGCGTTGTTCGTCTTGCCGTCCTTGAGGTGCAGGATCGGGTAGCGGCGCGGGTTGCGCTTGATGTAATCGAGCGGCTCGAAGCCCGGGTAGAGCTTCTTGCCGACGTACGCCCAGTAGACGTCCATCTCGAGGTACACGTGGCGCGGGTCGGTGTTGTCGTAGAACAGGTCGTACAGGCGGGACGACGGGTCGTCCGTGGCGAAGCCGAACTCGCCCGCGTGGTTGTGCTGGTAGAGCTTCATGCCCGCGGCCGAGACCTGCTGGCCCCAGCGGTTCCACTCCTCCGCCGCGGCGAGGTAGCCCGCCTTGGTGTTGACGTTGGTGGGCGCGTTGCCGGTGCCGAGGTGCGGCGTGCCGAGGATCTGCGCGATCTCGATCTGCTTGCCCAGCTCCGAGCGGAGGAGGTTGGTGCCGACGTGCGAGCCGACGGCGCGGAGGCCGTTGTCGTCCAGCAGCTGGCGGATCTGCTGCGGCGTGATCGCTCCGACGTTGCCCTGGGTGTACCCGGCGAACTCGATCTCGCTGTAGCCGATGCGGCCGAGCTCCTCGAAGACGGCCCGGAAGCCGAGCGAGGAGACCTTGTCGCGGACGCTGAAGAGCTGGATGCCGATGCGGTTGATCGGGACCAGGCGCGTGGATCCGGACGAGGGCGCGGGTGCGGCCCCGGCGGGTGCCGCGAGGGCTCCCGCTCCGACGCCGACCGCGACCGTCGAGGCGGCCAGGGCCGTCATCAGCGAGCGTCGGCTCATCGGCTTGGCCGTGATGGATGCGTGGTGGTGGTGCATCATTTCTCCTTCGAAATGGCAGGTGGTGCGGGGGGTGGGGGGCCGGCCGGCCCGGTCGAGCCGGCCGGCCCCTGTGCGCGAGGGCTACTGCTGGACGGTGAGGTTCAGCAGTGCCGACGCGGCGTTGGTGTCCGCCGTGGCGGTGTGGGTGACGGTCAGCTTGTAGCTGCCCGCCGCGAGCTTCGGGAGCGTCACCACGACGTGCCCGTTCTCGTCGAGGGTCCCGGTGAGCATCGCGACGGTGGAGAGGTTCCTCTTCACCATCACGCTCACCTGACCGGTGCCGGCGACACCCGTCGAGGACTTCGCGTCGACCGTGACCTGCGCGCTGGCGCCCGGCTTGACCGGGTTGGGCGAGACGGTCGCGGTGAGCTCCGAGGCGGCCTTCGAGACGATCAGGCGGGCGGTGCCCTCCGAGGCCTTGAAGGTGGCGTCCGAGCCGTACGCCGCACGGAAGGTGTGGGTGCCGGCGCCGAGGGTCTTCGGCAGGGCGAAGGTCGCCGTGCCGTCCTTCAGCGTCGCGCGGCCCAGCTCGGTGCCGCCCTCGTAGAGGACGACCTCTCCGCCGGGGTTCCCACCCTGACCGGTGACCGTGACGGTCGCCTCGCCCGGTGCCCCGAAGGTCACGCGGGGAGCCGAGAGCGCCACGGTGGTGGTCGACGCAGCGGTCGGGGCGTTCGCCGCGGCCAGGTCGATCGTGAACGTCACCGTGCCGACCGCCGAGACGTTGCCGCCCGTGTCGGTGGCGCGGTACTGGATCGTCCGGGCGCCGTTCGTGGTGAACGGAACCGAGTACGCGCCGTTGACGGCGCGGACGGTGGTCCACGTCGTTCCGTTGTCGGCGGAGTACTGCACGGTCGAGATCGCACCGTTGTCCGCGGCGGCGAGGCCGAGGGTGACGGGCTTGTTGTAGACGCCGCCGACGCCCGCAGGCGCTGCCGGGTCGAGGGTCGCGGTGACGGTCGGAGCCGTCTTGTCACCGGCACCCGCACCCTGGAAGGTGAGGGAGTCGAGCGACAGGCCGCTGGGCGAGGTCACGTAGAGCGAGCCGGTGCCGCGGGGCAGGTTCGTGCCGAAGGGGACGAGGACGTCCTTCCAGCCGGCTCCGGCGGGGATCGTCGCCGTTCCGAAGGGCGCTGCGTCGGCAGCGTTCCAGCGGAGGTCGACGGTGCCCTCACCGGTGGCGCGGACCACGACGCCGGTCAGGTTGGCGAAGTTCACCGGGTCCCAGCGCAGGAAGGATCCCGCACCGAGTCCGCTGACGGCGTTGCCGCCGCTGGCGGTGGTGTCCGCGTAGGGCAGGACGCCCTCACGGGCGGCGTGCTCCGCCTCCTGCGTCTTCGGGTTCAGCCGCAGGGTCGCCTCGGCCGCAGCCGGGGGCAGGCCGTTGAAGCCGCCGTCCGTGTAGGTCACGACGACGGTGCCGTACAGCAGCGCGCCGGGGCCGTGCTCGGGCGAGTCCTTGGACGTCGGGAACGCTCCCTTGGCACCGGTGCCGGTGACCTCGGGGTGGGCGTGCTCGTCGTGGCCGAGGCCGTAGGTCCAGCCCACGCGGCTGCTGACGATCTGGTCGCCGTCCTCAGCGTCCTTGCCGGTCACCTGGTAGGGGATCGCGTCGCCCCAGTTGAAGAACGCGCCGTTGCCGGGCGTCTGGATCTGGATCTGCGGTGCCTGGTTGCCGACCGAGATGACCCGCGAGGTCAGGCTGAACTTGCCCTTGGCGTCGGTGACGCGCAGACGGGCCGTGAACTGTCCGAGCTCGGTGTAGGTCTTCTTGACGGTCACTCCGGTGGCGTCGAAGGTGCCGTTGCCGTCGAAGTCCCAGTCGTAGGTCAGTGCGTCGCCCTCGGGATCGGTCGATCCCTTGGCGTCGAACGTGACCTCGAGCGGGGTCTGCGAGGCGGACAGGGGGGTCGCGGTGAAGCGGGCCTGCGGCGCCTTGTTGCCCTCGGCGTAGTCGATCCGGTAGAGGCCCGCGTCGGGGTTGGCGCGGAAGAATCCGTCGCCGTACTCGATCACGTACATCGACCCGTCGGGGCCGAACTCCATGTCCATCGGGTTGTCGTGGATCGGCTGAGCGGCCTGGCTGAGCGCCGCGTTGGGGAGGAAGTCCTCGATGTGCGTGACCGCGCGCTGCTCATCGAGCGTGAACGCCGCGATGTAGTCCTGCGAGAACTCGCCGAAGAAGGTCTTCTTGTCCCAGTACTCCGGGAACTTCGACGTGGAGGTGTTGTCCGCGTCGTAGTGGTAGACCGGTCCGCCCATGGGTCCCTGGCCGGTGCTGGTGCCGAAGTTGACGAGCTCGTCGAACGGCTGGTCGCCGGGGTTGTCGCCGTAGTAGAGGGTCGCCGCCTTGGCGTCCGGGATGTCGACGAGGCCGGTGTTCCAGCGCGAGTTGTTCTTCAGGTTCTCCGGGTCGAAGAAGCCGCGGGGCGTCGCCGTCTCGAAGTTCCACTCGTTGTACGGCGCGTTGGGTCCGTGGACGTAGGGCCAGCCGGAGTTGTGCGGCTCGTCCAGTCCGGTCGCGTTCCACTCCACGAAGCCCATCGGGCCGCGGACGCCGTCGGCCGCAGCGGCCTTCGTGGCGTCGGGGCCGTAGTCGCCCCAGGAGAGGGTGTTCGTCTCGGCGTCCACGTCGATCTTGAACGGGTTCCGGACGCCCATCACGAAGATCTCGGGGCGGGTCTTCTCGGTTCCCACCGGGAAGAGGTTGCCCTCGGGGATCGTGTACGAGCCGTCCTCCTGCACGGTGATCCGGAGGATCTTGCCGCGGAGGTCGTTCGTGTTGCCGGCGCCGCGGCGCGAGTCGAAGCCCGGGTTCATGCGGGGCGCGTCGTTGTTCGGCGCGAAACCCGCGGCACCCGGCGCGCTCGCCGGCGTGTTGTCACCGGTGGAGAGGTACAGGTTGCCGTCGGCGTCCCAGTCGAAGTCGGCGCCCACGTGGCAGCACTGCCCGCGCTGGGTCTCGATGTCGATGATCTTCTGCTCGCTCGCGAGGTCGAGGCCCGACCCGGTCCACTTGAACCGGGAGAGGCGGTTGATGCCCTTCCACTGGTCCCAGTAGCTGTCGGTCGCGCCCTCGGGCAGCATGTTCGGGGCCGCACCGGTCGGCGTGTTCCCGGGGGGTGCGTAGACCAGGTAGACCCAGTTGTTCTCCGCGAAGTCGGGGTCGATGCCGACGGACTGCAGCCCGTCCTCCGAGTTCTGGTACACGGGGATCGTGTTGACCACGCGCGTGGTGCCGGTCTTGGGGTCGGTGTGGCGGATCTCGCCGTTCCGAGCGGTGTGGAGCACCGACTTGTCCGGGAGGACAGCCAGGTCGAGGGGCTCGCCGACGTTCTTCGTCAGCAGGACCTTCTCGTAGTTGGTCCAGTCGAGTGCGGCTGCGCCGCCCTCGGAACCGTGGTCCACTCCGTCGTGGGCCGAGGCGGGCAGGCCGAGGGCGGTGAGTCCGGAGACCGTCACCATCCCGGCGATGCCGAGTGCGAGAAGACGCCTGATGCTTCTTCTCGAGGATCGCTTACCATTCATGCGTGATGTGATTCCTTCAATGAGGTGTTCATCGCAGAGGCCGGGTCCGTCGCTGTCCGCACGACTGAGCGGATCCGGTCTCCTCCTGTCCGGCCCTGGGGCCGGTGTCTTGCACTCCTCCTCCTCTCGCGGATGCCGGTGGCGCTGCGCTGCGGGTCGTCAGTGATCCCGGAGCGGCGCCGAGGTGGGGGCCGGCGCGGGGTGGTTCCCGCGCCGACCCGGGCTGGTGGGGTCGATCAGGACTCGAAGGCCGAGGGGAGGTACTCGGAGACGTTGTCCTTGGTGACGACCGGCGCGAAGAGCTGGATCTGGCGCGGGACGCCGAGCGAGCTGGTGTCCGCCATCGACTTGTTCTGCTCGACGAGGCGGGCGAGCTTGATGCCGTCCGCGGCCTGGGTCGAGGGGTAGACGACCGTGGCCTTGACGACGGAGTCGTCGGCCTCGATCGCGCGCATCACGTTGGCCGAGCCGGCGCCGCCGACGAAGAGGAACTCGTCGCGACCGGCGGTGTCGATCGCCGCGAGGACGCCGACGCCCTGGTCGTCGTCGTGGTTCCAGATGGCGTCGATCTTCGGCGCGGCCTGGAGGAGGTTGGCCGCGGCCTGCTCTCCGCCCTGGACGGTGAAGTCGGCGGCGACGCGGTTGTCGACGTCGAGTCCGCAGCCGTCGAGCGCGTCGGCGAAGCCCTGGCTGCGCTCCTGCGTCAGAGGGAGGGAGTCGATGCCGGCGATCTCGGCGACGACGGCGTCGGGGTTGTCGCCGAGCTCCTCGCAGATGTAGGTGCCGGCGCTGACGCCCATGCCGTAGTTGTCGCCGAGGATGGTCGACCGGGCGGCGAAGGGGCTGGAGAACTCGCGGTCGACGTTGATGACCGTGATGCCCGCGTCCATCGCCTGGGTGGCGACCTGCGTGAGCGCGGCCCCGTCGATCGGCAGCAGCACGATCGCGTCGACTCCGTCGTTGATGAAGGTCTCGACCTGGCTGATCTGGAGGTTGACGTCGTTCGTCCCCTCCGCGGTGCGGAGCTCCACGTCGTCGTACTTCTCGGCCTCGGCGATGGCGGCGCGGCTGACCGCGCCCATCCAGCCGTGGTCGGCGGCGGGAGCGGTGAAGCCGATGACGACGTTGTCGCCGGAGGCGTCGTTGTCCGAGGCGGCCACGGCGGCGGCGGTCCCGCCGGAGGCGGCGTTGCCGGTCTCGACCGGGGCGTTCGAGATGCAGCCGGTGAGCATCAGCGCGACCGCGCCGAAGGCGACGCCGGCCGAGCCGAGTCGGGCGGTGCGGGAGAGGCGGCTGCGGGTGGAGGGGCGTGCGGGCATGGAAGTGATCTCCTTCGATCGATCCGAGGGGTCCGAGGGCACACGTGTCCTGCGGAGAGGTGACCTGAGTGGTCGGGTGGGTTGCTGTGTGTGGAGGAGCGGGGCCGGAGCCCCGGGGTCAGGACTTCCTGCCGCGGGCGGCGAACCGCTGCTGCAGCAGGACGGCGGCGACGATGATCGCGCCCTTCGCGACGGCCTGAGTCGAGGTCGACATGTTGTTCTGCGTGAACACGTTGGTCAGGGTCGTGAAGATGAGGACGCCGAACACGGTGCCGACGATGGTGCCGCGGCCGCCGGCCAGCAGCGTGCCTCCGACGACGACCGCCGCGATGGCGTCGAGCTCGTAGAGGAGGCCGTTGGTCGAGCTGCCGGCGGTGGTGCGGGCGAGCATCATGACGGCGGCGATGCCGGCGGTGAGCCCGGCGAGGCCGTAGACGTACATGGTGTGGCGGCGGACCTTGATGCCGGCGAGACGGGCCGCCTCCGGGTTGCCGCCGACCGCGATGGTGCGGCGTCCGAAGGTGGTGCGGTTGAGCAGGATCCAGCCGGCGACGGCGACGACCACGAAGATCAGCACGAGCACCGGGATGCCGAGCACGTCGGCGCGGAAGAAGTCGAGGAACGGCGTGACCGTGACGACCTGCGTCTGGCGGTTCGAGATCAGCTCGGCGAAGCCGCGGGCGGCGACGAGCATCGCCAGGGTGGCCATGAAGGCGACGACCCGGCCGTAGGCGATCAGCGCGCCGTTGATCAGGCCGCAGACGAGGCCGACGACGACCGCGGTGAGCACGATCACCAGCCAGGAGGTGTTGGCCGCGTAGTACTGGGTCGAGACCGTGCTCGCCCAGACCGTCGCGAGCCCCATCACGGAGCCGACCGAGAGGTCGATGCCGCCGGAGGTGATGACGAAGGTCATGCCGATGCTCAGCACGCCGATGACGGCGGCGAGGCGGAGGATCGTGAGCACGTTGTCGACGCTGGCGAAGCGCTCCCCCGCGGTCGCGAATCCGACGATGCAGAGGATCACCAGCGCGAGCAGCAGCCCGACGTTGCGGCCGAGGGAGCCCTGCATGAGGCGGGCGACCCCGGAGCGGGAGTCCTTGGTCGGGACGCCCCCGGAGGCGCCTCCGGTCGCGGCCGACGCGTGACGGGCGGCGTCCTCCTGCGGACCGCCGATCGACGGCGACGCGGTGTCGAGCTGTCCGCTCACGCTGCACTTCCTTCCATGACGAGATCGAGCACGCGGTGCTCGTCGATCGAATCGGCCGGGCCCTCGTGGACCACGGCGCCGTCGGAGATCACGAGCACTCGGTCGGAGAGTCCGAGGACCTCGCCGATCTCGCTGGAGACCACGAGCACGGCGGCGCCGTTGGTCGCGAGGTCCCTGATCAGGGTGTAGATCTCGGCCCGCGCGCCGACGTCGACCCCGCGGGTCGGCTCGTCGAGCAGCAGGACGCGGCAGCCGCGCACCAGCCAGCGGGCGAGGAGCGCCTTCTGCTGGTTGCCTCCGGAGAGGGTGCGGGCGTCGCGGTCGACCCCGGAGGGCCGCAGGTCGAGGGAGACCGCCTGCTCGGCCGCCGCCGCGCGCTCGGAGCGCTCGTCGAGGAAGCCGCGCTTGGCGAAGCGGTCGAAGGTCGAGAGGGTGATGTTGCGGTAGACCGGCTCGTCCAGGAGCAGGCCCTGGCTCTTGCGCTCCTCCGGGCAGAGGCCGATGCCGGCGTCGACCGCCGAGGTGACGGACCCGGCGCGCAGGCGCTTGCCCGCCACGCTGACCGTCCCGGTGCTGGCGCGGCGCGCCCCGTAGATGGTCTCGAGGATCTCGGAGCGGCCGGAGCCGACCAGTCCCGCGAGGCCGACGACCTCGCCGGCGCGGATCTCGAGGGAGACGTCCGAGAAGGAGCCCTGCAGGCCCAGCTTCTCGACCTTCAGCAGCGTCTCGGCCTCGACGTCGAGCTCCTGGCGGTCCGGGAAGACGTACTCGACCGCGCGGCCGGTCATCAGGGTGATGAGCTTCGAGGTGGGGGTGTCGGCGACCGCGAGGTTCTGCGCGACGGTGGCGCCGTCCTTGATCACGGTGATCCGGTCGCCGATGGCGCGGATCTCGTCGAGGCGGTGCGAGATGTAGACGATGGCGACACCGGAGGCGGTGAGCTGGCGCACCACGTGGAAGAGGTTCTCCACCTCCTCGGAGTCGAGCACCGCGGAGGGCTCGTCCATGATGATGACCCGCGCGTCGTGCGAGAGGGCGCGGGCCATCTGCACGATCTGCTTGCCGGCGGCGGAGAGCGTGCCGACCTCGCGGTTCGGCGAGATCTCGGAGTGGCCGAGGCGCTCCATCAGCTCGCGGGTGATCCTCGTGGCCTTCGCCCGGGCGGTGAAGCCGCCGCGGGAGAGCTCGTGGCCGAGGAAGATGTTCTCGGCGACGGAGAGGCCGTCGACGACGTCGAGCTCCTGGTACATCGTCGCGATGCCCAGGGCGAGGGCCGCCGTCGGGGACGGGATCGTGACGACATTCCCGTCGACGAGGATCTCGCCCTCGGTGGGCTGGTGGGCCCCGGCGAGGGTCTTGATGAGGGTGGACTTGCCGGCGCCGTTCTGGCCGAGGAGGCAGTGCACCTCACCGGGTCGGACATCGAGGTCGACGCCGTCGAGAGCACGGGCGCCGGGGAAGACCTTCACGATGCCGCGCATCTGCAGAAGCAGCTGCTGAGACTCGTCGGAGGTGCGGGGAAGAGGCTGTGCAGCAGTGCTGCGGGGGTCTGCGGTGACCATGCGGATGAAGCTACTTCCACTTACGTCGCGGGTCAAGCAAAAGTTCTGAACCGATTCGAAGGCGGTTGCGGTGATCGCCCAGTCGCCCGGAGGGCTCCCTGCTACCGCGTCAGGGCAGGGATCCGCGGGATTACGCGACATCTGACGGCGGCGGTTGAGACATTCCGTCCGTGATAGAGCGCTCTCCGAACCCTATGAACACGCTCCTGTCCGTGCAGCCCGGGCGCGTCGCCGTGGAGGCGGCCTCGCCGAGCGCGGTAGCGCCCGCGCCCCGACCCGTGGCAGGGTCGTACGGCCGACGAAAGGACGACGATGTCGAACGACCGAGCCCTGCGCGTCGCGATGGTGGGGACCGCCTTCATGGGCCGCACCCACTCGCACGCCTGGCGCACCGCCTCCCGCTTCTTCCCCCTCCCCCTCCGCCCCGAGCTCGCCGTGCTCGTGGGGAGCAACCCCGACTCGACCGCCGAGCGCGCCGAGCGGCTGGGCTGGAGCGAGGCCTCCACCGACTGGCGGGCCGTCATCGCCCGCGACGACATCGACCTCGTCGACATCTGCACCCCGGGCGACACGCACGCCGAGATCGCCGTCGCGGCCCTCGAGGCCGGCAAGCACGTGCTGTGCGAGAAGCCCCTCGCCAACTCGGTCGAGGAGGCGGAGCGGATGGTCGCCGCGGCCGCCGCCTCCGGCAAGGTCGCGATGTGCGGCTTCAGCTACCGCCGCACCCCGGCCCTCGCCCTCGCCAAGCGCTTCATCGAGGAGGGCCGCCTCGGCGACATCCGCCACGTCCGCGCCCAGTACCTGCAGGACTGGCTGTCCGACTCCGAGGCGCCGCTGACCTGGCGCCTGCAGAAGGAGCGCGCCGGCTCGGGCGCCCTCGGCGACATCGGCGCGCACAGCATCGACACCGCCCAGTGGCTGACCGGCCGCGGCATCACCTCCGTCTCGGCGACGATGCGCACCTTCACCACCGAGCGCCCCGTGCTCAGCGAGCAGGTCGGCCTCGGCGGCCGCGCCGGTGCCGACGCCCCGCGCGGCGCCGTGACCGTCGACGACGCCGCGGCCTTCACCGCCTCCTTCGAGGGCGGCGCTCTGGGCGTCTTCGAGGCCACCCGCGTCGCGACCGGCCGCCGCAACGCCAACCGCATCGAGGTGAACGGCGAGCTCGGCTCGATCGCGTTCGACTTCGAGCGGATGAACGAGCTCGAGTACTACGACGCCCGCGACCCCGAGGAGGCGCAGGGCTTCCGGCGCATCCAGGTCACCGAGCCGGCGCACCCGTACATGTCGGCCTGGTGGCCGACCGGGCACGGCATCGGCTACGAGCACCTCTTCACGCACCAGGTCGTCGACCTCGTCGAGGCGATCGCCGGCGGCACCGCCGTCACGCCCACGTTCGCGGACGCCCTCGACGTGCAGCGGGTCCTCGACGCGGTCGCCACCAGCGCGGGCGCGTCGTCCGTCTCCACGCCGGTCGCCCGCTGACCCGTCCGTCCTCTCCCCGCGAGATGCCACCTGTGACGCCCCGCCACGGCGTGTCGTCGTCACAGGCGGCATCTCGCGAAGGGTGACGGAGGGCGGGTGCGGGATCGCGTTCGGTGCTGTGCGCCGATCCTGCGCCATAATGCGCCTATGAGCAAGAAGATTGACGCTGCGCACCGCGCACTGGTAGAGGCCCTCGACAAGCACGCCCGACTCGTGTCGGACAAGGAGTCGAAGCCGCGGAAGGTCGAACGGGCCGGAGCCGAGCTCCGCGCCGCGACGAAGACGTACGCCGCGCTCGTGTCCGCGCGCACCGGCGCCGCGAGCCCCTTCGCCGACCTGGCCGACCCCCGCCTGGACAAGCCGACCATCGCGTCGCTCCGGGCCGAGCGCGACGCGATCGCGAAGCGGATCGCCACGCACGAGGCGTCGGCGGGCGAGGACGGCGCACTCGCGAGCTGAGCGCGCGGCGGCGCCGCTCCGAGTCGCCGTGTTACGCGCGGCCTTCGCGCGGGTCCGGCCACCTTCGTAAGGTGATCTCCGGGATCCGCGCAGTCGCGGCGCCGAGCGACCGGAAGGCCGGTCGCAGCGCCGGCGGTGACCAGCACCGCCCGGCCGGCGCCGAGTGCCCGGATCCTCTCCCGGAAGGATCCCCACAGCCATGACTCTGCGCACCCGACTCCTCGCGACCTCCGCGATCGCCGCCTCCGCCGCCCTCCTCCTCGCCGGCTGCTCCGGCGCGGGCGGCGGCGACGACACCGTCCGCATCGGCGTCGTGGGCGCGAGCGATCCCTACTGGGCCACCTACGAGAAGGCCGCCGCCGACGCCGGGATCGACATCGAGATCGTCGACTTCAGCGACTACAACCAGCCCAATCCGGCTCTCACCGAGGGCGAGATCGACCTCAACCAGTTCCAGCACATCGCCTACCTGGCGCAGTACAACACCTCGGCCGACGCCGACCTCGTCCCGATCGGCGCGACCGCGATCTACCCGCTCGGCCTCTACTCCTCGAAGTACGACGACGTCGCCGACATCCCGGCCGGCTCCACCATCGCGATCCCCAACGACGAGACCAACCAGGCGCGCGCGCTGCTGGTGCTGCAGTCGGCCGGGCTCGTGGAGCTGAAGGACGGCGGCGGAGTGCTCTCGAACGTCGACGACGTGGAGCCCTCCTCGAAGGTCCAGGTCACCGCGCTCGAGGCCTCGCTCACCCCGACGTCGCTCCCGGACGTGGCCGCCGCGGTCATCAACAACGACTTCATCGAGAACGCCGGGCTGAACGCCGAGGACGCGATCGCCCAGGACGACCCGAGCGACCCCGCCTCCCTGCTCTACACGAACGTCTTCGCCGCCCGCGCCGACGACGCCTCGAACGAGACCTACACGAAGCTCGTCTCGATCTACCAGGACAGCCAGGACGTGCTCGACGGCGTCTCGGAGCAGTCCGGCGGCACCGCGGTCTTCCTGAAGACCCCCGCCTCCGAGCTCGAGACCTCGCTCGAGTCGGCCGAGACCGACATCTCGGCCGCCTCCTGACCCCCGCGGCACGGTGCTGGTCGGGTCCTCCGCCCGCGGAGCTCCCCACCGGCGCGGTCCCGCGCCTCCCCCGCGACAGAAAGGGCGCCCCGTGCCGCTCATCCGCATGACCGACGTGCGCAAGGTGTACCCCGGCGCGGGGCGCGGCGCCGCCCCGACCGCGGCCGTCGACGGCGTGAGCCTCGAGATCGAGGCGGGCGACGTCTACGGCGTGATCGGCTACTCCGGCGCCGGCAAGAGCACGCTCGCGCGCCTCGTCAACGCCCTCGAGCCCGCGACCAGCGGCAGCATCGAGATCGACGGCCGCGAGACAGTCGGCCTGCCCGAGCGCGAGCTGCGCCGGCTGCGCCTGGGGATCGGGATGATCTTCCAGCAGTTCAACCTCTTCGGCTCGAAGACCGTGCAGCAGAACGTCGCCTACCCGCTGCAGGTCGCGGGCGTCCCGCGGGCGGAGCAGCGCGCCCGCGTCGACGAGATGCTCCGCTTCGTCGGCCTGAGCGACAAGGCCCGCAGCCACCCGGAGCAGCTCTCGGGCGGGCAGAAGCAGCGCGTCGGCATCGCCCGCGCCCTCGCCGCCTCCCCGCGCATCCTGCTGGCGGACGAGGCCACCAGCGCCCTCGACCCGGACACCACCGGCGAGGTGCTGGCCCTCCTCCGCCGCATCAACGAGGAGCTGGGCGTCACGATCGTCGTGATCACGCACGAGATGGACGTGGTCCAGCAGCTCGCGACGAAGGTCGCGGTGATGGAGTCGGGCCGCATCGTCGAGCGCGGGCCCGTCTTCGACGTGTTCTCGGCCCCGCGCGAGCCGGTCACCCGCCGCTTCGTCTCCACCGTCGTCCGATCGGTGCCCTCGCCCGCGGAGGCGGCCGTGCTGCGCGCGCGCCACCGCGGCCGCCTGGTCACGCTCTCGTTCTCGGACGACTCCGCCTCGCAGGGCGACGTCTTCGCCGAGGTCGCGGCCGCCGGCGTGCCGCTCGAGCTCGTCTACGGCGGTATCACCGACGTCCGCGGACGGGCCTTCGGCCACCTCACGGTCGCCCTCGACGCTCCGGACGACGTCGTCGACCCCCTCCTCGCCCGCCTCGGCGGACGCGTCGCCCTCACGGAGGTGCCCCGATGAACGAGCTGATCCCGCTCCTGCCCAAGCTCGTCCAGGCGACCGGCGAGACGCTGTACATCGTCGCGCTGAGCCTCCTCTTCGGCGGGCTCGGCGGACTCCTGATCGGCCTGGGCCTCGCGCTCACCCGCGGCGGCGCCCTCTACGCGAACCGGGCGGTCTACGGACTGCTGAACGTGATCGTGAACGTGTTCCGGCCGATCCCGTTCATCATCTTCATCGCCGCGGCCCAGCCGCTGGCCCGGCTGGTGGTCGGCTCCGGCATCGGCACGGACGCGATCGTCTTCACCCTCTCGCTCGGCGCCGCCTTCGGCATCGGGCGGATCGTGGAGCAGAACCTGCTGACCGTGCAGCCCGGCGTGATCGAGGCGGCGCGCTCGGTCGGAGCGAGCCGGTTCCGGATCGTCCGCACGGTGCTGCTGCCGGAGGCGCTCGGTCCGCTGATCCTCGGCTACACGTTCGTGTTCGTCGCCGTCATCGACATGTCGGCGGTGGCCGGCTACATCGGTGCCGGCGGGCTCGGCAACTTCGCGATCCAGTACGGCTACCGGCAGTTCGAGCCGGTCGTCACCTGGGCGGCGGTGCTGGTGATCATCGTGATCGTGCAGCTGGTGCAGCTGCTCGGCAACGTGCTGGCACGGCGCGTCCTGCGCCGCTGAGGCCGCCCTCGCACCCGCATGAACGCCGGAGGCCACTTCGGTACGCGACACGCGGGTGTCGCTGTACCGGAGTGGCATCTCGCGGAGGGGGGGGGCCGTCCGCCTGGGACGGAGCCGTCAGTAGCGCGGCTTGCGCTCCGGGCGCTCGCTCGAGCGGCTCGGGCCGCTGGGGCGTGCGCCGCGGTCGGCGCCCGCTCGGCTCGGACGGCGGTCGGGCTTCAGCTCGATCAGCTGGCCGCTGATGCGGGTGTCGGCGAGGCGGTCGAGGACGTCCTGGGGCAGGTCGGCCGGCAGCTCCACGATCGAGAAGTCCGGGCGGATGTCGATGTGCCCGAAGTCGCCGCGGTTGAGGCCGCCCTCGTTCGCGAGCGCGCCCACGATCTGGCGGGGCTCGACGCGCTGGCGGCGGCCGACCTCGATCCGGTAGGAGGCGAGGTTGCTGTTCGCCGGGCGCTGACGGCGCTCGGGACGCTCGCCCCGGTCGCCGCCGCGGTCGAAGCGGTCGCCGCGCTCGGGGCGGTCGCCGCGGTCGGGCCGGGAGTCGCGGTCCTCGCGCTCGCGACGGGCGAAGCGGGGGTCGTCGGGCGAGAGCAGCAGCGGCTCCTCGCCCTGCGCGACGATGGCCAGCGCGGCGGCGACGTCCGACTCGACCACGTCGTGGTGCTCGACGTAGTGGCCGATGATGTCGCGGAAGCGCTGCAGGCGCTCGGTGTCGGCGAGCGCCGCGGTGATGGCGTCGTCGAAGCGCGAGAGGCGGGTGACGTTGACGTCCTCGACGCTCGGCATCCGCATCTCCGTGAGCGGCTGGCGGGTGGCCTTCTCGATGGCGGCGAGGAGGCGGCGCTCGCGCGGCGTGACGAAGCTGATCGCCGCTCCGCTGCGCCCCGCGCGGCCGGTGCGGCCGATGCGGTGCACGTACGACTCGGTGTCGATCGGGATGTCGTAGTTGACGACGTGGCTGATGCGCTCGACGTCGAGGCCGCGGGCGGCGACGTCGGTGGCGACGAGGATGTCGAGCTTTCCCGACTTCAGCTGCTCGACGGTGCGCTCGCGCTGGGCCTGGGCGACGTCTCCGCTGATCGCCGCCGCGGTGTAGCCGCGGGCGCGCAGCTTCTCGGCCAGCGTCTCCGTCTCGCTCTTCGTGCGGACGAACACGATCATGCCCTCGAAGTTCTCGACCTCGAGGATGCGGGTGAGGGCGTCGACCTTCTGCGGGTACGACACCATCAGGTAGCGCTGGGTGGTGTTGACGGAGGTCGTGGTCTTGTTCTTGACCGTGATCTCCTCCGGCTCCTTCAGGTACTTGCCGGAGATGCGGCGGATCTGCGCGGGCATCGTCGCCGAGAACAGCGCGATCTGCTTCTCGACGGGGGTGTCCGCGAGGATCGTCTCGACGTCCTCCGCGAAGCCCATCTTGAGCATCTCGTCGGCCTCGTCGAGCACCAGGAACTTCAGCTGCGAGAGGTCGAGGGTGCCCTTCTCGAGGTGGTCCATGATGCGGCCGGGCGTGCCGACGACGACGTGGACGCCGCGGCGGAGCGCGGAGAGCTGGGTGCCGTAGCCCTGGCCGCCGTAGACGGGGAGGACGTGGACGCCGCGGAGGCCGGACGCGTAGCGCTCGAACGCCTCGCAGACCTGCAGGGCGAGCTCGCGGGTCGGGGCCAGCACGAGGGCCTGCGGCGTCTTCTGCGAGACGTCGAGGCGCGAGAGGATCGGCAGCGCGAACGCCGCGGTCTTGCCGGTGCCGGTCTGGGCGACGCCGAGGACGTCGCGGCCGGAGAGGAGGGACGGGATCGTCGCGGCCTGGATGGCCGAGGGCGTCTCGTAGCCGACCTCCTTGAGGGCCTTGAGGACCGGGTCGGAGAGACCGAGGTCGGAGAAGGTGAGCGTGGGGGCGCTCTCGGAAGCGGTGTCGGCTTCGGGGGCGGAATCGGGGGTATCGGTGGACGCCATGGTGCAACGGTAGTGCTCCGGCGGCGCCGCCGTCCGAGGGAACCCCGAACGCTCGGGCGATCCCGACCCTCCGGAGGCGCCTCGAGCGCCCGTCACGGAGTGAAGTCGAGCAGCACCTTGCTCGAGCGGGAGGCGTCGCGGGCGAGTTCGAAGGCCTCGAGCGCGCGCACCAGCGGCAGCACCTGCGTGACCACGGGCGCCACCGCGAGGCTGCCGTCGGCGAGCGCCGCCAGCACCTCGTCGAGCTCGTCGACGAAGCGGAAGGAGCCGATCAGGTGCAGCTCCCGGGTGATCGCGAGCGAGATCAGGGCCGGCTGCTCGCCCGAGGGGAGGAGTCCCACCATCACGACGGTGCCCCCGCGAGCGGCGCCCCGGACGGCCGAGGCGAGGCCGCGCGGGCTGCCCGAGGACTCGAAGACGACGTCGGCGGCGACCTCGGCGATCGCGTCGGCGTCGGTCGCGCGGATCGTCCGGGTCGCGCCGACCGCGCGGGCGATCGCGAGCGGCTCCTCGGCCAGGTCGACCGCGACGATCTCGGCCGCCCCCGCCCGCTTCAGCACCGCGATGATCAGCGCTCCGATCGGGCCGCTGCCGATGACCAGCGCACGCCGTCCCGCTACCTCCCCGGCGCGCGACACGGCGTGCCAGGCGACGCTCGCCGGCTCCGCGAGCGCCGCCTCCCGGAGCCCGAGGCCGGCCGGCAGCTCGCGGAGCATGCGCGCCGGCAGCACCGCGTGGCGGGCGAACGCGCCCTGGGTGTGCGGCATCCGCGCGGCACTGCCGAGGTAGGTGCCCTCGGTCGCGAGGTTCGGGCGCCCGTCGGGCCAGTCGCCGCGGGCGGTCGCGGGGTGCACGGCGACGGCCGCGCCGACCGGGGGGCCGGAGCCGTCCGCCGCGGACTCGACGACCGTGCCGACCACCTCGTGTCCGAGCGTCAGCGGCTCGCGGAGGATCGACTCCCCCGCGGCGCCGCGCGTCCAGTAGTGCAGATCGGAGCCGCAGATCCCGCCGTACGCGACGGCGACGAGGGCCTCGCCGGGGCCGCGCGGCTCGAGCGGCGCCTCCTCGACGCGGAGGTCGCCGGCGGCGTGGACGACGACGCGGGTGGTGGAGTCGGGGACGAGCGCGGTCATGCGGGTTCCGTTCGTGGGTCGAGGGGTGTCTCAGACGACGACGGTCATGCCGCCGTCGATGAAGACGACCTGCCCGTTGACGTAGTCGGAGCCGTCGGAGGCGAGCCAGACGGCGGGGCCGATCAGGTCCTCGACGCGGCCCCAGCGCGCGGCGGGCGTGCGGCCGCGGATCCAGCTGTCGAACGCCTCGTCGTCGACGAGGCCCTGCGTCATCTCGGTGTGGATGTAGCCCGGAGCGATCGCGTTGACCTGGATGCCGTGCTGCGCCCACTCCGCCGTCATCGCGCGGGTGAGGTTGCGGATCCCGCCCTTCGAGGCCGTGTAGGGCGCGATCGTCGGCCGCGCGAGATCGGCCTGCACCGAGGCGACGTTGACGATCTTCCCGGCGCCGCGCGGGATCATCCGCTTCGCCGCCGCCCTGCCGACCAGGAAGGCGCTGGTGAGGTTCGTGCGCAGCACCCGCTCCCAATCGGCGACCTCGAGCTCGAGCAGGGGCACGCGGTGCTGGACGCCGGCGTTGTTGACCAGGATGCGCAGGGGTCCCACCGCCTCCTCGATCCAGGCGACGCCCGCCTCGGCGGCCGCGTCGTCGGTGACGTCGAAGGCGCGGGCGTGGATCCGCGGGCGGTCGTCCGTGCCGGGGAACCGCTCCGCGAGCTCGGCGCGGGCGGCCTCGAGGCGCTCGGGGTCGAGGCCGTTCAGGACGACGGTGGCGCCCGCCTCGGCGAGGCCGGTGGCGACGGCGCGGCCGATGCCGCGGCTGGATCCGGTGACGAGCGCCACGCGGTCGGTCAGGTCGAAGAGCACGGTTCCTCCAGAGGGTCGGGGCGGATGTCAGGGCTGCGGAGGCGCCGCGCGCGGAGGGCCCGCGACGGTGCGGCTCGCGAGCGCGCCGATCCCGTCGAGGGCGATCAGCACCTCCTGGCCGGGCCCGACCTCGACGGCCGTGCCGGGCGAGCCGGTGAGGACCACGTCACCCGGGTGGAGCGTGAGGTGGGAGGTGAGGTGCACCAGGATCTCCGCGGCGCGCCAGCCGAGGCGATCGGTCGAGGAGACGGCCCGCACCTCCCCGTCGACGCTCACCGTGATGCCGACCGCGTCGACGTCGACCCCGGTCTCGATCCACGGACCGAGCGGCGTCCAGCCGTCGCCGTTCTTCCCCTGGAGGAAGAGGCCGTCGGCGGCGATCATCCCGGGAGCGGTGACGTCGTTCGCGACCGTCGCTCCGAGCACGTGCGCGAGCGCGTCCTCGGGGGTGAGGTGCCGCGCGGTGCGGCCGATGACCAGGGCGAGCTCGCCCTCGACGACCACCGGGCCGATGCCCTCGTCGAGCACGATCGGATCGCCGGGCCCGGCCAGGGTGTGCGCCGTCTTGTGGAAGGCCTGCGGAGGCAGCTGCCGGTCGGCCGCGGAGCCGTTGTGCGCCATGCCGAGGATGACGCGGGGCTCCACCGGGGCCAGCAGGTGCGCGCCCTCGACGGGCCAGCGGCGGCCCGTCTCGACCGGCTCCGCGGCGAAGGCGTCCTCGATCTCGCACCACTCCCCCGCGACCTGGAGGACGACGGCCGGGCCGCCCTCGGCACGGATCCGCGCGAGGCGCATCAGCGGACGCCTCTCGGATCGACGCCGGTCGTGCTGGTGCTGCTGCTCGCCACGGTGCCTCGCTCACTCCGGCCCGCAGAGGCGGGATGGGCCGAGCGTAACAGCCCAGTGAACGCCATTCAACAGAATGGACGCTGAGGCGTCAGGCGGGCGTCCCTGCCACGAGGGGCGGGCGGTCGAGCGCCGCGGCGGCCTCGCGGAGTGCCGCGACGACCTCCTCCTGATCGTCGGCGACCGGCCGGACCAGCGAGACGCCGACCGCGACCGAGAGATCGGAGCGGGTCGCGGCCGGGACCGCGACGGCGACGCCCAGGACGCTGGGGTGCAGCTCGCCGTCGTCGATCGCGTAGCCGCGCAGGCGCGCCGCGGCGACCTTGCGGAGCAGCTCGCGGGTCGAGGACGTGGACCGGTCGGTGAAGACGACGATGTCGCGGTCGTCGGCGAAGCGCTCGGCGATCTCGGCGTCGTCGAGCTCGGCCAGCAGCGCGGTCCCGACGGCGGTGGCGGAGGCGGGATACCTGTCGCCGACGCTCGCGGAGAGCGCGAACCGCTCCCGCCCCTCGTGCACCGCCAGGTAGAGGACGCGGGTGCCGTCGAGCAGCGCGATCTGCACCAGCTGACGAGAGAGCACCGGCGACTCCTCGCAGAGCCGGTAGAACTCGCGCACCGGGTCGAAGCCGGCGAGGTAGTGACTGCCGAGCTCGACGGTGCGCCGGCCGAGGAGGAAGCCGGAGCCGACGCGGCGGATCAGCCGCCCCTCCTCCAGCGCGGCGCAGAGGTTCGAGGTCGACGACTTGGCGATCCCGAGCTCGCGGGCGATGTCGGTCAGCGTGCGCGGGCCGCCCGCGTCGGCGAGGAGGTCGAGGATCCGCAGAGCGCGCGACACGGCCGGGGCGCCCGAGCCCCTGTCGGAGTCGGCCGTCGTCGGGGGCGCATCGGGGCGGGCCATGTCGTCCTCTCGCGGGGGCGGTGTCAGTAGAACTCCACCGTATCGACTCGGTTGATCAGGGGCTCCCCGTCGAGGAAGCGGGTGGCGTTGCGCGCGAAGAGCTCGGCGATCAGGCGGTCCTCGGCGACGTTCAGCGCCGCGGTGTGGGGGCTGATCAGGACGCTCGGGTGGCTCCAGAGCGGGCTGCCCTGCTCGAGCGGCTCCTCCGCCACCACGTCGAGCGCGGCGAAGCCGACGCGGCCGTCGTCGAGCGCGGCGAGCAGTGCCTCCTCGTCGACGACCGTCCCGCGGCCGACGCTGACGAACGAGGCGCCGGGGCGCAGCGCGGCGAAGAACTCGGAGCCGACCAGCTTCTCGGTGGCGGCGGTGCCGGGGAGGGTGACGACGACCCCGTCGATCCGGCCCGCCACCTCCGCGATCGCGTCGGGGGCGACGATCTCGTCGACGTGCTCGACCTCGGTCTCGTGGCGGCTCGTGCCGATCACGCGGGCGCCGAGCTGCCGGAGCGTGCGGGCCGTCGCTCGCCCGATCGTGCCCAGCCCGACGATCAGGACCGTCTGCTCCGAGATCAGCCCCATCGTCCACCGGCCGCCCCAGACGCGCTCGCGCTGGAGGGACTGGAGGCGCGGGAGGGACTTGGCACCGGCCAGGAGTCCGAAGACCCCGAACTCGGCCAGCGGCTCGGAGTGGACTCCCGCCGAGGTCGAGAACGCGATGCGCTCCAGCTGCGCGTCGTCGAGCCCCGCGGCCCGCACCTGCGCGCCTCCGCCGGCGGGCATCGTCTGCACCCAGCGGAGGCGCGGATTCGCGGCGGCTGTGCGCGCGAGGGCGGCGGGGGTCTCGTCCGGCACGCCGTAGAGGACGTCGGCGGAGTCGACCAGCTCGTCGAAGGCGCGCTGCTGCTCCGGGGTGCGCCGGAAGGAGGGGTCTCCGCCGTGGTCGCCGGGGTGGCGCATCAGAGGGAGGAGGCTCTGGTCGGCGACGACGTCGAGGCGCGGCTCGAGCTCGACGATGCGGGCGATCAGCTCGGGGCTGAGCGGCGAGGCGACGACGACGCGGAGGCGATCGGTCACGGATGTCCCTTCGCGGGACGGTGCGGGAGGCTCTCCCCCGGATCGGCCCGCGCCCACCCTACTTCACTCCTGTGAACCGTGTTCGGTATGCTGGGCGCATGCCGGACACCTCGACCGCCGCCCTCCCGCCCGTCCGCACCGGCTTCGTCGGGCTCGGGAGCATGGGCGCCCCGATGGCCCGTCGCCTCGTCGCCGCCGGCGTCCCGCTCGGGATCACCGCGCGCCCCGCCTCCGCCGACCGCGCCCGCCGTGCCGTCCCCGAGGCGCAGTGGCACGACTCCGCCCGCTCGCTCGCCGCCGCCTCGGACGTGCTGATCGCGATGGTGCCGGACCTGCCGCAGCTCGAGGAGGTGCTCGAGGGAGAGGAGGGCGTGCTCGCGGCCCGGGCGGACCTCGTGCTCGCCGTCTGCTCCAGCGTGTCCGCCTCCGGCCTGCGCGAGCTGGCGGGCCGCCACCCTCGGCTCCGCCTCGTGGACGCTCCCGTCAGCGGCGGCACCGAGGGCGCCGAGGCGGGGACCCTCTCGATCATGGTCGGCGGGGCGGAGGAGGACGTCGCCCGGGTGCTGCCCGTCCTGTCCGCCTGCGGGACCGCCGTCCGCCTCGGACCGCTCGGCGCCGGCGAGGTGGCGAAGGCCTGCAATCAGCTCGTCGTCGCCGCGACCATGACCGCGATCGCGGAGGCCGCCGTCATCGCCGAGCGCTCCGGCCTCGACCTCGACACGCTGCTCGCCCTGCTGCAGGGCGGCTACGCGGGCAGCCGGGTGCTCGAGACCAAGCGCGCCGCCCTGGTCGCCCGCGACTACACGCCGACCGGCGTCGCCTCCTTCATGGACAAGGACCTGCGGGCCGCGGCCGACGAGGCGGAGGCGACGGGCACCTCCGCTCCGCTGCTCGGCACGCTCCGCACCGTGTTCCGCGACCTCGTCGACGCGGGCCTCGGCTACGAGGACCTCGCGGTGGTGCACCGCTTCGTCGCCGAGCGCTGAGGCGGGGGCGCGGGGCGTTCGCGCGCGGGCGCCCCGGCGGAGAGGCGCCGCGCGAGAGCAGCCTCCGCGCGTCGGCGCAAGGGCCCCCACTCCGGGCGTCCCCGACCTAGCGTCGGAGGAACGGCATCATCGAGCGAAGGAGCACGACATGGCATCAGGAGTCGCAACGGTCTGGGTCCCCGTCACGGACATGGAGCGGGCGGTCGCGTTCTACCGCGACACGCTCGGCCTCGAGGTCAAGGACACCTCGGACGACTGGTCGGAGCTGGACGCCGGCGGGCTGATGATCGGCCTGAACGCCCGCGAGTCGGCCACGGTCGCGGAGCAGGGCGGGGCGGTCGTCTCGTTCCAGCCCGAGGGCTCGATCGAGGACGAGCTGGAGCGCCTCACGGCGCGCGGCGCGTCGATCGAGGGCGAGATCAGCGACCACGAGTGGGGCCGCATCCTCCCCTTCAAGGACTCGGAGGGCAACGACCTCCAGTTCTACTCGCCGCCGCAGCGCTGAGCGGAGGGCCGCCGTCGAGGCGGCCGCGACGAGCGGCGGGCGGGCCGGAGCCGGAGGGCTGCGGTCAGCCCGCCGCTGTGCGTCGCGGGACCGGTCGTTCCGCGCAGGTGCGTCGCCCGGCCGTCCACCGCACTTGAGGATCTAGGATCAGCTGTCCGCCGCATCTGCGGACTCCCGATCCGGAGGTCCCCGTGCGTCGCCGCCTGCTCACCCTCGTCCCCGCCGCCGCCGCGCTCCTCCTGCTCGCGGGCTGCTCCGCTCCTTCGTCCCCTGCCGGCGGTGCGGCCACCGGCGACGCGACGTCCTCGACCGGCGGCTCCATCACCGTCTTCGCCGCCGCCTCGCTGAAGGGCGCGTTCACCGAGCTCGCCACGGGGTTCGAGGCCGCCGAGCCCGGCGCCGAGGTCGAGCTCTCCTTCGCCGGCTCCTCCGACCTCGCGACGCAGATCGTCAACGGTGCCCCGGCCGACGTCTTCGCCTCCGCCGACGAGCGCACGATGTCGACCGTCGCCGAGGCGGGGCTCGTCGACGGGGACCCGGTCGACATCGCCACGAACACGCTCGAGATCGCCGTGCCCCCCGGCAACCCGGCGCAGGTCGCCTCGCTCGCCGATCTCGCCCGGCCCGCGACCGCCACCGTCGTCTGCGCGCCGCAGGTGCCGTGCGGAGCAGCGGCCGTCGCGGTCGAGCAGGCCGCCGGGATCGACCTCTCCCCTGTGAGCGAGGAGTCGTCGGTCACCGACGTGCTCGGCAAGGTGTCCTCGGGCGAGGCGGACGCCGGGCTCGTCTACGCGACGGACGTGCGCGGGGCCGCGGGCTCGGTCACCGGCATCCCGTTCGCCGAGGCCTCGGAGGCGGTGAACACCTACCCGATCGCGGCACTGACCGGAGCGGGCGACCCGGCCACGGCGGCGGCCTTCGTCGCGTACGTCGCCTCCGACGCCGGGCGCGCGGTGCTCGCGGCGGCCGGGTTCGGGGCGCCCTGAGAGGCGTCGCGGCATCGGAGGACGGCCGCAGGACGCTCGGCAGGTCGGTCGGAGGAGGGTCGTAGGAGCCTCAGAGGAGGGTCGTAGGACGGTCATCGGAGGCGCAGAGCCTCGGCCGCCAGAGTCGCTCGCGACGGACACCACGATCGACGAGGAGCACGACCATGACCCGCATTCCGGAGCCCCGCAGCACGCCCGACGGACCGGCCTACGAGGGCCGCCGGCTCGACCGCCCCGAGGAGGAGGTGGTCGACCAGGGCCTCCCGTTCGACGTGGGGACCCTCTTCTCGCGGCGCGGCGTGCTGACGCTGGTCGGCGCGGGGGCGGCGACCCTCGGGCTCGCGGCGTGCGCCACCGGAGGCTCGGGATCCGCCTCCGCCTCCTCGGCCTCCTCCTCCTCCGCCGCAGCGACCGCCCCGGCCGGGACCGCCACCGCGGTCGCCGACGAGATCCCCGACGAGACGGCCGGCCCCTACCCGGGCGACGGCTCGAACGGGGTCGACGTCCTCGAGCGCTCCGGGATCGTCCGCAGCGACCTGCGCACCAGCATCGGCGGCGGCGCGACGGCCGACGGAGTCCCCCTCGCGCTCACTCTGACGATCCTCGACGCGGCGGACGGGGGCGTGCCGTTCGCCGGAGCCGCCGTGTACGTCTGGCACTGCGACGCGAACGGCGACTACTCGATGTACTCCAGCGGCGTCGAGGACGAGACGTACCTCCGCGGCGTGCAGGTCGCCGACGCGTCGGGCGTCGTCTCCTTCGCCTCGATCGTCCCGGCCTGCTACTCCGGCCGCTGGCCGCACATCCACTTCGAGGTGTACCCGGGAGTCGACTCGATCACCGGCGCGGCGAACGCGATCGCGACCTCGCAGGTCGCCCTGCAGGAGGAGGCGTGCACCGCGGTCTACGCCCTCGACGCCTACGCGGGCTCGGCCGCGAACCTCGCCCGGGTCCGCCTGGAGTCCGACTCCGTCTTCGGCGACGACGGCGGGACCCTGCAGCTCGCGACGATGTCCGGCAGCCCGGCGTCCGGCTACTCCGCGGCACTCACGGCGAGCGTCGACACCCGCACCGCGCCGACAGCCGGCGCCGCGCCCCGCAGCCGCTGACCCCCGTCCCCTCCGCGAGACGCCGCTCAGGTACGCGACACCCCGACGGAGGCGTACCGAAGCGGCCTCTCGCGAGGAGGGGGATCGGGCGTCAGCGGAGGAGGCGGCGGGCGACGGCCACGGCGCCGAGGGCCGCGAGGACCCAGGGACCGCCGACGAGCAGCGGGTCGAGGACCTGGTGGCGCACGTCGGTCCGGCCGCGGCGCGAGGCGATCGGATGCGCGTGCGCCTCGGCCGGCACGCCGGACTCGGTGATCGGATCGTCCGGCCGGGCCGTGAGCAGCGAGCGGAGGTGGGCTCCCGTCGACTCCACCCGGTCGCCCAGCACGAGCAGCAGCCTGTGCGCGTGGCGCCCCTCGCTGAACCGGTCGTAGGCGTAGCGGCGGATCGCGCCCGAGATCCCGTGGAGGGGCTGGGCCGTGCCGAAGACGGCGGGCAGCTCGAGGTGCTCGATGCTCTTCTCGCGACGGCCGTGCGACCGCATCCTCTCCGGACGCTCCCAGTGCGCGCCCGAGACCAGGTCGCTGCGCTCGCGCGGGAACGCGGGCCGGTCGGCGGGGTCGAGGTCGGCGCCCCAGCCCGGGATGCGGGCGCGCAGCTCCTCGGCGGTCGGCACGCGGACGGGGCGGTCGGCGGTGTACGGCACGGGATCCTCCTACGGGACGACGACGGTCTTGATGCAGCCGTCGAGCTTGGACGAGAACAGGTGGTACCCCTCGGCGATGTGCTCGAGCGGGATGCGGTGCGTGATCAGGCCGCTGGGCGTGATGTGCCCGGCCCGGATGTGCTCGAACAGGCGCGGCCACTGCCGGGTGACGGGGGCCTGGTTCATCCGCAGCGTGAGGCCCTTGTTGACGGCGTCGCCGAACTTGACGGCGCTCGCGAGCGGACCGTAGGCGCCCATCACCGAGACGGTGCCGCCCTTGCGGATGCCGTCGATCGCCCAGTTCAGCGCGATCGGCGAGCCGCCCTGCAGCTTGAGCGTCGCGCCGGTGACGTGCTGGAGGAGGTTCCCGTCGGCCTCCGCACCGACCGCGTCGATCACGACGTCGGCGCCGAGCCCGCCGGTGGTCTTCTTGAGGGTGACGATCAGGTCGTCCTCCTCGGTGTAGTCGATGGTCTCGGCGAAGGCGAAGTCGCGGGCCTTGGCGAGGCGGTAGTCGATCTGGTCGACGACGATTACTCGGCCGGCGCCCATCAGCCAGGCGGAGCGCGCGGCGGCCAGGCCGACCGGTCCGGCTCCGAGCACCACGACCGTGTCGCCCTCGACGATGTCGCCGAGCTGCGCGCCGAAGTAGCCGGTCGAGAAGGCGTCGGTGAGCATCAGGGCGTCCTCGTGCGGCAGCCACTCGGGGATCTTCGTCGGGCCCACGTCGGCGAACGGGACGCGCACGTACTCGGCCTGCCCGCCGTCGTAGCCGCCCGCCGAGTGCGAGTAGCCGTAGATGCCGCCGATCGCGGTGGCGTTCGGATTCACGTTGTGGCAGTTGGAGTAGAGGCCGCGGGAGCAGAACCAGCAGGAGCCGCAGTAGATGGTGAACGGGACCATCACGGTGTCGCCGACGCTGAGGTTCTGCACCGACGAGCCGACCTCGTCGACCACGCCGATGAACTCGTGGCCGAAGGTGTGGCCGATCCGGGTGTCCGGGAGCAGCCCGTGGTAGAGGTGCAGGTCGGATCCGCAGATCGCCGCCATCGTCACCCGGACGATCGCGTCGTTCGGGTGCTCGATCCTCGGCCGGTCCTTCTCCTCCACGCGGACCTTGTAGGGGCCCCGGTAGACCATCGCGCGCATGCCGCCTCCTGTGTCGTCGTCCCCCAGCGTGCGTCGCGCTCCCGCCGTCCCTCCAGGAGGTTGCGCGCGAAGCCCGGGCTCCCCAGCGTCCGTGCCTCCGCGCCGCGCTCTCCCCCCTCCGCGAGATGCCGCTTCGGTACGCGACACGCCGCACAAGGCGTACCGAAGTGGCATCTCGCAGGCAGGGCGCGAGCGCAGGCGCGGACGTAGGATCGACGGCATGCCGCAGATACGGATCAGGGACGCCGCCGCCGCGCTCGGCGTGAGCGACGACACGCTGCGGCGCTGGATCGAGAACGGGACGCTCGAGAGCGCGAAGGACGCGTCCGGGAGGCGCGTCGTCGACGGCCTCGAGGTCGCCCGGCTCGCCCGCGCGAACGCCGTCCTGCCGGAGGATCCCTCCCCGGTCGCGCGCTCGGCCCGCAACCGCTTCGTCGGGATCGTCACCGGCATCGTGATGGACACCGTGATGGCGCAGGTCGAGCTGCAGTGCGGTCCGCACCGCGTGGTCTCGCTGATGAGCAGCGAGGCGGTCCGCGAGCTCGGGCTCGAGCCCGGGTCTCCCGCGGTGGCGGTGGTCAAGGCGACCACGGTCATCGTCGAGACGCCGCTCGCCCGCGGCTGATGCGCACCGGGTCCGGCCTGCCGCGCTGGGTCGTGGCGGTCGCCGCGCTCGGCGCCCTGCTGGTGCTGCTCCCGCTCGTCGCGATCCTCGCCCGCGTCGACTGGCCGCAGTTCCTGCCGCTGATCACCTCCGACTCCTCCGTCGCCGCGCTCCTGCTGAGCCTGCGCACCTCCGCCGTCGCGACCCTGCTGTGCCTGCTGCTCGGGACCCCGATGGCCCTGGTGCTCGCCCGCACGGCGTTCCCCGGCCAGCGCCTGCTCCGCTCGCTGGTGCTGCTGCCGCTGGTGCTGCCGCCGGTGGTCGGCGGGCTGGCGCTGCTCTTCACCTTCGGGCGGATGGGCCTGCTCGGCGGCGCGCTGGAGGCCCTCGGCGTCCGCATCGCGTTCTCGACCACCGCCGTCGTGATCGCGCAGACCTTCGTGGCCCTGCCGTTCCTGGTGCTGACGCTCGAGGGCGCGCTGCGCAGCGCCGGCGCGCGGTACGAGTCGGTCGCCGCGACGCTCGGCGCGTCCCCCGGGACGGTGCTCCGGCGGATCACGCTGCCGCTGATCCTGCCGGGCCTCGCCTCGGGCGCGATCCTCTCGTTCGCGCGGGCGCTCGGCGAGTTCGGGGCGACGCTGACCTTCGCCGGGAGCCTCGAGGGCACGACGCGCACCCTCCCGCTCGAGATCTACCTGCAGCGGGAGAGCGATCCGGACGCGGCCGTCGCCCTCGCGCTGGTGCTCGTGGTGGTCGCGGTGCTCGTGATCGGGCTCGCGCACGGCCGCTCCGCCCGGGGGGTGCCGCGGTGAGCCTGCTGCTGGAGGCGCGGCTCGCGGAACGCGGGATCGACGTGCTGATCGACGTGGCCGAGGGCGAGACGATCGCGCTGCTCGGGCCGAACGGCGCGGGCAAGTCGACCGTGCTCGAGCTGATCGCCGGCCTCGTCCGCGCCGACTCCGGGCGGGCGACCGCCGGCGGCGAGCTGCTCTTCGACGACCATCGCTGGACTCCTCCGCACCGCCGCCCCGTCGCCCTGCTGGCGCAGGATCCGCTGCTGTTCCCGCACCTGAGCGTGCGGGAGAACACGGCGTTCGGTCCGCGCAGCGCCGGCGCCGGGCGGGCGCGGTCCCGCGAGCGGGCCGAGCGCGAGCTGGCGGCCGCGGGCGTGGCCGACCTGGCCGACCGGCGCCCGGGGAGCCTCTCCGGCGGGCAGGCCCAGCGGGTCGCCCTCGCCCGGGCCCTCGCGACCGACCCGCGCCTCCTGCTGCTCGACGAGCCGCTGGCCGCGGTCGACGCCCGGACCGCCCCGGTCCTCCGCCGGATGCTCCGCGAGGTGCTCGCCGACCGCTCGGCGATCGTGGTCACCCACGACGTGCTCGACGCCTGGACCCTCTCCGACCGGGTGCTGGTGCTGCACGGCGGCCGCGTGGTGGAGGAGGGGCCGACCGCCCGCGTCCTCACGCGCCCGCGCACCGCGTTCACCGCCGAGCTCGCCGGGCTCGAGCTGCTCGAGGGCGTCCGCACCGGGTCGGGTCTGCGCACCGCCGACGGGCGCGAGCTGTCCGGAGTCGCGGCCGAGCCGGTCGCGGTCGGCGCCGCGGTGCTCGCCGCGCTCCGTCCCTCCGCCGTCTCCGTCGGCGACGGGGGCCTCCGGTCCGTGATCACCGACGTGGAGCAGCGGGGCGACGCGGTGCGGGTGCGCAGCGCGCTCCTGACCGCCGACGTCCCGGCGGCCGACGCGGCCCGGCTCGACCTCGCGCCCGGCCGCGAGGCGGGCTTCACCGTCGCCCCGGAGGACCTGCTGGTCTACCCGGCGTGAGGGGCGGGCCCGAGGAGACGGCTCGCTGTCCGGCGTGGATCCGTCCCTCGGGCCACCCGGTGCTCGACGCGAGGGACGGCCTGAGCGCCCGTTGCGCTACTCCGCCCGACCGACGTTCCCGCCGGGCGCCGCGCCGGACAGCGGGAGCCGCGCCCGCAGCCGCGCCCCCGCGAGCACGGGCGAGTCCGAGAGCTCCAGCGAGCCCCCGTAGACCGCGAGCTGCCGCTCCAGCCGCGCCAGGCCCGAGCGCGTCGCGTCCTCGGCGATTCCGCGGCCGTCGTCGTCGAGGGTGAGCACCACGACGCCCGCCTCCTCGGCGCCGCGCACCCGCAGCGAGGAGGCGCCGCCGTGCTTCAGCGCGTTGGTGACCGCCTCCTCCAGGAACCGGACCAGGAGCATCCGCTGCTCGAGCGGCGGCTCGGCGCCCTCCGCGGCGAGCGCCGCGATGCGCCCGAGGTCGAGGTCGACCGCGATCTCGGGAGGGAGGCGCGCGACGAGGTCGCGGACGGCGGGGACCAGGCCGTGGTCGATCTCGACCGGGTAGAGGGCGTGGCCGACCGCGCGCACCTCGTCCTCGCGGAGCCGGTCGAGCCGCGCGGCGATGGCGAGCAGCCGGTCCGACGCCGCCTCGTCCGCCGTGCTCGCGACCGCGTGCAGCTCGGCGGTCAGCACCACGAGGCCGTTCTGGAGGCCGCCGTGCAGGCTCTGCGCGACGTCGCGCCGCACCCGCAGCTCCTCCCGCTGCAGGGCCTGCACCGCCTCGAGCGCCTGCACGGAGGCGCGGGCGTGCTCCCGCTCCTTCTCGCGCACCCGCCGCGCCGAGCGCACGAGCAGGTAGCCGTAGGCGGTGATCAGCGCGATCACCGTGGATCCGACGACCAGCTCGACCGCGAGAGCGGGGAGGGCCGAGACCGGGTAGACGCCGGTCAGCACCTGGAGGCAGCAGCGGACGAGTCCCATCCCCACCGCGATCACCGCCGTCCGGGCCACGCGAGCGCCGCCCGACGAGCGCTCGGGGCGCAGCACCGCGACCAGCGCGATCGCGAGCCCGATCGTCGACACGTTGACCAGCACGCGCGTCGTGACGTCGAGCAGCGGGCCCGGATCGACGCCCCGCAGCGTCCGCGACAGCATCCCGAGCGCGAAGACGGCCTGGAGCGCGGCCAGCAGCGAGAGGACGCCGCCGAGGAGGGCCATCGCTCCGAGGACGATGCGGTTGTCCTCGTGCGCGTCGCTCGGGCCGGTGCTCATCCGGTGTACTCGAGGAAGAGGAGCGTCGCGTCGACCCGCGGGTTGCGCTCGCCGTCCGAGCGGACCCCGAGGGCCGCGTAGACGGCGTTGACGTGGTTGTCGACCGAGCGGACCGCGATGCCCAGGCTCTCGCCGATCGCGGCGTTGGTCAGTCCCGACGCGAGACCGGAGAGCACCTCGTACTGGCGCGGACTCAGCGCGGCGACCGGGGAGTCGCGGCGGGCGGCGCGGGCGGCGACCAGTGCCGGGTCGAGCACGGTGCGGCCGTCGGCCGTGGCGCGGACGGAGGCGAGCAGGGCGGGGGCGGAGAGGGAGGAGGTCTTCGAGAGGTAGCTCCAGCCGCGGGCCTCGGCGCGGTCGAGGCGGAGGAAGCGGTGCATCGCGTCGACGGCCGAGAGCAGGACGACGCCCAGCTCGGGCGCGGTGGACCGCAGCCGGCGCCCGAGCTCGATGCCGTCCCCGTCGCCGAGCTCGATGTCGAGGATCGCCACGTCGAGCTCCGCGGGCCGCAGCACCGACCGCGCCTCCGTGGCCGATCCGGCCTCCACGACGCTCCGCACGCCCGGCACCGAGCGCAGCAGCGACGACAGCATGTGCCGGTAGAGGGGCTGGTCGTCGACGACGGCCAGCCTGAGCTCCGGAACGCCCCCCGCGGATGTCATCCGCCCATCTTCACCCATGCGCCGGAGGTCGAGCCGTCCCTCGACCGGGGGGCGTCGCGCGGGGATCCGCGTCAGCTCGCGGGCAGGGGCGGGCGCCTGCCCCGTGAGCGGGGGGATCCGGAGTGACGGGGCCGGGTCGACGGGGCGGGCACGGGCGGGCTGCGGGGCCGGTCGGCGAGCGGCCGAGCGCCGACCGGCCGCCCGGCGCGGCTCAGGAGAAGCGGACGCCCGTCAGCGCGAGACCCGCGGCCGCCGCTGCGACGGCGAGCGCCGCCGTGCCGACGCCGTACCCCAGCCCGGCCGCCCAGCGCCGGTCGAGCAGCAGCCGCGCGGTCTCGACGCTCGCCGTGCTGAACGTGGTGAAGCCGCCGAGCACGCCCGTCCCGAGCACGGCCCGCCACACCGGGTCGAGGACGCCGGCCAGCACGAGCCCGGTGACGACTCCGAGCAGCAGCGACCCGCTCACGTTGATCAGCGCGGTGCCGACCGGCCAGCGCGTCGGCACGAGCGACCGCGCGACCCCGTCGACGACGAGCCGTGCGGCCGCTCCGACGCCGCCCGCGAGCGCGACCGCGAGCAGCAGGCCGGGCGTCACGCCGCCGTCCTCCGCCGCCCCGCGACCGCGATGCCCAGAGCGGCGGCGAGCACGCCCAGCACGAGCGTGCCGCCGGTGTAGAGCAGGTACTCGGCGACGTGGCCGCCCTCGAGCAGCGCGACCGTGTCGAGCGAGAAGGTGCTGTAGGTGGTGAATCCGCCCAGCACGCCGGTGCCGAGCAGGAGGCGCAGGGTGCGGCGCCCGCCGTCGTCCGGCCCGCGCCGCGCCAGCGCCTCGAGCAGGAGGCCCAGGAGGAACGCGCCCGGCAGGTTCACGGCGAGCGTCGCGACCGGCACGACGCCCAGCGGAGACAGTGCGGCACCGATCGCGGCGCGGGCAGCCGTGCCGACGGCACCGCCCGCCGCGACCAGGAGGATCGCGGAGGGGCGCAGGTGGAGGGGTCGCGTCACTCCGCGAGGTCCCAGGGCGCCGGGCGCGACGGGTCGCGGTCGGCGCGCGGGACGACGAGCACGGGGCGGTGCTGGCGGTGCGCGAGGTGGGCGGCGACGCTCCCGCTGAGGAACTCGGCGATGCTCGCGAGCACGCCCGCGTCGCGGGTGCCGACCACGATCATCCGAGCGTCGACCTCCTCGGCGACCTCGGCGAGCGCCAGGGCGGGCTCGCCCCGCGCGGCGCGCAGCGACCACTGCACGGTGCTGCCGTCCAGCTCGTGCTCGACCGTCTCGCGGAGCCCGGGCGGGAGGGTCGGGCCCTCGCCGCGGTCGGCCGCGGCTCCGACGAAGCCGAGCGGGATGCCGCCGGTCATCGGATCGACGTACTCGCCGACGAGGTACGGATCGGCCGAGACCGACACGAGCAGCAGAGCGGCTCCGGCGTCGGCGGCGACGCGGGCGGCGGTGCGCAGGACCTCGGGTCGCTGGCCGTCGACGATGCCGACGAGGACGGGTCCGGTGGGGGTGGGTGCGGTCATGAGGAGCTCCTTCCCGGTTGCGCCCCATCCTGGCACCGCACGGGCGCGAGCGGTCGGAGCATCCGTGCCGGATCCGTCGTGATCGTTCCGTTATCCGCGGGCCTCGGGCTAGAGTGGCTCGTCGCCGGATCCCCCACCGGCCCCGACCCCCGTCACCACCGTCACCCGAGGAGAACGCACGCGTGTCGAAGCCAGGCATTCCCACCCCTGAGGAGAGTGCCGGCACCCCGACCACTGCACCCCTGACCCGGCGCGAGGCCCGCGAGGCCGAGCGCCGTGCGGCCCGGGCGGAGGCGGAGACGGGCGCGGCGACCGCCGGCACTGCGGTCGAGGGCAGCGGATCGGACGACTCCACCCCTTCCGCGGGTACCGACGACTCCGCCGGCGCTGACGACTCCGCGGGCGCTGACGAGTCCGCGGGCACCGCTTCCACCGCCGTCGACGCCGCGGCCCCCGTGGCGACCGCTCCGACCGTCTCCGTCGAGGTCCCCGCTGTCGCCTCCCCCGCCTCACGGTCGATCCCGGCCTCACCGCGCCGCGCGTCCGCCTCCCGCCCCGTCGCTCCCCGCGCCGCCGAGCCCGCCCGGGCCCGCGGCCTCAGCCGCCGCGCCCTGGCCTTCGGCACCTTCTCGGTGGTCGGCGGCCTCTTCGCCACCGCCGCGATCCCCGCGTACGGCGCCCGCAGCTCCTCCGCCACCGCGACCGGTCGCGCCGCCGCGAACCGGGTCGGCCTCCAGAACCTCACCGTCTCCTCCGACGCCGCCGGCCAGACCGCCGTCCGCGACGCCTTCGCCGCGCCGACCCAGGCGCAGCTCGACGAGGCCAGCCGCCAGGCGGCCGTGCTCTCCGGATCGAACGGCGGCGAGTTCTCGACCGTGCAGACCCGCGCGGTCGGCGACGACTACCCGTGGCCCTACGAGACCATCGACGACGACGGCGGCGGACTCTCGCCGCTCGGCTACTACTACCGCGAGTGCGTCGACTTCGTGGCCTGGCGCCTCAACCGCGACGCCGGCCGCACCTCCGCCCCGTGGAAGTACACCTGGGGCAATATCACTCCCCTGGGCGGCAGCGCCTACGAGTGGCCCGACAACTGGGCCGCGAAGGGCTGGGCGACCAGCAGCGTCCCGATCGTCGGCTGCGTCGCGTGGTGGACCTACAACCACGTCTCGTACGTGCAGAAGGTGAACGACGACGGCACCGTGCTCCTGGAGGAGTACAACTACGGCGGCAAGCACAGCTACGTGACCCGCACCTTCCCCACCGCGCAGGTCCCGCTCTTCCTGTACCCGCCGGTCCTCTAGCGCGCCTGTTCCCGCCCCGCCCCCTCCCCTCCGCGAGATGCCACCTGTGACGGCCGTGCGCGGCGTGTCGCCGTCACAGGTGGCATCTCGCGAGCGGTGAGCGCTCGGGGACTCACGCGAGGGCGGCGACGAGCGCGGTGAAGGCGGGGCCGGCCGGGTCGACGAGGTCGAGGTGGCCGGCGTCGGCGAGCTCGTGCAGGCTCACCGAGCGGTGCCGGGCGGAGTAGCGGCGGCTGTACTCGACGGGGACGTCCTCGTCGAGGACGCCGTGGATCAGCGTGGTCGGCTGCGGCGGCGGGGGCAGCTGCGCGGGGTCGGCGCCCGGGAGCAGCCTGAGGTCGCCGCCGAGGAGCTCCCCGACGGCGTCATCGCTCAGGCGGTCGGCGGAGGCGGCGGCCAGGTCGAGCACGCCCGCCAGCGCCACCACGGCCGCGACGTGCGGGGACGGACGGGCGGCCTGCGACCAGACGGCGAGGTGGCCGCCGGCGGAGTGGCCGACGAGGGTGACCGGTCCGGCGTCGGGCAGCAGTGCCGGGAGCGCCGCGAGCACGGTCAGGACGTCCTCGCCGGTGCCCGGCCAGCCTCCGCCCTCGTCGCCGACCCGCCGGTACTCGGGGAGGATCACGTCGTGCCCGCGGTCGGCCAGCGCCGCAGCGAGCGGCCGGGCGTGCAACCGGTCCCACCGCGCGCGCCAGAATCCGCCGTGCAGGAGCACGACCGGCCCGCGCGCAGTACCGCCTGCACGGGCCGCTGCCCGGAACACCTCCACGAGCTGCTCGGGTGCCTCCCCGTACCGCCGCACCTCGTCCGGCTCGCGCCCCTCCGCCTCCTGCATCCCCCCAGTACCTCCCGCGAGATGCCACCTACGACGCCCGGACGCGGCGTGTCGCCGTCACAGGTGGCATCTCGCGGAGGGGCGTCAGGACTCGAACCAGCCCCGGGGGTGGTGGTCGGCCGTGAGGGGCGTGCGCGGGCGGGTCGGCCGGGCCCAGCGGACGGCGTTCGCCAGCACGCGCCGGATGTCCGGGTGGTGGTAGACGGGGTAGTCCTGGTCGCCGGGCGAGAAGTAGAAGACCTTGCCGAGGCCGCGAGTGTAGGTCACTCCGGAGCGGAACACCTCGCCGCCGGTGAACGTCGACAGGAACACCGTCTCCTCCGGCACCGGGATGTCGAAGTACTCGCCGTACATCTCCTGCTCGGGGATGATCAGCGGGCTGGGCACGCCCTCGGCGATCGGATGCGTGGGCGCGATCGTCCAGACCAGCTCGCGGTCGCGGTCGTTGCGCCACTTCAGCGAGCAGGTCGTGCCCATCAGCGCCCTGAAGATCGACGAGTAGTGGCCCGAGTGCAGGACCAGGATCCCCATCCCCTCCTGCACGTGCCGCAGCACGCGCTGGACGACCTCGTCCGACACCTCCTCGTGCGCGATGTGCCCCCACCACAGCAGCACGTCCGTCTTCGCGAGCGCCTCCTCGGTGAGACCGTGCTCGGGCTCGGGGAGCGTCGCGGTGCGCACCGAGACGGCGTCGCCGAGCGACTCCGCGAGCCCGTCCGCGATCACGCGGTGGATGCCGTCGGGGTAGTGGCGCAGCACGGTCTCGTCGCCGCGGGTCTCGTGGCGGAACTCGTTCCAGACGAGGACCTCGATCGGGGCGCTCATGCGACCGCCACCTCCTTCTTCTCGGCGGCGGAGCGGTAGATCGCGTCGACCACCCGGCTGCGGTGCAGCGCGTACTCGCCGTAGTGGCCGGAGTAGCGGGGGCCGCCCGCGGGCGCGTCGGCTCCCGAGGCGATCGCCTCCAGGAACTCGGCGATGACGGAGCGGTGGTGCCCGGCGGGGACCTTCACGTCGGGGTGCGAGACGGTCGGCGCTCCGGCGACCTCGGAGTAGAGGGTGAGCGTCCCCTCCGTGGCGTAGTCGGCGATGTGGAGGCGCGCGCCTCCGGCCGAGCCGAGCAGCTCGACCTCGATGTCCTCGTGGACCTTCGAGTAGCTCGCCCAGGACGCGTCGAGCTGGAGCGAGCGTCCGTTGTCGAGGCGCAGCAGGGCACTGGAGAAGTCCTCCACCTCGAACGCGTGGGTGCCGGTGGCGGCGACGCCGTGGGGGCGCCCGCCGCGGCCGGAGCGGCCGATCTCGCCGTACGCGACGGCCGAGACACTGGTGACGCGCGGCTCGTCGAGCAGGTGCAGCGCGATGTCGAGCACGTGGGAGCCGAGGTCGATCAGCGGGCCGCCGCCGGCGAGCTCCTTGCTGGTGAACCAGGAGCCGATGCCGGGGATGCCGGTGCGCCGCTGCCAGCTCGCGCGGGCGTGGTAGACGTCGCCGAGCGGCGCGTCGTCGAGGTAGTCGCGGAGGAAGGCGACGTCGGCGCGGCGGCGGTGGTTGTAGGCGATCTCGAGCACGCGGTCGTTCGCGCGGGCGGCCTCGACCATCTCGGCCGCCAGCTCGGCGGTGGTGGCGAGCGGCTTCTCGCAGAAGACGTGCTTGCCGCTCGCGAGCGCGGCCACGGCGATCGGGTGGTGCAGGTGGTTCGGGACTCCGATGGAGACGACGTCGACGTCGTCGCGGGCGACCAGGTCCTCCCAGTCGGCGGAGAGGTCGGGGACGCCGCGGGTCGCGCCGAGTTCGTGCAGGCGCGCCTCCTCCTGGCCGGCGAGCGCGACGACGCGGGCGCCGGGCAAGGACTGGAAGGCGTCGAGGTGGGTGGTGCCGGCGAAGCCGAGGCCGACGACCCCCACACGCAGCTCAGTGGTGTTCTCTGTCATGCGCCGAGCCTACTCGAATCGATTCGAGCACTCCACGGCCGACGTGTCCTCCCGGAGCACCGGACCGCCCGCGCGTCAGGCTGCGAGGCGCGCCTCGAGCGCGGCGAGCGACGCGCGCAGGGCCGGCGCCTCGAGGGCGTCGCCGTCGGCGGCGGCGTGGGCGTCCGCGAACGCCCGGACCTGGCGGTGCAGCTCGACGCGGGTCCCGCCGCGGGCGACGACCGCGAGCCGCTCGGCGAGGCGCACGCCGGCGCGGACGACGAGCGGCTGCTCCATCGCGTAGGAGCGCAGGGCGAGGAACACGTCGGCCAGCAGCTCGCCCGCACGGGGCCACGGAACGAGCAGCCGCACGACTCCGTCGGCGTCGGGGTAGCGGCCCCGCGCCTCCGGCCGGCCGCAGAGGTCGACCAGCGCGCTGGTCAGGGCCTCGACGGCGCCGACCGCGGTGTACGGGTCGTTCGTGCCGGTCGCGAGCCCGCGGACTCCGATCTCGACCACCTGCTGGACGGCGTAGCGGAGGTCCTGGTGCGGGGTCCGCGCGTCGGCGACGACGACCGCGGCGACCGCCTCCTCCTGGGCGACCGACCCCTCGAGGACCTCGAGCACCGGGTCGCCGACGAGGACGTGGTCGCCGGGCAGCGCGAGCACCTGGAGCCGCGCGTCGCCGCGGCGGGCCAGGGCGACCAGCCGCTCGATCTCGAGCTGCTCGACGTAGCCGCCCCGCACCGCTCGCAGCACGACCGTCTCGCGCCCCGGCGGCTGGGCCTCCTCCGCGAGCGAGGCCTCGTCCGCGTCCACCGGCTCCTCCCCGTCCTCCGGATGCAGCCGCTCGATCACGTCGACGAGCTCGCCGAGGACCCGCTGCTGCAGCGTCGTCACCTGCACCGACAGCGCGATGTGGTGGATGAAGTAGACGAGCACCGCGACGTCGCCCACCGCGAGCAGCACCGAGAACGAGACGGCCACCACCGGCACGAACGTCAGCGACGCGTCCTCCTCCGTGTGCACCGCGCGCAGCACGATCAGCGAGTAGAGGAACGTCGAGGTGAGCACCGCCAGGACGACCTGGTTGCCGCGATCGGCCATGAAGTTGCGGACCAGCCGGGGCCCGTAGGCGGAGGACGTGGTCGCCAGCACCGAGATCGTGATCGAGAACGAGGTCGCGGCGACGCCGAGCATCGTCCCGCCGATCGCCGAGAGGATCGCCCGGCCGCCGGTCGGCGACAGGTCCTCGATCAGCGGGATGTCGCTGACGCCGGCGCGGACCAGCAAGTGGTCGACCTCGACCAGTCCCAGCGCCAGCCCGACGGCGAGGACGCCGAACAGGGCCGGGAGGAACCAGAAGGATTCGCGGAGGTGGAGGAGCCGGGAGCGCACCCTCGAAGGCTAGAGCGGCGCCTCCTCGCGGGCCGCGCCGCCGCGGAGGCTTGCGCTCCGGGCCGGGTCGTGCCGCGGAGCCTCGCGCGTCGCCCCCGGCAACGCCCCCCGGACGCACCGGAGGCGCCGACCCGGCGGGGATCGGCGCCTCCGGTGGGCGTCAGGTGACGTTGATGAGCGTGCGCTGCCAGCCGGAGGAGCCGTCGGGCGCGACCGGCGCGCGGTCCTCGATCTGGACCATGCCGTTCTTGTCGACCGCGCGGACGGCGACGTAGTGCGAGCCCGGCTGGGCGTCCCAGTCGACGAACCACTGCACCCAGGTGTCGAGGTTGACCGGGGTCGAGAGCGTCGCCTCCTGCCAGTCGCCGTTGTCGATGCTCACCTCGACCTTGTCGATGCCGATGCTCTGCGCCCAGGCGACGCCCGCGATCTTGAGCGCGCCCGACGTGACGGGGACGCCGATCCGCGGGGTGTCGATCCGCGAGGACATCTTGATGGGGGCCTCGGCGGAGTAGCCGCGCGGGGTCCAGTAGGCCTGGTCGGCCTCGAAGGTGGTGACCTTGAGCTCGGTGAGCCACTTGGTGGCCGAGACGTAGCCGTAGAGGCCGGGCACGATCATCCGCACCGGGAAGCCGTGCTCGAACGGGAGGGGCTCGCCGTTCATGCCGACGGCGAGGATCGCGTCGAGGTTCTCGTCGGTGACCGCGGAGATCGGGGTGGACGCCGTGTAGCCGTCGCTGCTGGTGGAGAGGAGCATGTCGGCACCGCTCTGCACGCCGGCCATCGCGAGCACGTCGCGCAGGGGGACGCCGAGCCACTTGGCGTTGCCGACGAGGTTGCCGCCGACCTGGTTCGAGACGCAGGTGAGGGTGATGCCGTACTCGTCGAGGCCCATGTCGAAGATCTGCTGGAGGTTCAGCGTCACCTCGCGGTCGACCATGCCGGTGATCTTCAGCGACCACGCCGACGGGTCCAGGTTGGGCACGGTGAGGGCGGTGTCGACGCGGTAGAAGTCGGCGTTCGGCGTGTAGAGCGGGGTGATGCCCTCGATGTCGAGCTCGGCGCCCGCGGGGACCGAGACGGTGCTGCGCGGGGACGGCAGACGCAGGGCGTCGCGGACGCCGGCGAGGGAGGACGTCGCCGCGTTGACCAGTCGGGCACCGGTGCCGACGACGGCCGCGCCGACGGCGGAGATCAGTGCGATGCGGAAGAAGCCGCGGCGCTCGAGGGCGCCCGGGCGAGCCTCGGAGGATGTTCCCCGGGCCTCCGAGGCCCGGGCCGCACGCCAGCCGCGGAGGCGCGTGAAGAGGAGGTGCATGACGACGACGGCGACGACGAGTCCGACCAGCGTGGGCACCGCGGCGAGCGGCGACGCTCCCGTGCGGGTCACGATGGCGGCGATCGAGAGACCGCCGGCGATCACGAGCAGCACCTGGCCGAGCGGCGGGCGGACCAGCTGGAGCACTCCGGCGATCGCGGCGGCGACGACGACCGCGGCGCCCACGCTGCCGAGCAGGAAGGTCTTGTCGTTCTCGCCGAACGTCTCGATCGCGAACTCCTTGAGCGGGCGCGGGACGATGTCGACGATGAAGGCACCGAGGGCGAGCACGGGGCTCGCGGTGCGGGCGACCGCGAGGGCGATGAGCTCGGCGACGGCGAGGAGGACTCCGCCCGTGACGATGCCCGCGAAGGCGGCGAGCAGGAAGTAGAGAGCTCGATGCTCGCGCACGGGTGCCGCTGTCTGGTTCATGGAGGAGAGTTTTCTCCCGCGACCTGCCGTTTCCCAGGGTGTCCCTGGTTTGGTCGTGTAGGCGCCTTTTTCATAACGAACAGGTAACGCACAGCGGCAGCGCTCGGACGGGATCGCATCTCGCTCTACCCACCGCCGACGTCACCGCGCGCGACGACCCCGCCGGAGCACCGCGGCGTTCGCGGTGACGATGAGGGCGATGCCGATCCATCCGGCCGCGCCGACGTCCTGCCCGAGCACGGCCGTGCCGATGAGGGCGGCCAGGACGGGATTGACGCTCATGAGCATCCCGAAGACGCTCGTCGGGAGCCTCCGGAGCGCGATCACGTCCGCCACGAACGGGACCGCCGTCGCCAGGACGCCGGCGCCGACCGCCAGGAGCACGGTGCCCGCGTCCGGGCGCGTCGTGGCGAGCGTCCAGACGGCGACGGGCAGGAAGACGGCGGCGGAGACCCCGGTCGCCGTGGCGGTCCCCTGCGCTCCGGGCAGACGGAGTCCGATGATCCGGTTGAGCAGGATGTACGCGGCCCAGCAGCAGGCGGCCGCGAGACCGAGCGCGATGCCGAGCTGGTCGGACGAGGGCCTCGGCCCCGCGATCGCGACGACGCCCGCTCCCGCGACGAGGGCGCAGAGCGCGCTGGTCCTGCTCCGGGAGCCGAGCAGCGCGACCGCCAGCGGCCCGCAGAACTCCAGTGTGACCGCCAGCCCGAGCCCGATGCGGTCGATGGCCGCGTAGAGCGTGAGGTTCATCGCCCCGAACACCACGGCGAGGAGCAGGACGGGCCACCACTGCGCGCGGGTCAGGTCGCGGATCCGCGGCCGCACGACCGGGAGGAGGATCAGCGCGGCGACGATCTGCCGGACGGCGACCACCCCGACGGATCCCAGGACCGGGAAGGCCAGCGTCCCGGAGGCCGCTCCGAGCTGGTTCGAGAGGGCGCTCGCGAGGGCGGTCGCGGCGCCGACGGTCCGGCCGTCTCCGGGGAGCTGCTTCGTCATGCCGGAAGTCTGCGAGCGGTCCGGTCCCGGCTCACAATGCGCCATCGGCCCGATCGATGCGCGATCCGCATGAATAGGATGCGGGCATGGATCTGGAACTGCGCCACCTCCGGTCGTTCGTCGGCGTCGTGGACGCCGGGACCTTCACCGACGCGGGCATCGACCTCGGCATCTCCCAGACGGCGGTCTCCCGCAACGTCGCGGCGCTCGAGTCCGTCCTCGGCCGGAGACTCCTCCACCGGACGACCCGCAGCGTCGAGCTCGCGCCGGCGGGTGAGCGGGTGCTGCGGCACGCCCGCCGCGTCCTGGCCGTCGTCGACGATCTGCGCGAGGAGGCGGCGGCCGGGACGGACACGATCCGGATCGGCTACGCCTGGTCGGCTCTCGGCGAGCACACGCAGGAGTTCCAGCGCCGCTGGGCGACCGCGCTCCCCCACCACGAGCTGCGGCTGATCCGCTCCAACACGCCCACCGCGGGGCTCGCGGAGGGCCTCAGCGATCTGGCGATCCTGCGGCGCGGATCCGCTCCTGCGGACGTCGAGTCGGCTCTGATCGGCACCGAGAAGCGCTACTGCGCCCTGTCCGTCGACGACCCGCTCGCCGCGAAGCGCACGATCACTCTCGCCCAGGTGGCGACCGCTCCGCTGGCGCTCGACGACCGGACCGGGAGCACCCGGCTCGATCTCTGGCCCGAGCACGACCGGCCGCGGAGCACCGTCCCGACGACCGACGTCGACGACTGGCTCACGGTGATCAGCAGCGGCTCCGCCCGCGGAGTGACCGCGGAGTCGACGGTGAGCCAGTACCGGCGGCAGGGCCTCGCGTACCGGGTCGTCCGCGACGCCCCGCCGGTCCCCGTGCACGCCGCGTGGATCCGGAGCGACCCGCCGCCCGCCCTGCGCGAGGTCATCGGGCTGCTCCGGGGCCTCTACCGCACCTCCGACTGACGACGACGGCCGCCGGGGGCGAGCCCCGGCGGCCGTCGTCGTCACGTCACCTGCAGGTGAGAGCGGAGTACGCGGCCTGCTTCGTGGTCGTCACCGATGCTCCGTCCACGGTCGCCGTCGCGGTCACCGTCGCCGAGCCCGCGGCCACCGAGGCGGCGCGGGTGGTGAAGGCGTGCGAGGCGCTCGACCCGGGAGCGATCCCGGTGAACGCCTTCGAGCCCCAGGCGGAGCCGAGGGTGATCCCCGCCGGGACCTTCGCATCGTTCCGAGCGGTGACCGTCACCACGACCTTGCCCGCCACGCAGCGGCTGATGGCCGCCACGGTCGTCGGTACCGTCGCCGCGGAGGCGCGGACGATGGAGAGGCGGTAGGTCGCTGTCGTCGTGTGGTCCTGCGCCGACGACTCGACGACCACGCTCGTCGTCCCCGAGGCCGCGAGCGGCACGGTGCGGCGGACGGTGTCGTCGATCAGCACGCCGTCGACCTTCACCAGGCCGCTGGGCACGGCCGGGTCGAGGTCGAGCGAGACGCTCGTCGTGCCGGCCGGCACCGTGAGCGTGTGGTCCCTGACCCCGGCGGCGAGAGCCGGCGAGAGCGTCCCGACGTCGGAGGAGAGCTTCGTCAGCTCCGGGTCCGCGGCGTAGGTGGTCGACTCGGTCGTGTAGACCCCGAAGACACCGCCGACGTAGCTGGATCCGGTGCCCTGGAAGCGCACCGTGACGACGGGGATCTTCTGCCCCTTCGCGTCGAGCACGTACTTCCCGCTCTGGTCGCGCTTGTAGCTGTCCTTCGCGGCGAGACCGCTGAGGATCGACGCCGGGATCCGGTCGTACTGGACGTACCAGCTCGTCGCTCCGGCCGCTCCCGAGACCACCTCGGTCTTGAGCTTCACGTCGTTGAGGTAGACGTCGAAGGTGCGTCCCGCGTCGCCGCCGTAGTAGCGGACCCCGAGGTAGTTCGCCGGCAGAGCCGGGTCGACGATCATGTCGTACTGGAAGTACGCCTCCGCCGAGCGCTCGCCGTCGCGGTACCCCTCGCCGCGCCAGGTCCCCACCGAGGACCGCGCGGTCTTGTAGTTCTTGTCGGCCTCGCTGTTGTTGTTGTCGAAGGAGGTGAGGGAGTCGATCGTCGTCTCGTCGACGCGCAGCTGCTCCTTCTGCGTCCGGATCAGCGCCTGGGCCGCGGCCGAGTCGGGCTCGATCAGGGTCATGTAGGTCGCGTAGCGGGCGTTGTACAGGCTGTAGTACGGAGTGAACACCCGGGCGGCGGACGCGGCGTCGACGTTCTTCATGCCGAAGCGCATCGTCGTGCGGCCGTTGCCGTCCGCGCCGTCGGGCAGGCGGACCAGGTTGCCGCGGACCGCGGACTTCCAGGCCGCGGAGTCCGCGACGACGACGTTCGAGTTCACGGACTTGTCGGCCGTGCCCATGCGCACCAGGACGCCGGCGACGTAGGACGCCTCGACGTTCGAGCGGTTGAGCTCGGTCGCCAGCAGCACCGGTCCGTAGCGGAACGCGGTCCAGTCGGGGTTCTCCGTGTCCGCGACCGCGCTGACCGCGGCGGGCAGCTTCCAGGTCAGCACGTCACCGGCGGCGACGGCGACCGAGACGTAGCCGGCCTGGGCCGTGACGGCACGGACGGCACCGTTCACGGTGAGCGTCGGCGCTCCGTCGATCCAGGACGGCACGCGCAGCTTCAGGGTCGTGTCCGCGGACACGGCTCCTCCGGCCAGCGCTTCGACCCTCAGGGTCGCCGTGTCCGTGCTCGGGATGTCCGCCGTCTGGGTCAGCCGGAGGTTGTTCGCGGAGGAGCGGAGGACCGAGGAGCGGAACTGGTTCACGAAGACGGTCTTCGGCTTCTCGAAGTAGATCGAGTCGCCGAGCTTGGTGAAGCTCTCGATGCCCGAGCCGTGGTCGCACCAGAACTCGTCGAGCTCGTGCCCGAAGACCTTGGCGTAGCCCGCGGTCTGCGGCTGGAAGTAGGTCACCATGCCGGTGTCCGGGTTCTGCACCGAGAGGACGCCGTTGATGAACGTCTCCTCGTAGAAGTCGGCGTACTTCACGTCCTCGGTCACCTGGAACAGCGCCCGGGTGAGCTTGAGCATGTTGTAGATGTTGCAGCCCTCGGAGGTCGAGTTCTCGCCGTAGCCGGTGGTCTGGCCGTTCGTGGCGTACTCGTACAGGGTGCCGGGTGCGTGGAAGTGCTCGGACTGGCTGTTGCCGCCGTTGGCGTAGGTGTGGGTCTCGTCGACCATGCGCCAGAAGTTCTCGGCGGCACGGCGGTACATGTCCAGGTCCGACTTCTCCGTGGCGGTGAGCGTGGCGTAGAGCGCCGGGTCGTCGGTGAAGACGCGGTAGCGCTTCAGCGCGCCGATCAGCTTCGGGATGGTCGTGTTCGCGTGGAGCCCGTTGAGGACGTCCTCGTTGTTCGCGAGCTTCTGGAACAGCGCGGTCTCGTCGAAGTACTCGGCCGCGCGCTTGTGCGCCGGGTCGTGCGTGGTCTCGTACAGGCGGTAGAGCGCCTCGTTCATTCCGCCGTACTCCGTGTTCAGGAGCTGACCGGGGTTCGCCTGGCGGCCCGCCCAGGTGGTGATCCAGCTGCCGAAGCCGCCGGCGACGGCGAGCGCCTTCTGCGAGACGGCGTCGGGCGCCTGGTCGTGGGCGTCGAGGAGGCCCGCGAGCACCTTGTGCAGGTTGTAGAAGGGGACGAGCAGGCCGTCGCCGCCCGAGGGGAGGTAGCGGGTCGGGAACGGCGAGACGTAGCCGGCGTTCGCCGGGTCCTTCAGCGCGTAGGCGTCCTGGACCTTCTTCAGGCCGTCGACGGAGGCGGTCAGCTTCGCGAGCAGAGCCGCCTTGGTGGCCGCGTCCTCCTCGGTCGCGTAGGCCTGCGAGAGCGCCGAGAGGTAGTGGCCGAAGAAGTGGCCCTGGAACCGGGTGCCGTTCTCGCGCTCCCAGCCCCCGTATCCGCCGCTGGTGGTCGGGGTGAGCCCGGCCTCGCGGTAGAAGGAGTAGAGGAACATCTCGGGATCGAGGCTCAGCAGGTACTCGACGGTCTGCTGCTCCCCGTTCTCGAGGTAGGGGTCCTGCACGGAGACGTCGGACAGGCCTGCCTCCAGCAGGTAGTTCGACGTCTTCACTCCCCGGGGCTGCACCTGGAGAGTGTAGGTCTTCGTGACAGCCGCGCTGCCGCCGTAGGTGGCGGAGCCGGTGAGCACGACCGTCTTCGCGGAGCCGGTGGGCGGCGTGACCGCGGCCGTGCCTCCGCTGATCGCGACGGTCGCCGGGTCGGAGGAGCTCCAGCTGAGGGCGGACCCCTTCGCGCCGACGGTGGGCAGGGTGAAGCCGGTGCTGGTGCTCGTGGGCGGGGCGACCAGCTCGAGGTCGGCCCGGGCGATGCTCGCCGGATCGAAGGAGGGGTTCCCGGCCTTCGTCAGCGCGACGACGTCGGTGGTGGTCGCGACGCCGTTGTAGAGCGCGTAGTCGTCGAGCAGGCCGCGCAGGTGTGCGCCGTTGTACTGGGGGCCGTTGAAGCCGAGGGTCTTGACCGACGTCGACTCGGAGCCGAGGACGCCGGACGCGGAGGAGGACGGCGCGGTCTTGACGACGGCGGTCTGCTTCACTCCGTTGCGGTAGAAGGCGACGGCCTTGGTGCTCTTGTCGTACGTGGCGACCACGTGCGTCCACTCGCCGGCGGGGAAGAAGCCGGAGCGGGCGGTCTCGACGGCGACCTTGTACGGCTGCCCGCCGGACGGGCCGATCGAGAGGGCGAGCGGAGTGCCGTCGCCCTCGGACGTGAGGTACCAGCCGTCGGAGTTGTAAGCGGTCTTGTTCCAGGTGAAGACCTGCTCACCGGTCATCGCGCTGGTCGGCTTGTACCAGAACGAGACGGTGAGATCGGCGGGCTGCAGCGCCGCCGCGGTGCCGAGCGAGATCGCGTTCGATCCCGTGAACTCGAACGCCCCGCCGTTCAGGCCGGTGCCGTAGGAGGCGGTGCCCTTCTGCATCCCGAGAGCGGTCCCGCGCCCGCTGGTGTCGGCGAGCGAGCCGTCGAACGGGAGCTCGAGCACCTTCGCGCCGTCGAGGGAGGTGGTGGGGGCGGCCTGGGCCGTGGGGCCGACCGACAGGAGACCCGCCGTCAGCGCCATCACCGCCACGGTGGCCAGGGGGAGTCGTCGTCTCATTCGTGAGGCCTCTCGTCGTTGAGAAATCCGGCCCAGGGGGGCGGGCCGCCTCGAATGTTACCGTTAACAAGAGCTTTCGGTGAGGTTTCGGTGAGAGGACCGACAGGATCTCGAGCTCTCAGCGGCGCCGGTCCAGAGCCGCCCGGAGGTACGGAGCGGTCCGGCTTCCCGCGGCCTCCGCGACCTCCTCCGGAGTGCCCGTCGCGACCACCGAGCCGCCGGCCAGGCCCGCCCCCGGGCCGAGGTCCACGACCCAGTCCGCGTCGGCGACGACGCGCATGTCGTGCTCGACCACGATCACCGTGTTGCCCGCGTCGACCAGGTGCTGCAGGTGCTCGAGCAGGCGGTCGGCGTCAGCAGGATGCAGGCCCGAGGTCGGCTCGTCGAGCAGGTACAGCGTGTCCCCGCGCTGGGCGCGGCGCAGCTCCGAGGCGAGCTTCACCCGCTGCGCCTCTCCCCCGGACAGCTCGGGCGCCGGCTGGCCGAGCGAGACGTAGCCGAGCCCCACGTCCACCAGCGCGTCGAGGTGGCGGGCGACCTCGCGGTCCTCGGCGAAGGCCTCGCGCGCATCGGCGACGCTCAGCGCGAGGACGTCGGCGATCGTCCGGCCGCCCAGGGTGACCTCGAGGGTCTCGTCGTTGTACCGCGTCCCGCCGCACGCCGTGCAGGGCGCCTCGACGGTCGGGAGGAACAGCAGCTCCACCTCCACGGAGCCCTCGCCCTTGCAGACGGGGCAGCGCCCGCTGGGCAGGTTGAAGGAGAAGCGGCTCGCCGAGAAGCGGCGGCGCTTGGCCTCCGGGGTGGCCGCGAACAGCGTCCGCACCCGGTCGAACAGCCCCGTGTAGGTCGCGACGTTCGAGCGCGAGGTCCGGCCGATCGGGGTCTGGGTCACCTGCACCACCCGGCGCAGGCGGTCCGCGGGCCCGGAGGCGGTGCCGCGGGTCGCCGCCGCGGCCGCGTCGAGCAGCGGGTCCGCCTCCCCGCCCTCCTCGGCCGGCGCGTCCTCGGCGACGTCGGCGCGGAGCGAGGCGCGCAGCAGATCGGGCAGCGCCTGGTTCACGAGCGTCGACTTGCCCGATCCGGAGACGCCGGTGACCGCGGTGAGCACCCCGACCGGGAACGCGACGGAGAGGTCGTCGAGGGTGTGCCGCGAGACTCCGGCGAGGTCGATCCACTGCTCCGCGGTGCGGCGGGAGCGCAGCGGCGCCGGGTCGCCCTCGGGGAAGAGGTAGCGGCGGGTGACGGAGCCGCGGGCGCTCGGCAGGCCGTCGAGCGGGCCGGAGTAGACGACGGTGCCGCCGCCGGACCCCGCGCCCGGGCCGATGTCGACGATCCAGTCGGCCTCGCGGATGACGTCGAGGGAGTGCTCGACGAAGAAGACGGTGTTGCCGGTCGCCCGCAGGGTCCGCAGGATGCCCAGCAGCGCCTCCGTGTCGGCGGGGTGCAGGCCCGTCGACGGCTCGTCGAGCACGAAGACGACGCCGAAGAGGCGCGAGAGCACCTGCGTCGCGAGGCGCATCCGCTGGAGCTCACCCGAGGAGAGCGTCGGCGTGGAGCGGTCGAGCGAGAGGTGGCCGAGGCCCAGGTCGACGATCGGAGCGAGGCGGCCGACGAGGTCCTCGACCAGGCGCTGAGCGGCCAGCCGGGTCTGCGGCGCTCCGTCGGCCGGGGTCCACCCGGGCTCGAGCACGCGCCGGGCGAGCACGACCAGCTCCTCGAGGGGCAGCGCCGACAGCTCGGTGATGTCGAGCCCCTCGAACGTGACGGCGAGCGCGTCGGGCTTCAGCCTCCGCCCGCCGCACACCGGGCAGGCGACGCTGACGACGAACGAGGCCGCCCGCTCGCGCATCCGGGCGCTCTTCGAGCCGGCGAAGGTGTCGAGCACGTAGCGGCGCACCCCGAGGAACGTGCTCATGTAGCGCGGCTCGTCCCCGGCGGCGACGGAGGCGCGCACCTCCGCGGGCGAGCGGTCGGTCCAGACGGGCACCTGCGGGGAGTCGGGCGTGTGCAGGATCCAGTCGCGGTCCTCGGCGGGCAGGTCGCGCCACGGAGCGTCGATGTCGTGGCCGAGCGAGATCAGGCTGTCGCGCAGCTGCTTGCCGTGCCAGGCGGTCGGCCAGGCGGCGAGCGCTCCGTCGCGGATCGAGAGGGAGTCGTCCGGCACCATCAGCTCGTCGGGGACGTCGTAGACCCGGCCGATGCCGTGGCAGCTCGGGCACGCGCCCTGCACGGTGTTGGCGGAGAAGTCCTCCGCGAGCAGCATCGGCGCGCCCTCGGGGTAGGCGCCGATGCGCGAGAACACCATCCGCACCACGCTCGAGAGCGTCGTCGCGCTGCCGACCGTGGAGCGGGCCGAGCCGCCGGAGCGCCGCTGCGGGAGGGCGACGGCCGGAGGCAGGCCCTCGATCGAGTCGACGTCCGGCACGCCGACCTGGTCGATCAGCCGCCGCGCGTAAGGGGCGACAGACTCGAAGTAGCGGCGCTGCGCCTCCGCGTAGAGCGTGCCGAAGGCGAGCGAGCTCTTGCCCGATCCGGAGACCCCCGTGAAGGCGACGAGGGCGTCGCGCGGCACGTCGACATCGATGCTCCGGAGGTTGTTCTCGCGGGCGCCGCGCACGCGGACGCGGTCGAGGGGGTCGGTGGTTCCAGGCGCGCTCATCCGTACAGCCTGCCGTGCCCCGGATGTGGGACGGCCCGGGCGGAGCGGGCGGCGGCGTCGGCGGCGGCGGTGAGACGACATGCCCGCCTCTTAACGCGTCGGGCCTCCGGTCAAAGCAGCACCCTTCAACTTCGCCGTGTTCCCTGACCCCGGGCCTCACTCAACCGGTTGCGAGAGGCATCGAAGAACGACGTGCTGACTCGGCTCCGACGAGGCGTCCGGCCTCTCCCTCGACTACGTGTACCCGGGCGCCGAGGGCCAGCTGCCCTCCGACAACCCCTACGCAGGGCTCGACTACGACGAGCAGCCGCGCGCCTTCCGCCGCGTGAACCACCCGGTGACGCAGGGGTTCGTCCAGCGCTACTCCGTCGCCCTGACGCTCGGCCGCCACGACGGGTACCCGCCGATGATGCGCGACGTGTGGCGGCAGGCGTACACGCGTCTGCGCGACGACCTGTTCGAGGTCGACAACGAGCAGCACTTCCACCACGGCATGGCGATCCTCGAGCGGTACACGCGCCGCTACGGGGACGCGTGGGGGCTCCCGTTCGCCTGCCAGCTGCCGGACATGGACGTCTCGAGCGTCTCGTTCCAGTTCGGCTTCGTCGGGCAGCAGCCGGGGATCGGCTACCAGCTGCTCCGGTACGGCGAGAAGGAGGGGTCGGCGTCCGCGCGGGAGAAGGGGATCGGGATCGTCGACTTCTGGGCGCGGAACGGGCTCGGCGACTCCGGCCTGCCCCGGATGTGCTTCAACCCGACCCTCGGCGGATTCGAGCCCTACCCGCACTACCTGCGGATGCTGGCCGACGGCGTGGAGGCGGTGCTCGACGCGTTCCTCCTCCTCCGCGCCGCCGGCGACGAGCGCCCGGGCTGGCTCGAGTTCTGCACGCGCGCGGCGGACTGGCTCCTCGGCGCGCAGAACGCCGACGGCAGCTGGCACCGCGCCTACCACTCCGACGGGTCCGTGCGGATGGAGTCGCGCGCGAACACGCCGAGCGTCATCCGGTTCCTGGTGCAGCTGCACCTGGTCACGGGCGACGAGCGCTACCGGGAGGCGGCGCTGCGGGCGGGCGAGTGGACGCTCGAGAACACGTTCGAGTCGATGGAGTACCGCGGCGGCACCTGCGGCAACGCGGACATCCAGGACAAGGAGGCGGGCATCTACGCTCTCTGGGGCTACCTCGCGCTGCACGACCTGACCGGTGATCGGCGCTGGCTCGACGCGGCGGTCGGAGCGGCGGACTACACCGAGACGTGGACCTACGCCTGGCGGTTCCCGGTGCGCACGCCGTACCCGGCGCACCCCTTCGACCACTACTCCATCAGCGGCCAGAGCATCATCACGCTCCAGGGCGGCGCCGACGTGTACCTCGCCGCCTGCTCGTACACGTACTACCGGCTGCACCTGCTCACCGGCGACGAGCACTACCTCGACGTCGCGGAGCTCCTGCACCGCAACACCCGGCAGTCGACCGACGTCGACGGCTCGATCGGCTACGTGATGCCGGGCCTGGGACACGAGAGCGGCGACTTCGCCGACCAGACGCTGCGGAGCCACTACCACTGGCTTCCGTGGTGCACCTTCATCGAGGTGGACGCGGCGTCGCGCCTGCGCGACACCTTCGGCGTCTACGAGATCGCCGACGCCCAGCGGCTGCCGGCGGCGGAGCGGGCGCGGCGGAACCGGATCTACGACGGCTACGGGCAGCGCTGAGGCGGTGCCTCGGCGCGGTCTCGGCGATGGTCCGCCCCTGCGCTGCCGAGGTGGACACCTCGTTCTCGCGAGCAGAGAGGACGCCGAGCACCTCCGGACGGGCGGGCACCGCCGACGCCGTGTAGCCGCGGAGCGGGTTCGCCGGCCGCCACCGGCCACCACCGTCCGCCTGGGCCAGGACGATCGAGAGCGACGGCGCCATCACGTCGTGCACGTCCCGGGCTGTGCGTGCTCGCTCGGAGGCGACGGCGAGCTCGTCCGCGTCGGCGAGCCCGTCCTCCGGCACCCGCCGCTCGAGGAGAAGGATCGAGCGGACGCGGGTCACCCGCAGGAGCCGGCCCACGAGCCGGCCAAGCCCACGACGAGCGCACCGATGGTCGCGGCCGCGATCCCGCCCGCCCCGGTCGCAGCGTGCACGGCGAGCGAGGCGCCCGCACCGACCAGGGCGACGACGACGGCCGTCCGGCGAGGCGCGATCGGTGATCACCGACGGCCCGCGCCACCCTCACCAGCACCACCCAGTCCGCGAAAAGGCCGGTGACCGGGACGTTTCAGTGAGCATCGGGGAGGCAGCACCGTGATGGAGTCGACCCGGCGCGCCAGCGCCGTGACGGAAAAGCGTGCTTCCCTCATGATGGTCCAGCGCGCATAGCTCTTCCAAGGAGAAAAGTGCACGCCGTCGAGACGGAGATGTCCCGGCGACGGGACAGCAGGGAAGGACAGAACCATGAGGAGGACCACCACGACCGTCCTCGCACTCGCCGCCGCAGGAGTGGTCGCGCTGAGCGGCGCTCAGGCTGCGAGCGCGGCGACGATCTACGAGCACAGGAACTACGAGGGTCGGGCGCATGACGGTGGGTACGACACGGCCTACGTCGGAGAAGGTGCCAACGACATGGCGTCCTCCATCAGGAACCGCGACTCTCGTCGCTACTACGAGCATGCCGATCGTCGCGGACGGTCGGTTCGCCTGATGGGCGACTACAACGACCTCCAGTCGATCTCCACGGACCTCGGCTGGAACGAGAGCTGGAACGACAGGATCAGCAGCTGGGAGTAGCAGACCACGGTCGACGCACCTGCACCGCGACGGCTCTCCTCGCTCGGACCCGCCCGAGCCCCCGGCCACGAGCTCCCCATCCCTCACAGAAACGGCTTCGGACATGACCCGACGACACTCCAGCCATCGCTCCACGACCCGTGGGATCGCGGCTCTCGCGGCCATCACCCCCACTCTCGTCCTGCTCGGTGGATGCACGAGTGCTCCGCTGGACAAGGACTCGACGGCTCACGCTCTGCTCGACAGCACCACCGGCCGGATCGTTCTGCCCCTGGAGGAGTACGACTACTACGGTGACGACGCGAACGCGGCGATCGGGAACCGCGCCCTCGACACCGTGACTGCACGCTGCATGGCGGGGCAGGGCTTCGCCTATTCAGCGGCGTCGGTCGAAGAGGATCCGGAGCACAGCGGCGGCGACCGGACCTACGGTCTGTGGGACGAGGAACGCGCCCGCCGGTGGGGATTCGGCTTCGCACCGTCCCGGGTCAGCGCCGCGAAGGCGGTGGACGCGGCCGCTGGCGGGGAGGCGTGGACGACGGCGGTCGGCAGGTGCGAGGAGGAGACCGACCCGGCGCTCATGGCGATCCTGCCCGGGAACGATGAGAGCACCGACTCCTCCGTCTCTCGGATCGCGACCGAGGCTTACAGTGCCGCCCGGGCGGATCCGCTCTGGCAGACGGCCCGCGACGCCTGGGCGAGCTGCGTTCGGGACGCCGGACTGACCCCTCGCTCCGGCTCGTCCGAGTGGGGTGTGGAGCAGGAGGACGCGGTGCGGACGGGTGCCGACGGCGCCTCCTCGAACTCGGAGGAGGAGATCCGCCTCGCGACGGTCGAGGCGCACTGCAACACCGAGACCGGTCTCTCGCAGACCCTAGGCGACCTCGAGGCGTCGTACCAGGCGCCCCTCATCGCGCAGAACCAGGCCGCACTCAACGAGATCAAGACCCGCAACCAGGAGCGACTCGCCGCACTCCGCGACTACGTGGCCGCGCATGGCTGACGGACCCCTCACCCTCCGGAGGCTCCAGCAGCCCGGAGAGTCGCGACGCCCGCAGCAGTGATCCTCCTCGCGTCGACCGCGTCCGACCACTCTCGGCGGAAAGCGGAACTCCGAATCACATAAGAGAACGAAAGAAGGACTCCTCATGATTCAACCCGACACCGAAGCACGGAACGGTATGAAGTCACGGGGGCATCTCGCCCTCTCCTCCTTCCTCGGTCTCGGTCTGGCGCTCGCCCTGGGTTCCTGTTCATCGATGCCGGTGGAGCGGGAGCAGGACGTGACCGCCCGGGCACTCCTCGACCACACGACCGGCGAGATCGTGCTGCCTCTCGATGAGTACGACCCTTTCGACCCGGACAGCGTGGGGCTCCTCGTCGACCGCGCTTTCGACATCAGCACAGCGAAGTGCATGAGTCGACGAGGTCTGCAGTACACGGCTGCTGCCGTCGAAGAGGACCCCCAGCACGGGACCGGTGATCGAACGTACGGACTGTGGGACGAGGACCGAGCTCGCGCATACGGCTACGGCTACGCCCCCTCCCTCGTCGACGCTGCGAAGGAAGCCGACGCGCAGGCCGGAGGACCCGGCTGGGAGTCGGCGGTCGATGACTGCTCGACCGACGAAGACAACGAACTCGCTGCACTGATCCCGACGAACGAGGAGTCGGTCGATTCGCTCGTCGCCCGCATCCGGACCGATTCGTACAACGCGGCCGCATCGGATGCCGGATGGCAGAATGCTCGGGACGAATGGTCGCAGTGCCTTCGAAGCCTCGGCCTGTCTCCGCGTACGAGTGGCGGCGGCTGGAACTCGGAACAGGGTGAGGGACTCGTCACCAGCATAAGACCGGACGGCTCTTCTCCTGACAGAGAGGAGGAGATACGCGTCGCATCGCTTGAGGCGCAGTGCAACACCGAAACCGGACTCTCGCAGATCCTCGGCGATCTCGAGGCGTCGTACCAGGCGCCACTCATCAAGCAGAACCAGGCCGCACTGAACCGGATCAAGACACGGAACCAGGACCGGCTCGCCGGGCTTCGAGCCTACGTAGCCGCACATGGCTGACGCGACGACAACACTCCGACGGTTCCGGCATCCCTGGCGGATCGCCGTCCTCGCAGCAGTACTGACCCTCGCATCAGGCGCGTCGTTCGCTGCTGGACTGTCCGTTCACGCGCCCGAGCGGGACGCCCTTGTCTCGACACAGGAGCGGATCGAGGTGACGGCGATGGTCGAGCGGCGGGTCGTCGACTCCCGCTCCTCCTTCCCGGGAACGATCGTCGAGAGCCCTGCGGTTCCGGTCATCGCCCGATCACTGCCCGGTGTTCCTGTCGTCACTCGCCAGGCACTGACCACGGGCGAGCCTGTGTCCTCGGGCGACCTGGTCGCGCTCGTCGCCGGCGTGCCCTACTTCGTTCTGACCGGGCCGCTGCCGCTCTACCGGGATCTTCGCGCCGACGACCGAGGGGACGACGTCATTGCTCTGCAGCGCGCCCTGAACACGACGGGCGCCGATATCGAGGAGAGCGGATCGATCGACTGGGCCACGCTCGACGCTGTGAGTGGCCTCTTCGACGAACACGACCTCGTCCTCCCGGAGGCCGTCGCTTCGGATGGGAAGAAGACGTCGTTCATTCCCGCGAACCAGATCCTCGGCACCGGTTCCGCTGAGGGCACTGTCGTGTCGGCAGCCGGGGTGGGAACGGTGCTCGGTTCAGACACGCCGCTCATTAGCATCCGCACCGGACCGAAGACGATCAATCTCCGCGCCGACGTCGCGACTGCGGCGCGATTCACCGTCGGCGCCTCGATGACGGCTCGAGCTGGTATCCAGGACCTTCCGGTGACAGTAGCGTCCATCGGCGCGTTCAGTGATGCCGGCGAAGGCAGGCTGGCTGGACGTGATGTCGTCCTGGCCTGCACCGACCCGGCTCTCGCCGATCTCGGCCCGGGGACCTCGGTCTCCGTGCTCAGCGGCGGCGTCGATGAGGAAGCATTGGCCGTGCCGCTGATCGCTGTCCGGCGCGATGCAGAGGGCGACTACGTGCAACGCCGCTCCGACGGCGCCCCTGCTCCGGAACGCGTGCCGATCACGGTGCAGCGCTCCGGCGGCGGCTGGGCTGCTGTGGCGGACGGGGAGCTCGAGGTCGGCGACCCCGTGCTGCTGTCGTGAGTGATCCGGTTCCCCTGCTCAGCCTGCGCGACGTCTCTCGCACCTTCGGCAGATCTTCGACAGGAGGCGTGCGCGGGATCACCTTCGACGTCCGCCGCGGCGAGTTCGTCGCCGTCGTCGGCCCATCGGGGGCAGGCAAGAGCACGCTCCTCGACATCCTGGGTCTCCTCGATCGTCCCACCGACGGCAGCTACCTGATCGATGGCGTCGCCACGAACGAACTCCGCGAGGGGCGTCGCAACATCCTCCGCTCCCGTCTCATCGGATTCGTCTTCCAGTCGTCGTTCGTCCTCGGTCATCAGAGCGTGGGAGAGAACGCGGCGACCGGGCTGCGGATCCAGGGCCGTCCGCTGAAAGACCGCCGTCGTTTGACCTCGAACGCGCTCGCTTCGGTCGGCATCGGCCACCGTGCGGACCTCGACGCGCGTCTTCTCTCCGGTGGCGAGCGCCAGCGGCTGGCTATCGCCCGGGCCGTCGCGACGAGACCTGACCTCATCCTCGCCGACGAGCCGACGGGCAACCTCGACTCGGCCAACGGCGAGAGCGTGCTCGATCAGCTGGTGGACCTGAACGCGACCGGGACCACCGTGGTACTCATCACCCACGATCCCACCATCGCAGCCAGAGCGGAGCGCCGCATCCGGATCGCCGACGGTCGCGTCATCGAGGACACGGGAGCGAGACCGACCAGCGCGCTGCCCTCCCCGCCTCCTCGACCGGAGACGGCCCCGCGCCGCTCCTTCATCACATCCGCGGCGGACGTGCTCGGCGACTCCCTCGGCGCCCTCGCCGCTCGCCCGCTCCGCACAGCCCTCCTCGTCCTCGCGTTCGCGCTCGGAGTCGGTGGTCTCATCGCCGCGCTCGGAGTCAGCGAGAGCGCCTCGGCGCAGGTCTCGGAGCGGCTCACAGCTGCCGCGCTGGACGAGGTCCGCGTCACCGTGCCGGGCGGCGCGGAACTCCTGGCTGCTGAGGACGGGCGCCTCGATTCCTGGCTCGCCGCGACCAGAGCGCTGCCTCATGTGGTCGACGCCGGCTTCGTCGCGCAGACCGGAGCGGAGGCCGCGCGCATCCGGCGCCTCGCCTCGACCGACCCGGAGCCGGCCGCACCGCTGCAGCTGATCAGCGCGGACCCCACGTACCTCCGCCTGGTCGGCGCCTCTGCCGTCGGACCCGACACCCGGGGTCTTCTCGCGACCCCCGGAGCCGACGCCGTTGCGCTGCTCGGGTCGGGCGCGGCCTCGACCCTTGCCGCCGCCGCCCCGGGACCCGGCTCCACCGTCGAGGTCCTCGGCATCCGGGCCGCCGTAGCGGGCACCCTCATCGCGGGCGAGCGGGCGCCCGGAATCGACGGATCGGTCGTCGTCTCCCGGGACATCCTGGCGCGAGCACCGTCCGTCGCCGTCACCATTCTCGTCCGGACCGATCCCGGCTTCCCCGCTCCGCTCGCCGAGGCGCTTCCCCTGGCGCTCGACCCGGGCGATCCAGGGCGCTTCACCGTCGAGACGGTCGCCGATCTGCGGGCCCTCCGCTACGGCGTCGCGACCGACCTCGGCGCGCTCATCGGCTTGATCGGGGTCGTGCTCCTCGTCTTGGCGACCATCAGCGCCTCGACGACGATGTACGTGTCCGTCCAGGCTCGAGCGGCCGAGATCGCTTTGAGGCGAGCGATCGGAGCGAGCCGCGGTGCGGTCGCACGACTGTTCGTCGGCGAGGGGCTTGTGGTCGGAGTCATCGGCGGTGTGACGGGCGCCGTCCTCGGTACCGCCGCGACGCTGGCCACCGCCGCGGTGCAGGGATGGTCGCCGCTGCTGCCGCCCGCTCTCACTCCGCTGAGCATCGCGCTCGGAGCCGTGACCGGAGTCGTGAGCGCGATCGTGCCCGCGTGGGCGGCGGGGCGGCAGGAGCCTGCGAGCGCGCTCCGCGCCTGACGCCGAGACGGCCCGCTCCCCGCCGAGGCGCCGCCGTCAGGGCGGTGTCTCGGCAGGGGCGGGCCGTCTCGGTGTCAGCGGCGCGAGCGCGTCAGCAGCGCGCCCGCGTCAGCGGCGCGAGCGCGTCAGCAGGTGCGCGCCGGGTAGGCCGCGGTCAGGGCGCCCGCGGTGAGCGAGGCAGCCGGGATCGAGGTCTGACGGGTGGTGAACGCGGCCGAGGCGCTGGCGCCGGGGGCGGCGGTCAGGGTCTGCGAGGCGCCGAACGGCGAGCGGATGACGACCGAGAGGGGCGTCGTGCCCGTGTTCTTCACCACTCCGGTGAGGACCACCTTGCCGGCGACGCACCGGGTGGAAGCGGTGAGCGTCGAGGTCGGTGCCGTCACCACCACGGTCGCGGTGACCGTGACGGCCGTGGAGCTCGAGAGCCGGCGGTCGGCGGCGTTGTAGGCCGTCGATCCGTTCGCGCCCACCCACTGGTTGTCGTTCGCACCGATCGTGCGGACGACTCCGGTGACGGAGTAGCGGCCGGGCGTCGTCGCCACCGCGGAGGTGTTCCAGGTGACCGGCTGCGAGGCCGTGCCGCGGTTGTAGGCCAGCACGACGTCGGCGCGGGCGGGCAGAGCCGCCGCGGCGTCGGCGCCGGAGGCGACCGTCACCTCGCCGAGGTCCGAGCGGACCGCGGAGGCGGCGTCGGCCGACCGGACCTCGGCGTACTGCCCCGCGGTCAGCGAGACGATGCCGCCGTGCTTGGTCGACGAGGCGAGCGAGAAGCCCGGATCGGTGAGCTGGGTCCAGCCTGCGTCGAGGTCGTTCGTCACCATCGGCTTGTAGCCGGTCGCGGGGATCACGTCGACGTAGAGGTACCAGGTGTCCTCGCCGTGGTCCTTGAACACCGCGGGCCCCTCGACCCCTCCGGCGTTGCCGCCCGACCAGACCGCGCCGATCCGCGACTGGATCTGCGTCCACGCGGTCGTCGGCAGCCACCAGGTCGCCGAGGTGGTCGACTCCATGTAGATGCCCTTGCCGGTGCCGTTGTCCTTCGAGATCCGGTAGGTCGTGCCGGAGTCCTGGATCAGCGTGGTGTCGATCGTGTCGGCCCCGGTGTCGATGAAGGTGCCGCCGTACGAGTAGGTGGCCTGTGTGAAGTCCGTGGTCGCTCCCCAGAGCACGCGGGAGGATCCGGTGCCCGGCGTGTGCGCCGCGTTCGGGTAGACCGTCGAGGACCAGTAGACGACGAAGGCGCCCTTGCCGGGTCCCGCGTAGTCCGGCACCCAGGTGGCCTCGGGAGCCCACATCATGCCGGCTTCGAGCTTCTTCGTCCCCGCAGCGTCGAGCGCTACGTCGAACTGGCGGACGTCGCTCCACGACACGAGGTCGCTCGACTCCCAGACGTTCATCTTCGTGCTGCCCTTGGTGGTCCAGTAGCACCAGGTGTCGCAGCCGCTCGGGCCCCGGTCGCCGCCGAAGACGCGGAGGTCCGTGGCGATGATGTAGTACTTCTTCGTGTCGGGGTTGTAGGTCAGGTACGGGTCGCGCACGCCGGTGGTGCCGAGGTCGGAGGCCAGGATCGGCTTCGCGCCGTTGAGAGGGTCCCACTTCTCCGGGTCGTCGCCGCGGGAGACGTCGAGGTAGATCTTCTCGGCGTAGCCCTCGGAGTCCTCGACGAAGTGGACCATCATGTAGCCGTAGGGGGTGTCGACGCCGACCTGCGGCTCGACGGTCACGGCGATCGAGCGGGTCTGCACGATCCCGCGGATCGAGGCCGTCGCGGTGAGCGTCGAGGTACGCGCGGCCTGGCCCACGGCGGGGCGGTCGGCGCTGAGGGTGCGGCCGTCGGCCGAGACGCGCAGGGTCGGGTCACTGGAGGACCAGGTCACCGCTCCCCCGTAGTCGGGCAGGTTCGTGGTCGAGTCGTCGACGGTGAGCGGGGCGACCCCGGCCAGCACGGCGGCGGCGATCGGGGAGAAGGTGGAGGCGTGCGGCTTCGCGTCGACACTCGACACGGCCACCACCTCCGCCCCGGAGAGCGCGCGGTCGTAGACGCGGAACGCCGAGACCTCGCCGGTGTAGAACGGGTCGGGGTACGGTGCGCGGCCGATCGTGTTCAGCGACTGGTCGGCCACCGACGAGGGGCGGAGCGCCGTGGGCGCCGAGGCGACCTGGACGCCGTCGACGAAGAACGAGATCGTGCCGGCGCTCCCGTCGATCACCGAGGTGAGGCTGTACCAGCGGTCGGCGGTGAGAGCGGAGGCGCTGCGGGCGTTGTTCTCGCCGTTCCCTCCACTGGTCGTGATCGCGGTGCGCACCCGGTCGCGGACGGACGCGAACCAGTACTGGTTCGTGCTGTCACTGCCGATGTTCCACAGGAAGTGGAAGTTCGAGAGCATCGACGCGTCGGCGCGGGTCTCGATCGTCACGGTGGCCGACGAGCGGCCGGTCAGCAGATTCGCGGGCAGCTGCACCCAGGGGGCGGTGGTGCTGCTCTTGGGGCCGCCGGTGAGGCGGAGCGACGTGCCGGTCCAGAGCGCGTCGGTCGCGTTGCGGACGGTGGCGGCTCCCACGCCTCCGCTCACGGTGTTCGGGACCGTGCTGCCGGTGGTCTGCGTGAACCGGTAGTCGGCGAGGAGGCCCTGCTGCGGGATGACGGCGTCGGCCGCCTGCGCGGCCGGAGCCGGTGCGACGAGGCCCGAGAGCAGCACTGCTCCGAGGCCGAGCGCGGCGAGCGCTGCGCGCAGCGGCGCTCGCCGCGCGGGTGTGGTGGTGGGGGGCATGGTGCTCCTTCAGTGGAGTGGTGCGGTTCGGGGGGAGGGGCTCGGGGTGCGGTGCCGTGCTGGTCGAGCAGCGCCGTCAGGGGCGGGTCGAGACCTGTGCGCGGAACGCAGGGGTCTCGATACGCCGCTGCGCGGCTGCTCGACCGGCATGGAGGGGGTCAGTCACAGGTGAGGGCGGGGTGGGTCGCGGTGACGGTCGCGGTGCGGCCGGCGTCGTCGGTGCCCGCGACGGCGACCGTCGTGGATCCGGCCGGCACGCTCGTCCGACGGATCGTCACGGCGCTCGAGGTGCTCGCTCCGCCGGCGACCGCGGTCGCCCGCTTCGCCGTCGTGCCGGTGCCGACCGTGACGTCGACGGGCAGGTCGTCCGCGTTCCTCACGACCGTGGTGACAACGACCTTGCCGGCGACGCAGCGCGCGGCCGAGGTCGCCACCGGCTGCAGCGGAACCGTCGACGCCGGGGCGCCGAGCGAGAGGCGGAAGCGCTGGCAGTCGTTGTTCAGGACGCTCCACTGCCCGATCCGCGTGCCGTTCTGCGCCGAGCAGTTCGAGAGGTCGAGCGCCTTGCCGCTGTGCGCGGCCCGCAGTTCGACGGTGCCGTCGTTGCCCGGGCGGAGGCGCCAGCTGCTGCCCGTGACGCCGCACGCGCCCTGGGTGACGGTCGCGCCATCGGCGGTGGAGCCTCCGGTGACCGCGAGGCACTTGGCGGCGGCCGAGACGGGGTGCATCTCGAGCGCTCCGTCGGCGGCGGAGCCGAAGGTGACGCGCTGGCAGGGCGAGCCGAGCCAGTCCTGCTGCTGGAGCAGGGCGCCGTCGGCCGTGGAGCAGTTCGGCAGGTCGAAGGACTTGCCGGTCACGAAGGACGTGACGGCGACGGGCCCGGCGGGACGCAGCACCCACTCCTGAGCCGCGGCGGAGGTGGCGGCCGCCTGGCGGACGGTCGAGCCGGACGCCTCCAGCAGCTTGCCGCTGGTGCGGTTCGTCAGGGTCGAGTAGCCGCCGGTGGCCGGGGCGACCGTCCACTGCTGGCAGCTCGTGGTGAGCCACGCGGACTGCTGGAGACCGGCGGTGCCGGTGGCGCAGCCGACCGGTCCGAGCGCCTTGCCGCTCGACGCGTTCATCACGCGGAGGGTGCCCTCGCCGGTCGCGTCGAGCATCCAGTTCGCGCGCGGAGTCGAGCAGGAGCCCTGCACGACGCCCGCGCCGTCGCCGCTCTGCGCGGAGGAGACGGTGGCGCAGAGGCCGGTGCTGCGGCTGACGAGCTGCCACGGGGCGCCCTCGACGCGAGCGGTGATCGGGGCGTTCTCGCCGCTGGGGACGGGGATGCGGGCCGCGGTGCCGAGCGGAGCGCCGAAGTCGGGCTCGCCGGTCGCGGTCCACTCGACGAGGTGCGCGCGGGCCGAGCGCTGACGGCCGCAGCCGTCGTTCGGGCCGGGGTTCGCGTGGTACAGGTTCCAGGTCTCGGTGCCGTCGGGCGAGTCGAAGAAGTCGTTGTGGCCGGTGCCGTACTCGCCGTTCGCCTTCGAGAAGACGGGTCCGTCGCTCTTGGTCCAGGAGGAGGCGAGCACCGGGTCGCCGGTGCCGTCGTACTCGAGGGTGCCCAGCTGGTAGTCCTCGGTGCCGCAGAAGCTCGCCGAGTAGACGATCCAGGTGCGGCCGTCCTTCTGCAGCGGGATCGGGCCCTCGTTGACGGGCATGCCGATGGTCTCCCACGGCTCGACCGGCTCCGAGAGGACGTTGCCGGTGCTGGTCGCGGTCCACGGGTCCGACATCCGGGCGATGTAGTTGCTCTGGAGGCCGTTCCCGGGCTGGAACTCCGACCAGGTCATGAAGAGCTCGCCGTTCAGCTCCAGGTACGCGCCGTCGATGTTCCACCGGTCGGTCGGCACCGGGCGCCCCTTGTAGGTGTACGGGCCCATCGGGTCGTCCCCGGCGCTCTCGATCACCTGCAGGTGCTGGCCGTCGAAGTTCCCCGCGGTCCCCATCGTGTACATGAGGTACCAGCGCCAGCCGTTCGGACCCTGGAGCCGCTGCAGCTCGGGCGCCCACATGTTGGCGTTCCGGCCGGGGTTCGTGTCGGTGTACACGGTGGTCGGGGCAGTGGTGCCGAGCGCCGCGAGAGTGGGCGCCTTCCGCATCACGACGCGGTTGTCCCAGGTCGTCGCGACCATGTAGTAGTTGCCGTCGTGGAACTCGATCGTCGGGTCGGCGGTGTCCGGCGCGATCGGGTTCGTGAAGGTCGGCTCGCCGAGGGCGACGGCCGGCGAGGCAGTGGTGAAGGGCAGGGCCACGACCGCGGCGAGCAGGATCAGCAGTCCGGCCGTGAGCCGGCGCCGGAGCCTCGCGGGTCGGGGGCGCTCTACGGCGGCGAGCGTCGGTGCGGTCGTCATCGTGACTCCATCGTCAGGGGGCGGCGTGGGGCCCGGAGGCGCACCGTGAGCGGCGCGCCCCCGGGGGCGAAGGGGCTCCGGAGAGGCGCCGGAGGACGCCACGGAGAGAAGCCCGGTGGACCTCGGAGAAGGACTGGCCGTGCCTCGCAGGATCCGGCGCGACCTCCACTTCGAGATCTCCGACGCCGCCCGCTACACGATTTGTTCACGGTAACAGGGCGTTTGTGCAAACTCAACGGTCCCCGTGAGCGGGGGTGACATCGCCTCACGCCGCCCGCGGACCCCCGGTCGCGTTCACAACTCAGGAACGATTCGCGGCGCCCCGCGGAACGGCGCGGGCTGGGAGAGCCGGATCGGACGTTCTTCCTCCTTCATGAACAGCACCGCCGCCCCGAGCCGCCGCCCCGCACCCCCGCCGCCGGTGTCAAGAGGGGAGAGACGAACCGCACCGCTCGCCTAAGGTGCCGGGATGCCCCGCACCCGGACGCCCCGCGCCGCCCTCGCCTGGCGGGAGGCGGTCACCGGCTCGCGCCTGATGCTCGCGCTCAAGACGGCGCTGGCGGTCGGCATCGCCTGGGCCGTCGCGCCGCTCGCTCCCGGAGTCGCGGAGCAGTACCCGTACTACGCGCCGCTCGGCGCCCTCGTCAGCATGTACCCGACGCTGATGGGCTCGGTCCGCACCGGGCTGCAGACCCTGCTCGGACTCGCGGCCGGCATCGGCCTCGCGGCTCTCGTGATCGTCACCGTCGGCCCGACCTGGTGGACGATCCCACTCGTGGTCGGGATCGGCGTGGTCCTCTCGGGGACGGGCTGGTTCGGCGCGGGCCGCGAGTACGTGCCGATGGCGGCGCTGTTCGTCCTGATCATCGGCGGGGCCGACGCCGAGGACTACTCCCTCGGCTACCTCGTGCAGATGGCCGTGGGCGTGGTGGTGGGGCTGCTGGTGAACGTGGTCGTCGCCCCCGGGCTCACCGTCGAGGCGGCGTCCGCCCGGATCGACGCGTTCCAGCGCGAGCTCGCGGAGCACCTGCGCCAGCTGGCCGCCGCGCTCGAGGAGACGTGGCCGCCCGAGCACGAGGCGTGGGCGCGCAACGGCGAGGAGCTGGCCCGGACGGCGGAGGAGGTCCGCGCGGCCCTCGCGGAGGCGGACGAGAGCCGCAAGGGCAACCCGCGCGCGCTGCTGCACCGCCGCGACTCCCGGCCCGACCACCTCCGCCTCGAGACGCTCGACGCGATCCTCTTCCACGTCCGCGACCTCAGCGGCGCCCTCGCGGACACCATCTGGGAGCGGCCCGGCGCGCTCCCGTTCGATCCGGCGCTCGGCCCGCCGCTGAGCGAGGCCTGCCGGGCGGTCGCCGACGCGATCGACCGCGACGACGCCGGCTCCCCCGCCGCGCACCGGGCGATCGGAGGCGCGGCCCGCGCGATCCGGCACCTCGTGCAGGTCGTCGACGAGCGGACGGCCGCGACCTCCCGGACCCTCGGGCCCGGCGTCCTCGCGGCGATGCACCTCCGCCGCGTCCTGGTGCGCCTCCAGCACGACGGCGCGGAGCCGCAGGAGGGGTGAGCTCCAGCGCCGTTCCGCCCATACTGGTATGATCAGTACGGGCATCAGGAGGACGGGCAGGGCGTGGAGCGGACGGTGACGACGGTGGAGCGGACGGTGACGACGACGGGCTCCCGTGACCGCACGCCGGAGCGGGGGGTCCCGGGAGCCCGTCAGGCCTTCGCGCCGGTGCTACGCGCAGACGAAGAAGGCGACCTCCACGTAGCCCATCGTCGCGGAACGCGTGTCGACCTGGGAGCTCTCGACGGTCACGCCGGACGCGGCGAAGCTGCTGCCGCCGCCGCCGTTCGCAGAGTTGGCCGCGTAGGAACCGCCACCGCGCAGCCACAGGGAGGTGCCGCCGCCGGCACCGCCGAAGTAGCCGCCGCCACCGCCACCGGACCCGTAGCTCCTCTGCTGGCTCGAGGGCGTCCTCGGGGCGCCGGCGCCGCCGTCGCGCCCGGAGCCCGGGCTGCCGAGAACCGTCTCGGTCACGTTCACCGTCGTCACACCGGGCTGCCCCGGCCCGGTCTGCGTTCCGCCCGTGCTCACGGCCTGTCCGGTGGAGCCGGTGCGGCTGTCGGTGCGCGAGGCCCCGCCGTCGAAGCCGGAGCCGCCGACCGGGCCTCCGGACGCCGCGTTCGGTCCGGCGGGGAACGATCGCGTGAAGTCGTTCGAGCTGATGACTACCGCCTGGCCACCGCCGCCGCCCGCGATGACGAGCAGGGAGCCCGCGGCGGTGATCCCGCTGGCCCCGCCCCCTCCTCCGGTGAGAAAGTAGCCCGGTGTCCCCGGAGCCCCGCCGTTGCCGAGTCCGCGACCCCCGGCCTGGGTGCTGCCGGCCGATCCGGCGGTGAGGACGATCTCGGACGCTCCGCCGAGCGCGTCGACGGGGATGGTGCCCGTGACCCGCGCGCCGCTGAGGGTGGCCCCCGAGGGTTCTCGGTTTCCGCCGCCGTCGCCGCCGACCACCGTGAAGCGGACCCACTGGGTGCCCGCGGGAACGGCGATCGTGCGGGCCGCGAGCGCGGTGGTCGAGGTGGCGTCGATGCGCTGCGCGTCCTGCAGGGCGCACTGGGGAGTGGTGGAGGCCGCGGCCATCGGGGCAGCGATCGAGGCTGCCACCACGGGCACCGCCCATGCCGCGCCCCTCACCACCGTTCGTCGCTCGGTGAGGCGGGGGGATCCGCCGGTCGGGGTGCTGGTGTCTTCGGTCTGCATCGGAGTCCTTCTGTCGTCGTGCACCCCTGGGTGTCGGGGGCAGAGTCGGGTGAGAGGCGCGGGAGGATGCCCGCGCTGCTCCGACAGAGTCGCCTTGCCCGCGAGAACCCGGGCATTCCGAGGCCGCTCTGGCGCGAACGTCGCCCGGACACGGCGCGTCGCGCCGCCAGGGCCTCACCTTCTGGAGGTTCTCCCGCAGCACCGAGCAGCGGCACCAGGACGTCGCGGACCCCGCATCAGCGGACGACGACGCCCGCTGGAGGCGTCCGCCGACCTCAGCCCGGGTCGGCCGGCAGCGTCCCGAGCGTCTTCGCGTAGCAGCGCGAGTTCGGCTCGTCGCCCCAGTAGCCGTAGCCCGCGATCGGGTCGTAGCCGGCGCTCGCGTAGAGGGCCATCGCCTCCGGCTGCTCCGTGCCGGTCACCAGGCGGAGCAGCTCCACGCCCTCGCGCGCCGCCAGCCGCTCGACGCCGGCGAGCAGCACCCGGCTGAGCCCGCGGCCCCGTGCAGCGCTCACCACGAACATCCGCTTGATCTCGCCGATGCCGTCCTCGACCGCGAGCGCCACGCAGCCGACGAGCCCGCCGTCGATCTCGAGCAGCAGGGTCGGGGCGTCCGCCGGAGGACGCGGACCGGTGTCGTCGCCGCCGTAGCGGGCGAGGAGGTCGGCCTCCTGCAGGGCGAAGAGAGCCGTGGCGGCCGGGTCTCCGGCCGTGGTCTCGATCAGGCGGTGCACGGCACGATGCTACGGCGCGGCGGCGAGCCCCGCGCCGATCCCGGTCAGCTGCTCCAGCACGACCCGCACGGCCGAGCGCTCCAGCGTCTCGGGCCGGGCGAGGCAGTCGATGTGGCGGCCGAGCCCCGGGATCCCGAGCGGCCGGAGGACCACCTCCGGCGTGCGCCGCAGGTCGGTCGTGTACCGCGGCAGCAGCGCGACGCCGTCGCTCGCCGCGACCACCGCGGCCGCGACCAGGAAGTCGTTGATCCGGTGCGGGATGCGCGCGTCGCCGCCCGCGAGGACCGCGATGGCGTCGATGGCCCGCTCCAGGGGGAAGCCCTCGTGCACCGCCACCCACTCCTCGTCGCGGAGATCGGCGGGGCGGACGACGTCCGCCGCGGCGAGCGGATGGTCGCGGCGGAGAGCGAGATCGAGCGGCTCGAAGAGGAGGGGCGTCGACCGCACGGTCCCGGGCCACTCGGCGCTGCCGGCGAGCCGGTGCGCGATCACCAGGTCGTGGTCCGCGGTCAGCCCGGCGAAGGCGCTCTGCGCCACGTCGAAGTCGGCGAGCGCGACGCCCGGCCGGCCCGGTGCTCGCAGCGCCTCCAGCAGCGGGCCGAACATCGCCAGCCCCGCGCTGTGGAAGGCGGCGACCGAGACCGTCCCGCTCGGCTCCCCCTCGAAGTCCGCGACCGCGCGGGCCGCCCGCTCGAGCGCCACCTCGACCTCGACCACCGCCGCGGCGAGAGCGCGACCGGCGGGGGTCAGCGCGGTCCGGCGCCCGTCGCGGAAGGTCAGCGCCGCCGGCGTGCGGCGCTGCAGCGCGCTGATCTGCTGCGAGACGGAGGAGGGCGACACTCTCATCGCGGCGGCCACGGCGGCGATGCTCCCGCGCTCTCCGAGCTCCCGAAGCGCTCTGAGCTGTCCCAGTTCCATGAGTTCCAACTTACGCGTCGGCGAAGAAGACGCCGTCTTGTCCTGCGGGTCTCCCTGCCGCCACCATGAGCCGTGCGCGCTCTCCTCTCCCGCTTCCGGGTCGACCTCCTCCTGCTCGTGGTCGCCGCCTCCTGGGGCTCGACGTACTTCGCGGCGAAAGAGCTCGTCACCGACTCGAGCGTGATGGCGCTGCTCGGCTCCCGGATGACCCTCGCCGCTCTCTGCCTGGCCGTGATCGTCGCGGCACGGCGGCACCGGATCACCGCGGCGGAGTGGCGGGTCGGCGTCACCATCGGCGCCCTGCTCGCGACGATCTTCGCGCTCGAGACCTACGGCATCGCCGGCACCTCCGCCACCAACGCGGGCCTCATCATCAGCCTGACGATCGTGATCACGCCGATCCTCGACTCCGCCGTCTCGAAGCGCCGGCTCCCGGGCCGCTTCCTGCTCGCGTGCCTCGTCGCGGTCGTCGGAGTCGCGCTGCTCGCGGGCAACGGCGCCCTCCGCCCGCTCTCCCCCGGCGATCTGCTGATCCTCGGCGCCGCCGTCGTGCGGGCCGTGCACGTCACGTCGATGCACCGCCTCTCGGCCCGGGCGCCGATGGACTCCCTCCGCCTGACCACGGTGCAGCTCGGCACCTGCGCCGTCGTGTTCAGCGCCGCGTCGCTCGTCGTCGGCGTGCCGATGCCCGAGTACGTCGCGGGGCTCGACCCCGTGGGCGCCGGGCTGTTCCTCTACCTCGTCCTGGTCTGCACCGTGTTCGGCTTCCTCGTGCAGACCTGGGCGGTCCGCCGCACCTCCCCCTCCCGGGTCAGCCTGCTGCTGGGCACCGAGCCCGTGTGGGCGGCGGTCGTCGGAGTCGCGCTCGCCCGCGACCCGATCGCGCCGATCGGCTTCCTCGGCATCGCGCTGATCCTGGCGGGCACGGCCTGGGGCCGCTCGATCGAGCAGCGGACGTCGGCCGCGGCGGCCTCCGAGGTGCCGGTCGCCGCCGCCCCGGAAGCGCTCCTCGTGCGGGCGCCGGAGGACAGGCAGGCGCTCCTCGGGCGGACGCCGGAGGACGGGCGGCCCCGTCCCGTCGAGCGGTAGCCGGGTCAAGGGACTCGCGCGCGGCGCCCCGATGTGCGGGAATCGGGTCGGGAGGCGTCCGCCGCGGGCGCCGCCGGAGGAGGATCCATGTCGCTCAGCGTGCTGTTCATCGGCGGGACGGGCATCATCAGCGCCGCCTGCGTCCGCGAGGCGCTGCGGCTCGGCCACGACGTGACCGTGCTGAACCGGGGGCGGACGTCGCTCCGCCCGCTGCCCGAGGGCGTCCGCGAGGTGCAGGCCGACGGCCGCGACCGCGACTCCGTCACCACCGCGCTCGGCGACCGGAGCTTCGACGCGGTGATCGACTTCGTCGCCTTCACCCCCGACCATGTCCAGCAGGACGTCGACCTGTTCGCCGGCCGCACCGGCCAGTACGTCTTCATCAGCTCGGCCTCGGCCTACCAGAAGCCGCCGCGGAGCCTGCCCGTCACCGAGTCGACGCCGCTGCGGAATCCCTTCTGGGGCTACTCGCAGGACAAGATCGCCTGCGAGGACCGCCTCGTCGCCGAGTACCGCCGCAGCGGCTTCCCGGTCACGATCGTCCGCCCCTCGCACACCTACGACCGCACCGCGCTGCCCGTCGACGGAGGCTGGACCGTCGTCGACCGGATGCGCCGCGGCCAGGAGGTGGTCGTCCTCGGCGACGGCACCTCGCTCTGGACGCTCACGCACGCCGACGACGTCGCCGTCGGCCTGGTCGGGCTCCTCGGCGCCTCCGCCGCGATCGGCGAGGCCTTCCACATCACCGGCGACGAGACGCCGACCTGGGACGAGATCCACCGCTGCCTCGCCGCGGCGGCCGGAGTCGAGCCGCGCCTCGTGCACGTCGCCTCCGACGCGATCGCCGCGGCCGACCCCGAGCTCGGTGCCGGGATCATCGGCGACAAGGCGCACTCGATGGTGTTCGACAACGCGAAGATCCGCCGCCTCGTCCCGGCCTACTCCCCCTCGGTGCGCTTCAGCGACGGCGCCCGCGAGATCGTGGAGTGGTACGACGCCGACGAGTCGCGCCGCGTGGTCGACGAGCGGATGAACGGCCTCTTCGACGCGCTGATCGAGCGGTACCGGCCGCGACCGCTCTAGCCGGCGGGCTCGGACGGATCGGTGGTGCCGGGCGCGGCGGGCGCCTTCGCCGGATCGGACGCGCCGGGCGACTCCGACGCAACGGGCGCCTCCGACGTGCCAGGCGCCTCCGACCCGCCGCCGGGACCGCTGCCGTCCGGTGCCGCGATCGGCTCGAGCCGCACCAGGAACCCGCCCGGCACGCCCGGCTGCAGCTCCTGGTACTCGGACGGCACGCGGGAGGAGCCCTCGCCGACCGCGGCCACGGTGAAGGCGTCGTCGGTGCGCGTCCCCGCGAGGAAGACGGTGTAGACAGCCGTGCCGTCCTCGGTCGTGCGCTTCCCGCCCGCGGCGCCGACCCACCGGTGCCCGCCCGGATCGGCGATCGCCGTCTCGCCGAGGGTCGCGTCGATCGCGGCCGGGTCGACGCCCTCGGTGCGGATCCCGTCCTGGCACTCGCGCCAGATACCCGTGAATCCGGGGTCGGGGTCGGAGTAGCAGAACATCATCGTGCCGTCGGGCGCGACGTGCAGATCGCCGTAGCCGCCGACGACCGGGCCGGAGACAGGAGCGGTCGAGGGCCCCGTGGTCGGCCCGGGATCGGGTTGCGGCGTGCACCCCGCGATCGCGAGGACGAGCACCGCCACCGCTCCCGCTCGCCACCTCATGTGCGCAACCTACTGGAGCCGCGCCCCCGCCCGTCCGCGTGCCGAGCCGGGAGTCCGCCGGGAGCCGGCGCGCCCTCAGGCCAGTCGGCGGCCGCTGAAGCGGTCGACGGGGGCGTCGTGCCGCATCGCCCGCTCGTACATCCGCCGGAACGGCGCCGTGAGAACGCCGTTCGTGCGGTCCAGCGAGTCCTGCCACGCCACGATCTCCCCCAGCTGCGCGGCGAGATCCGCGCGGAGGGCCGCCTCGTCGACGGTCGTCGAGACACCCTTCGAGACGACGACCCGGCCCGCGACGATCACGGTGTCGATCGACGAGCCGTTCTCGGAGTAGACGAGCTGGTTCTCGAGCCGCTGACGCGGAGTGAAGTTCAGCGTCTCCAGGTCGTAGACGACGAGGTCGGCCTGCTTGCCGACCTCGATGCTGCCGGTGACGTCGTCGAGCACGGCGCTGCGCGCGCCTCCGATCGTGCCGGCCGTGAGGACCTCGGACACGGTCGGCCAGGTGGCGATGTCCGGATCCGTGACCTTGTGCAGGAGCGCCGCGGCCTTCACGACGTCGAGCATGCGCGGCGAGTCGCTGCTCGAGCAGCCGTCGGTCCCGAGGCCGAGGTTCACGCCCGCGTCGTGCAGCGCGCGCCACGGGGCGATGCCCGAGCCGAGCTTGAGGTTCGAGATCGGGTTGTGGGAGACGGACGTGCCCGCGGCCGCGATCCGCTCCATGTCGGAGTCGGTGAGCCAGATCCCGTGGGCGAAGGTCGTGTTCGGGGAGAGCGCGCCGATCCGCTCCATGTACTCGACCAGGGTCGAGCCGTAGGCCAGCTCGCCGGTCACCAGCTGCGTCTTCGTCTCGAGGACGTGGATGTGGCACTCCGCCCCGTGCTCGAGCGCCAGCTCGGTCGCACCGACCAGCAGCTCGGGCCCGCAGCGCTGAGGAGCGGACGGGGCGACCATGTAGCGCAGCCGCCCGCCTCCCCTCCCGTGCTGGGTCGCGAAGGCCTCGCGGCTGAAGGCGAGGTAGCCCTCCGTCGTCGGGCGCGACGCCGACCGCGCCTGGTCGAGGATCTCCGCGGGCACGTACTCCTCGAGGAACGGCATGGTCTCGTGGAAGGGCCTGCTGATCACGTGGCCCGAGATGTTGGCACGGACGCCGATCTCGTCGTACGCGTCGAAGACGGCGGCGAGCTGCTCCGCGTCCTGGTCCGGGTTCTCGAGCACGTCGTCGACCAGGGTCGTGACCCCGGCCTTCAGCGATTCGAGGGCGAAGAGCGACGAGCGCAGCCGCACCAGATCCGGAGCGACGCGGCTGTTCCCGAGGATCGGGTACGACAGCAGCATCCACAGCTCGAGCGGCAGGTTGTCGTAGCGGCCCTTGTAGAGGTACTCCCACGAGTGGGTGTGGGCGTTGACGAAGCCGGGGACGACCAGGCGGTCGCGCCCGTCGATCACCTCGTCGCCCGGCTCGGGGACGAGGCCGGGGCCGATCGCGACGATCAGCTCGTCGACGATGCGGATGCTCGCCGTGATCGGGACGGCGCCCGAGACCGGGTCCATGGTGATCACGGCGGCGTCGGAGAGGAAGAGGGGCATGGCGGTTCCGTTCGTGGTGCGGGGTGGGACGGGGCGGGCCGGCTCGTGGACGGGGCCGGCCCGCGGAGGGGCTCGGGCTCAGCCGCGGACGGGCTCGGGCTGCGCGGCGACCGGCGCGGCCGACTCCCGGCGCTCGACCCAGGCGGGAGCGTCCCGGCCGAGCAGGAGATAGGCGATGCCGGCCGAGACTCCGCCCGCGAGCCACGAGACGTCGACGCCGCCGAGGGCGGTCGCGGCCGGACCCTGCAGGGCGGGCACCGAGCCGTTCATGAACAGCCAGGTCAGGGTCGCGCCGATCGCGAAGGAGAGCAGCGCCCGCCAGCGGACGTCCGGCAGCAGAGGCGAGCCGACCGGCGCGAACAGGTGCCCGAAGGAGCGGACGCGCGGCTCGAACACCGTGTAGTGCACCAGCACGATCGCGCCCCACGGGGCGACCCAGCCGACGAGGCCGACCAGCCACGCGTCGAGCGTGGTGGCGAGGTCGTCCTGGAAGACGAAGAACACCGCGGCCGCGAAGGCCAGCACGCCGACGATGAGGCTGAGCGCACGGCGCCCGAGCCGGATGTCGAGGGCCTGGGTCGCCATGCCGAACGAGTAGATGTTCAGGACGTTGGTCGCGATCGGACCGTGCACCACCAGGAGCAGCACGGGGATCGCGAGGGCGCCGAAGTTCTCGACGATCAGCTCCCCGGGGTCCACGGAGCCGTTCTTCGTCGCGAGGGTCGCGCCGAGGACGCCGAGCCAGACCACCGGGATGAACTGGCCGAGGACGCTGGCGAGGTAGAGCCTGCGCTTCGAGGAGCGGGGCCCGACGAAGCGGGAGTAGTCGCCGGCGTAGGCGAGCCAGGTGAGGCCCCAGCCGATGCCGATGGCGGTCATCACGATGGACATGGCCGCGATGCGGTCGCCTCCGGTGAGCGCGCCCTCCGCGGGGCCGGCGTAGGACCAGTCGATGTCGAGGAAGAACCAGGCGACGACCGACATGATCGCCAGCACCAGGAGGGTCGGCGGGACGGTCCAGCGCTCGAAGGCGGCGATCGCGCGATAGCCGAGGAAGGAGATCGCGACCTGCACCGCCATGATCACCGCCGCCACCGCGATCTTCCAGCCGACGTTCGCCTGCTCCGGATCGACGACGCCGACGGAGCCGAGGAGCGCGGTGACCAGGTCGAGGACGATCCAGGTGTTGATGGCGCACCAGCCGATCACGACCACGGCCTGGATCGCGGCCGGGACGTAGTTGCCGCGCCGGCCGAAGACCGCCCGTCCCACGAGCATCCCGGTCGCCCCCGTCCGCTGGCCGAGGAGGACGAAGAAGCCGAACACCGCCATCCCGACGACGTTGCCGAGCACGAGGACCGTGACGGTGTCTGCCAGGCCGAGGCCCATGTTCACGCCGAGGGCGCCGAGCACCCAGTTGATGGGGGCGATGTTGGCGCCGGCCCAGATCCAGAACTGCCCGTCGAGCCGGGCGGTGCGTCGGGAGTCGGGCAGGGGACTCAGCGCGTCCTCGGCGTCGGCGGTGCCGTGCAGGGTGTCGGTGCTCATGGCGGATCCTCTCGGGGAGGGGGATGAAGGGGAGGGCGGGGCGCCCGGTGAGGCTCCACTCTCGTGCGGACCCGTTTCGGGCGGCGCGTCCGCGTGTAAATTCGCCGTGACGTGAGAGGACGTTCTGTATGGCCTACCTGCTGTCGGACGCGATGCGGGATCCGCGCCTCGCCGCCATGCTCCCGGTGGTGGCCGCGGGGCACGCGGCCGCCGAGCGCGCCGTGATCCGCTGGGCGCACACGAGCGAGCAGCTCGACATCGCGCCCCTCCTCCTCGGGGGCGAGCTGCTCCTGATGGAGGGCGCGCTCCTCTCGACCGACCAGGACCCGGCGGAGTGCCGCGAGTACGTGCGGTCGCTGGTCGACGCGGGAGTCGGCGCCCTCGCTCTCGAGCTCTCGCCGCGCCTGCCCGCGGTGCCGCCGCCGATCGTCGCGGCGGCCGACGAGCTCGGCCTGCCCGTGCTCGCCCTGCCCCGGCGCGTCCCCTTCGTGCAGGTCTGCGAGAGCATCAACACCCACCTCACCGAGCAGAAGTTCCGGAGCATCCGGCTGGCAGACAGAGTGTCCGGCCTGCTGGCCGACGCCGCCTCCGGGGACGCCGGCGTCGACGAGCTCCTGCAGGTCGTGGCCACCGCGACGGGCGCCTCCGCCTCGCTCGTCTCGCTCACGGGCGAGGAGATCGCCCGCGCCTCGCCCGGGCCGGAGGCCGACACGGAGCCGACGGCCGGGACCTTCTCGAACGTGCTGCACGCGGGCGAGTCCCTCCTGGGGACCCTGCACCTGCGGGCCCACGCCGACACCGACCTCCACGCCGTCGCCGTCGCGCTCGACCGGGCGCCGGACGTCCTCGCGATCGCCGTGCTCCGGCACCGTCCGCCGTCGGTCACCGAGCGGCTGACCGCTCAGCTCTTCGCGATCGCCACCGCCGATCGGTCGCGCGCGGACCCGGCGGCCGACCTCCAGATCGACGCCTTCCTCGGCCGCCTCGGCGCCGGATCGCGGGAGCGCTACCTCGGCGTCCGGGCCGACACCGGTCACGACGACCGGCGGCTCCGCGCTCTCCTCCGCCTCCTGACGGGCGCGGGAGCGGATCCCGGCCCGGTGCTCTGCGTGGTCGGCTCCGAGTTGCTGGCGCTGCTGCCGTTCGCCACCGCCGCCGCGATGGAGGCCGGCCGCGCGGAGCTCCTGCGCCTGGGCGCGGCGCTCGACTCGGACGCGCTGCTTTGCGTCGGCAGCGGGCTCGGCGGGCAGGAGCGGGTGCCTCGGGAGCTGGCGGAGGTGCGCGGCGCGCGCGAATGGGCGCCCGCGGGCGGAGTCGTCGACTCGCGCCAGTACCGGCTGGAGCGGTTCGCGAGCTCCCTGCAGGACGATCCGGAGGCGGACGACCTCGTCGAGGAGGTGCTCGGGCCCCTGCGCGCCCAGCGCGGCGAGCTGCTCACCACTCTCGAGGCCTACGCGTCGCTGTGGGGGAGCAAGACGGCGACGGCGGCCGCGCTCGGCATCGGCCGGCAGACCCTCTACGACCGCCTCGCGCGGATCGAGGAGCTGATCGGCCCGCTCGACTCGTCGCCGGCCCGCGCCCGGGTCGTCATGACCGCCGTCTTCCTGCACCGGGCGCGAGCGGCGCTCCCGGCGAGCCCTCCTCCGGTCGGGCGGGCGTTCCCGCCTCCCGCCGAACGCTGACGCGACCGGACCGCGTCGGGTCGGGTCAGGCGGGCAGCAGCTCCGCGACGAGCGCCTGCACGCGGGCCCTGATGTCGTCGCGGATCGAGCGGACCTCCTCGAGGGGTCGGCCCTTCGGGTCGGCGAGGTCCCAGTCCTCGTAGCGCTTGCCGGGGAAGACGGGGCAGACGTCGCCGCAGCCCATCGTGATCACGACGTCGGAGGCCTGGACCTGCTCGGTGGTCATCAGCTGCGGGACGGCCTGCGAGATGTCGATGCCCTCCTCCGCCATCGCCTCGATCGCGATCGGATTGATGCTGTCGCCGGGCTCGGAGCCGCCGGAGCGGACCTCGACGGCGCCGCCGGAGAGCGCGCGGAGGTAGCCGGCGGCCATCTGCGAGCGGCCGGCGTTGTGGATGCAGACGAAGAGGACGGTGGGGGCGGCCATCGGGGCTCCTGGTGTCGAGGGGGCGGTGCTCGGAGGAGCACGGGGCGAGGGTAGCGGACCCGGGCGAACGGCCCGCGGGCCCGCGGAGCCGGAGGAGACTCCGACGAACGGGTCGGGAATATACCCCCCGGGGGTATGTTGCACTCCCCTGGACCGAACCGGAGGAGACACCATGACCGACCACGCCCACCACCAGCCGACCACCTGGCGCACCGCCGCCCTCGCGACCCTGCACTGCCTGACCGGCTGCGCGATCGGCGAGGTGCTCGGCATGGTGATCGGCTCCGCCCTGGGGCTGCCCGCCCTGGCGACGGTCGCCCTCTCGATCGTCCTCGCATTCGTGTTCGGCTACGCGCTCACGCTGCGGGGCGTGCTCCGCTCCGGAGTGACGTGGCGCGCCGCCGTCGGCATCGCGCTGGCGGCCGACACCGTCTCGATCGCCGTGATGGAGGTCGTCGACAACACGGTGGTGCTCGCGATCCCCGGAGCGATGGACGCGGGCCTCTCGTCCGGCCTCTTCTGGGGCTCGCTCGCCGGCGCCCTCGCCCTGGCCTTCGTCGTCACGACCCCGGTGAACCGCCTGCTCATCGCCCGCGGCCGAGGCCACGCGGTCGTCCACAGCATGCACGGCTGAGCCGCGCGGGTCTCGGTACGCCGCCTGCGGCGGCTGCTCGACCAGCAGGAGGCGCACGCCGATCGAGCAGCGGGCGTCTCGAGATCCCGCGGCCGTCAGCCCTGCAGGCGGCGGTAGTGGCGGTTGCGGACCGAGAGGATCGCGCCTCCGATGACCGCCGCGAGGAACGACCCGGCCAGGACGCCGACCTTCACGTGGTCGTCGGACTCGCTGCCCGCGCCGAAGGACAGCTCGCCGACGAGCAGCGACACCGTGAATCCGATGCCGGCCACGAACGCCATGCCGATGACGTCCACCCAGCGCAGCGACGGATCCAGGCCGATGCCGCGGAACCGGGTCAGGAGGAAGGTGCTCCCGGCGATGCCGAGCGGCTTGCCGAGCACGAGGCCCGCGATGATGCCCACGGCGATCGAGTCCTGGAACGAGTCGACCAGGCCCGCGACTCCGCCGACCGTCACTCCGGCCGAGAAGAACGCGAAGACCGGCACCGCGACCGCGGTCGAGAGGACGCTCCAGCGGTCGGCGAAGTGCGCGGCGAGGCCGTCGTAGACGGGGCGCCCCTCCGCATCCGACCCCACCTGCACCCGGGCGCGCCTCGACGCGACGACCGGCACGGTGAAACCGAGCAGCACGCCCGCGACGGTGGCATGGATGCCCGAGGCGTGCACGAGCGCCCAGGTCGCCACTCCGAGCGGGATCAGCACCCACCAGGCGCGCACGCCGCGCTGCACGCAGACCGCGAAGACCGTCAGCGGCACGAGGGCGAGAAGGAGCATCAGCACGTCGATGCCGGCGGTGTAGAACACGGCGATGATCGTGATCGCGATGAGGTCGTCCACCACGGCGAGCGTGAGGAGGAACGTCCGCAGCGCCGGCGGGAGGAAGCGGCCGACCACGGCGATCACCGCGACCGCGAAGGCGATGTCGGTGGCGGCGGGGATCGCCCAGCCGTCCAACGCGGCTCCTCCGCGGGGCAGGTTCACCGCGGTGAAGATCAGGGCGGGGACGGCCACGCCGCCGACGGCTGCGACGATCGGCACCAGCGCGGTCTTCGGGTCGCGGAGCTTGCCGGCGACGAACTCCTCCTTGAGCTCCAGTCCGACGACGAAGAAGAAGATCGCGAGCAGGCCGTCGGCCGCCCACGACCCGACGCTCAGCTCGAGGTGCAGAGCCTCGGGGCCGAAGCGGAAGTCGCGGACCGCGCTGTAGAGCGCGGACGCGGGGCTGTTGGCGACGATCAGGGCCAGGAGGGTCGCGGTGAGCAGGAACGCTCCGCCGACCGTGTCCTTCTGGAGGGTCTGGCGGAGACCCCGCCAGATCGAGTGGGGGGCCTGATCGGCGGGCAGGGGCTGGTGCGGCATGAGGGGTTCCGTCCGGAGGAGTGGGTGAGCGCGGGGACGCGGCCGCGGGCTCCGGAGGAGGGGCGGTCGCGGGTCAGCTGCGCGGCGGCGGGCAGCCGGCGATCTCGCCGTGCGCGTTCGTCCCCCACGAGCTGAGCCATCCGTTCGTCCCCGAGGCGCGCTTGGTCAGCAGCAGCCGGGTCGGGTACGCCGCGGCGGCGCGCGCGCGAGCGCGGCTCAGCGGAGGAAGGGTCAGGGGCACGGCTCAACGGTACCTTCCGGGCCCGGGAGACGGCCGGTCCCGTCCACGATTCAGGGAGGATGCGCGATCCGGGCCGCGGATGCGCGTGTTCTCGTCGGCCGGAGCAGCCGCGACCCCTGCACGCTCCCTCCGGCACCGATACCCCTACCCGTGGATCGGCCGCAGGCGCATCGTGGAGGAATGAAGCAGATCCAGTACGCCGGCGCGACCTTCCAGGTGGGGGACGCGGTCGCCGACGCACTCGTCTCCTACGCCTCCGGGCTCGCCGCGCACGGCCGCACCGACAGCGTCGAGCTCCCCGTCCTCGCCGGCGACGGCCACGCGACGGTCGTGACGCTGCTGCTCAACTCCGCGACCAGCCTCGTCGTCTCCGGCGCCGCCGGCCTCCTGCCCGGGCTCGACGAGAAGGCCGTCGCCGCCGACCTCCGCCAGCGGACGCAGTGGCTGGACGCCGTCCCGGCGGTCACCGCCGTGGAGCCGAGCGCCCCGGAGGACCTGATCTGGCTCGAGTTCCCGGAGGTCGCGGCCCTGATGGAACCCGAGACCGGCGCCCACTCCCCCGCGACCCTCCACCTCGTCGAGCGCCCGTCGCGGCGCGACTCCCTCGTCTTCACCGTCGTCTACGTCAGCACGCTCGACCGCGACCTGGGCTCCGGCGAGATCCGCCGGCTGCTCGAGACGAGCCGCCGCAACAACGTCGAGCACGGCGTCTCGGGGATGCTCGTCTTCCGCGGCCGCCGCGTGATGCAGCTGCTCGAGGGCGAGGAGTCGGACGTGCGCTCGCTCTACGCGCGGATCCTCGCCGACCCGCGGCACGAGGGCGTGGTCACCGTCTGGACCAGCGTGCACGAGCAGCGCCGCTTCCCGGACTGGTCGATGGGCTTCGACGAGCTCGACCTCCCCGTCGAGCGGCCGGCCTCCTGGCCCGAGCCGGACCTCCCCGAGCAGTCGATCGACGCCGTGGCGGACGACTACCTCCGCCGCCGGTCGGAGGCGCTGCGGAGCGCACTGGTGAGCAGCGACCCCCTCGTCGCGAGCCTCGCCGTCATCCTGCACGGGCACCGCCCCGAGCGCGTCCTCGAGGGCGGCGCCGGAGTGCGCCTGCGCTGCGCCGAGTGCCGCGCCTTCGACGCCCACGACGGGTACGACTCCTACCCCTGTGCGACCGCGAGGACCGCGATCCAGGCGCTCGAGGCGGCCTGACGCCGGCCGGGCGGCCGTGCGGGATCGCCGTCCCGGGGCGCTCCGAGCGCACCCCCCTTCCGCGGGTCCGCGCAAGCCCGTCCGTGCACCCCGGCGCGCCCCTAGGGTGAGGCCATGACCGATCCCGGCGCGGCCCGCCACGACGTCCTCATCATCGGCGGCGGCAACGCCGGGCTCTCGACCGCGGGGCGGCTGCGGCGCTCCGGAGTGGACGACGTCGCGGTGATCGAGCCCCGGTCGACCCACGTCTACCAGCCGATGCTCTCCCACGTCGCGGGAGGCACGGCACCCGCCTCCGCGGCGACCCGGCCCCAGGGCTCTGTGACGCCGAAGGGGGTCGTCTGGATCCAGGACCGCGTCGAGACGATCGACCCGGTCGCGCACACGGTCGCCCTCCTCTCCGGCCGCCGCGTCGGCTACGGGCAGCTCGTCGTCTGCCCCGGCATCCAGAAGGACTGGGCGGCGGTCCCCGGGCTCCAGGAGGCGATGGACTCGCCGTTCGGAGTGTCCAACTACGAGTACGAGTACGCCCGCAAGGCGTCGCAGGTGCTCCGCGAGGTCCGCTCCGGCACCGTCGTCTTCACGCAGCCCGGCGGCCCCGGCACCTGCTCCGGCGCCTCCCAGAAGCCGATGTACCTCGCCTGCGACTACTGGCGCGCGACCGGCGTCCTCGACCGCATCCGCGTCGTGCTCGTCGTGCCCACCCCCACCCTGTTCGGGATGCCGCTGATCGACTCCGAGCTCGAGCGGAAGGTGGCGGAGTACGGGATCGAGGTCCGCTACGGCCGCGAGCTGGTCGAGGTCGACGCGGCCGAGCGGCGGGTCGTCCTCGCCGTCGACGAGCGCGCGACCGCGCTCCCCGGCCCCGACCGCGCACGGCGCTCGACCGACGGCCCGCGCGAGACGCTGTCCTACGACGTGCTGCACGCCGTGCCTCCGCAGTCGGCCCCCGACTGGCTGGCCGGCACCGGACTGGCCGCCGAGGGCGACGAGGGCGGGTTCGTCGAGGTCGACCCGCTGACCCTGCGGCACCCGCGGTTCCCCGACGTCTGGGCGCTCGGCGACGCGGCGGCCGCGGTCAACTCGAAGTCCGGAGGAGCGCTGCGCCAGCAGACCACCACGCTCGCGAAGAACCTCGTCGCCGCGCAGAAGGGGCGCCCGCTCCCCCGCGTCTACAACGGCTACTCCGTCTGCCCCTTCGTGGTCTCGCGCTCGAGCGTGGTGTTCGCCGAGTTCGACGACCGCTACCGGCCGAAGCCGACCGTCCCCTTCTGGACGGGCCTGGCGAAGGAGCGTCGCCTCACCTACCTCGCCGACCGCCGCGTCCTGCCGTGGGTGTACTGGAACCTGATCCTGCAGGGACGGGCCTGAGCGTCCTCTTCCGGACATGTCCGGAAGAGGCGCTTGCCGCTGCCGGATGCACTCCCGAGACTGAGGGGTCGGCACTGCCGTCCGACGCGCCCCCTCGTCTCCTGGAGGACCCGATGCGGCCCAGCCCGACTCCCGACCGCTCCGGCACCGCGCGATGACGACGGCGCAGGACTGGGGTCCCTCGACCGACGCGGACTCCGCCGGCGGTCCGCCCCCCTCGCGGAGGCAGCGCGTGCGCGCCTGGATGCGCGGCGGCTCCTTCGGACCGACCGGCCTCACCCGGCGCGGCTGCCTCCTGGTGCTGGCGTCGGCGCTCGTGGTGGCGGTGCCGGTCGTCGCGCTGACGCTCGCGCACGTCGATCCGCACGCGTCGCTCAAGGTCTGGATCCTGGCGATCACGCTGATCGCGCTGGTCGGAGCGCTGCTCCGGGTCGTCGCCGACGCCGGACCGGATCCGCAGGCCGACCTGGACCGCGCGGGCAAGGCGGTCGGAGCAGTCGCCGCGGCCTACACGGCGCTGGCCGTGATCATCGACTGGGGGATGCTGCACCTCTGAGGCGCGGTCAGCGGTCCTCGTCCCGCGGGTCGTCCGTGCCACCGGGAGCGCCGCGGATGCCGTCCGGAGTGCTGCCGGCGCCTCCCCCAGCGCCGCCGGTCCCGTCCGGCGCCGCCCGGTCGCCATCGCGCCGGCTGAGCCAGCCGGCGGCCTCGCGCCGCAGCCGCTCCGCCTCCGGACTCGGGATCGGCGGCTCCGCCGGCCGCTGCAGGAGCCGCACCTGCCGCACCGCGCCGAGCACCACTCCCGCGCCGAACAGCGTCAGGCCGAGCAGGAGCACCAGCCACAGCGGTGCGTGCCGCCGTCCGCCGCCGACGACGGCGCCGAGATCCCAGCCCGCATCCGCCGCCAGCCAGAGCATCCCCGCCACGAAGACGGCGCTCACCAGCGAGAGGGCCCAGGGCTGGGCGAGGAGGAGCGCCTGCGTGCGCTGCGTGCGGATCCCCTTCGCCATGCGGCGATCCTAGAGGGCGCGTCAGCCCGCGAGGATCCGGTCGACGAGCCCCTGCGCGTCGCCCTCCGCCGGCACGATCTGCACGGTGTCGCCCTCGATCGGCTGCATCACGGAGAGCGCCGACTCGACCCGGTCGCCCGCGCGGAGGAGGAGCCGGGCGTCGGCCCCCTCGTCGATCGCCGCCTGCGAGCCGCGGCGCAGGAGGGCGGCGCCCGCCTCGTCGAACCGGACGTCGACGACTCCTGCGCCCGGATCGGCCTCGACCGCCGCGACGCCCGCGCGGGTGAAGTCCTCGGGATCGACGAGGACGTCCTGCCCGCCGACCGGGACGCACTGAGGATCGGAGCCGGCCTCGCAGAGCGCGGAGACGGCGACCCCGAGGCCGCCGACCGGTTCCGGGGTGGCGGCCGGAGACGCCGCAGGCGACGACCCGGCGGAGCAGCCGGTCAGGGCGAGCAGGAGGAGCGCGGCGGCTCCGGGGGCGGTGCGGCGGATCACGGGGTCTCCTCGGGTCGCGTCGGAGCGCGCCACGATACCGAGGCCCCGGCGCAGCGGCCACTCCGCGGCACGGCTCGGGCGGGCGGCGACAGCGCCACCTCAGAGCCGGACGACCAGCTTCACCGCCGACACGCCCCGGTGCAGCCGGTCGAGGGCGGGCTGCAGCGCGGCGAGCCCCTCGCCCACCACCTCGGGTGCGGGGGCGCAGACGTGGCGGCCCTCGGCGAGCGCCGTCGGCAGGTGGTCGCGCCACAGCATCGGCCCCACCTCGTTCGTCATCAGCGAGCCGCCCCAGACGAAGCGGGCGCGGATGCCGTGGCGCCGGGCCGCGATCTGCAGCGCCGCGGTGCCGCCGACCACGCGCAGCATCGTCCGCACGAACGCGGCGCTGAGACCGCGCCGCCGCGGGAGCGAGCCGAACGAGACGGAGGGGCTGGCCAGGGCGACGCGTCGCGCTCCGGTGGCCGCGGCGACCGCGACCGACGGGGCACCGGAGCCCGTGCCGATCGCGAGCACCCCCGCGACCTCGTGGCCCGCGAGCGCCGCGACCAGGTCGGCGACGACGGTGGGGCTGCGGTAGTCGAGCACGATCTCGGCGCCCAGCTCGCGCATCCGCTCGTGGTTGCGGGGTGACGCGGTCGTCGCCACCCGGTGCCCGGAGGCGACGGCGAGCTGGATCGCGTTGCTCCCCACGCTCGTCGTCCCGCCCCAGACCACGACCGTCCTGCCCGTCGGGCGGACCGGGACGCTCGGGTGCGGCAGGGCGAGGTGGTCCCGCTGGAACAGCGCCGTCGCCGCCGTCGAGACCGCGAGCGGCAGCACCGCCGCCTCCTCGAAGCCCATCCGGTCGGGGATCGGCGCCGCCAGGTCCTCGCGCACGACCGTGTACTCCTGGAAGGCGCCCTCGTCGCGGTTCCGGCGCCCGCGCTCCATCCCGACCGCGTACGCGACGACCCGGTCGCCGACGGCGAAGCGCGTCACTCCGGAACCGACCGCCTCGACCACTCCGGCCACGTCCTCCCCCAGCACCGCCGGGTACGGCACCCACCGGAACATCAGATCGCCCGTCCACTGCTTCATCTCGTCGACCGGGTTCACGGCCAGGGCGCGGTTGCGCAGCAGGACCTCCCCCGGTCCGGCGACGGGCATCGGAGCGGGGCGGACGACGAGGTCGGCCCGCGGGGCGGTCAGCAGGGCGGCGGTGTTCTCGGGCACGGGCGACTCCAGTCGGAAGTGATGGCAGGACGTGTCGTCACCCTACTCCTGATGACAGGTCGTGTCGTCAGCTATTCTGGGCGGATGTCACGCTGGGCCCCCGACGCCGCCCTCCGCCTCGAGCAGGCGGCGATGGAGCTCTTCGCCGAGCACGGCTACGCGGGCACCACCGTCCCCGCGATCGCGGAGCGCGCCGGACTCACCACGCGCACCTTCTTCCGCCACTTCGCGGACAAGCGCGACGTCCTCTTCCTCCGCGAGCGCGAGTTCCCCGAGATCGTCGGCCGCCTGCTCGCCGACGCCCCCGCGGGCCTGGACACGATGGCGCTCCTGATGCACGGCCTCGAGGCCGCCGCCGACGAGCTCCAGACCTGGCGCGCCGGGATCGCCGCGCGCCGCGCCGTCGTGCGCTCCGAGCCGCAGCTGCGCGAGCGCGAGCTCCTCAAGTCGGCCGCCCTCGCCGACAGCATGCGCTCCGCCCTCGTCGACGCCGGAGTCTCGCCCGAGGACGCCGCGCTCGCCGCGCTCACCGCCTCCGCCCTCTTCGACGTCTCCCTCGAGCGCTGGCTCGCCGCCCCCGGCTCCGTCCTCCTGGCCGACGTCCTCCGCGGCGAGCGCGCCCGCCTCACCGCACTGCTCGCGCGCTGACGCGCCGCTCCGCCGCGCTCCTCCGCCCCGCGCTCGGGCGATGCGTCGCGAACGGTCGTCATCCGAGCCCCGGAGCGACCGTTCGTGACGCGTCGGACCGGCGGCCTCGAGAGGGCACTGCTCAGGCGGGCAGCGCCCAGGGGAAGGCCGGCGCGTTCGAGCGGGCGCCCTGCGAGGCCTTCGAGCGGCCGGGCTCGCCGAGCTCCGCGAGCAGCGACTCCGACTCGCCGACGAGGACCGCGAGCGCGCCGGGCGTGAACCACTCCGGGCGCAGGGCGAACAGGAGGTCCTCGGTGGCGGTGTTCCCGCTGGCGCCCGGCGCGAAGGGGCAGCCGCCGAGGCCGCCGAGCGCGCCGTCGACCACCGCGGCCCCGGCCTGCACGGCCGCGATCGCGTTCGCGACTCCCGAGCCCCAGGTGTCGTGCCCGTGGAACACGATCTCGCGGGGCGGGGTCTCCGCGGCCACGCGCGAGACGAGCGACGCCACCTGGCCGGCGTACGCCTGCCCGAGCGTGTCGCAGACGACCACGTCCGCCGCTCCCTCCGCCCGCGGATCGCGCGCGATCGCGAGCACGCGCTCCTGGTCGACCGGACCCTCGAACGGGCAGGTGAACGAGGTGGCGATGCACAGCTGGATCCGCCCGCCGACGCTCTCGGCGAGCGCGACCGCCTCCGGCATCGCGGCCAGGCTCGCCTCGGTCGGTCGGCCGACGTTGGCGAGGTTGTGCGAGTCCGACGCGGAGAAGCAGTACTGGAAGCGGCGCGCCCCCGCAGCGGCCGCGCGCTCCACGTGGCGCGGAGTCGCGACCCACACCCAGCACCGCTCCAGCTCCTCAGGGGTGAGCGCGGCGATGACGTCGAGGGTGTCGGCCATCGGAGGGACGAGGTCGCCGCGCGCGAGCGAGCCGATCTCGAGCTCGGGCACCCCCGCGGCGAGCAGCGTGCGCGCGAGGTCGACCTTGCGCTCGGTGGTCAGGAGCTTGCCGGTGAGCTGCAGGCCGTCGCGGAGGGTGACGTCGCGCAGGCGCGCGGAGGCGAGCGCGGTCACCGGCCGGCCTCCTCGGCAGCGGCAGCGGCGGCTGGAGCAGCAGCGGGATCGGTGCGCCGGAGCATCCCCAGCACCTCCTCGGTGTCCTGGCCCAGATCGGGCGCGAGCGAGCGGATGGGGAGGGAGCGTCCGCCGAGCACCGGCACGATCCCCGGGAAGCCCACGCCGCGCAGAGTGCCGCCGGCGTCCTCGACGTCGAAGGGCTGGATCATGTCGCGCGCCGCGTACTGCTCGCTCGCGCTGATGTCGGCCGCCGTGTAGATCGGGCCGGAGGGGACGCCCTCGTCGTCGAGGACCGCGAGCGCTTCCGCGGCCGTGCGGCCCGCCGTCCACGCGCCGATCGCCGCGTCCAGCTCGTCGCGCCGGGCCCAGCGCTGCTCGTTCGAGGCGAGCGCGGGATCCTCGCCCAGGTCGGCGCGGCCGATCACCGCCATCAGCCGCTGGAAGATCGCGTCCGCGTTCCCCGCGATCACGATGCTCGCCCCGTCGCCGCACGTGTAGGCGTTGGTCGGGGCGATGCCCTCCATCCGCCCGCCGACGCGCTCCCGGACGATGCCGTGCGCCTGGTAGTCGGGGATCAGCGACTCCGTCATCGAGAACATCGCCTCGTGCAGCGCGACGTCGACGACCCGCTCCGCCAGCGGTGCCGGATCCAGCCCCGCGGAGCGGCGGGTCTCGCGCTGGAACAGCGCCATCATCACTCCGTAGCCCGCGTAGAGCCCGGCGATCGAGTCGCCGATCGAGACGCCGACGCGCACAGGCGGCCGGTCCGGGTCGCCGACGAGCTCGCGGAACCCGCCCATCGCCTCCGCGACGGCCGCGAACCCGGGGCGGGCCGACAGCGGGCCGGTCTGCCCGAACGCGGAGATCCGGCCGATCACGATGCCGGGCCGGGCCTCGTCGAGCACGTCCGGCCCGATCCCCCAGCGCTCGAGCGTGCCGGGCCGGAAGTTCTCGAGCACCACGTCGCACTCGGCGACCAGGCGGCGGACGGCGTCGCGCCCCTCGTCCGTGCGCAGGTCGAGCGCGATCGAGCGCTTGTTGCGGTTGATCGTGTGGAAGAGGAGCGAGGTCTCGGACCCCTCGTGCAGCCGCCAGCGGCGCAGCTCGTCCCCCGTGCCGGGCCGCTCCACCTTGATCACCTCGGCGCCGAAGTCGGCGAGGAGCCGGCCCGCCGTGGGCGCCGCGATGAAGTTGCCGAGCTCGAGGACGCGGACGCCCGCGAGCGGGAGGGGTGCGGTCATGGCACGGCCTTTCGCTCCCGTCGAGGCTAGCGCGGAGGACGGCGCCACCCCCTGCCCTCGTGCGGACACCCGACCTACACTTGCCGGACACCATGCGCAGACACACCCTCACTCCGCGACCGGACTGGCGAACCCGCTGCGACGAGATCGGCTTCAGCTTCTACGACCTCCCCTCCGAGGGCGGCCGCCCCTACTGGAACGAGTCCGCGGCCTACTCCTTCGAGCCCGCCGAGATCGACCTGCTCGAGCGCACGACCTCGGAGCTCTTCGACCTCTGCATGGAGGCGTGCGAGCTCGTCGTGCGGAAGGGCCGCTTCGCCGAGTTCGGCATCCCGCCCCGCTTCCACGACCTGGTGCGCACCTCGTGGGACGAGGACGACCCGACGGTCTACGGCCGCTTCGACCTCGCCTACGACGGCGCGGGCGCGGTGAAGCTGCTCGAGTTCAACGCCGACACCCCGACCTCGCTGGTCGAGACGGCCGCGGCCCAGTGGCAGTGGCTCGTCGAGACGAAGGGGCCCGACGCCGACCAGTTCAACAGCCTGCACGAGCAGCTCGTCGAGCAGTGGCGCCACCTCCGCCTCGAGCGCTGGTCGCTCGACGAGGGCGCGCGCCTGCACCTCGCGTCGCTGCACGACTCCGGAGACGGCGAGCTGATCGTCGAGGACGCCGACACCGTCGCCTACATGGCCGAGACCGCGGCGCAGGCCGGCTTCGACCCCAAGCTGATCTTCGTCGAGGACATCCGCTACGAGCTCGACGGCGCCGGCTTCCTCGACGGCGACGGCGAGCCGATCCGCCACGTCTTCAAGCTGTACCCGTGGGAGTGGATGCTCGGCGAGCAGTTCGGCGGCCTGCTCCTCGACCGGCGCGAGCGCACCCGCTGGGTCGAGCCGGCGTGGAAGCTCCTGCTCAGCAACAAGCAGCTGCTGGTGGTGCTGTGGGAGATGTTCCGCGGCCACCCGAACCTGCTGCCCGCCTCCGTGCATCCGCTGCCCGGCACCGCGCAGGTGCGCAAGCCCCGCCTGGGCCGCGAGGGTGCGAACGTGACGGTCCTCGACGCCGACGGCTCGGTCGTCGCCGAGAACGGCGGGAGCTACGGCGCGGAGGGCTTCATCCACCAGGAGCGCGCCGAGCTGGCCCGGGTCGACGGGAGGACCGTCGTCATCGGCAGCTGGATCGTCGGCGAGACCCCGGCCGGCATCGACGTGCGCGAGACGAGCGGCCTGATCACCGGCGACCTGGCGGAGTTCGTCCCCCACTACATCGAGGGCGGACGGAGCGACGGGGCCGCGACGGCCGCGGACGCCGCGTCGGTCTCCTCCCGCCCCGAGCACCGCGCCGCCCCCGCCTACGGCGCTCCCGCGCCCGGCACCCCCGCGCCCGAGTACGGCGCCCCCGAGCACGACCGGCCGCAGGACACCCGCGCGGCCCGCCCGCAGGACGAGGAGACCCGATGACGGACGACGACCGCACCCCGAGCGATCCCGGGACGCCGAGCTCCGGGAACGACTGGGGCAGCCGGGATCCCGGCGCGGGCGACGGCGCGTCCAGCGGCACCGGCGGCGGCCCCACCCGCACCGCTCCCCACCGCTCCCGGAGCGTCGGCATCAGCGGCATCGCGAAGAACCGCCGCGGCCTGCTCATCGGCGGCGCGGTCGCGGTCGGCGCGGTCGGCCTGGCCGTCGCCCTCGCCAACGGCGGCCCCTCGACCGACGGCGTCGTCGCGACGGGAGCCGACGGCCAGGACTACGTCATCCCCGAGAACGCCGAGCGCCCCGTCTACGCGAGCCGCGAGGACTGCCTCGCCGACGTGCGGGAGCAGATCGCCCAGCTCCAGGCGCAGGGCGAGGAGGTCGGCGACGACCCCGAGCAGCTGTGCGAGGCGACCGACGAGTACCGCGGGCACTACGCCGGCGGCTTCTGGCTCGGCCCGCTGATCTTCGCGTCCTCGCGCTGGAACTCGACGCGGGCGACCAGCTGGGCGCCCGTCGCGTCGGGCGGCTTCGCGGCCCGCGGAGCGACCCAGCCCGACGTCGTGCAGCGCGCCCCGGCCGGCTCGACCGTCGGCTCGAAGGCCACCCTCTCCGGCGGCTTCGGCTCCTCCGGCAAGTCCGGCTTCGGGTCCACCGTCGGCGGCTGACCGCGGCGCTCCTCCCCTTCCGCGCTGGAGACGCTCCGAGGCCTCCGCCTGCCGCCGAGACACCGCTCGCCGTGCGGCGCCCCGGCGGTCACGGGGACGGCTCGCCGCCGCCCTCCCTCAGGAGGAGGGCGTCGCGCTCGGGAAGAAGTGCCGCTCGACGGGGTCGCCGTCGGCGTGGGCCAGCGCCGCCGCGCGGATCTCGCGGTCGCGGCCGGTGAGCCGCTGGGTCTCCTGCCGCCGGAACTCGCCCCACGAGGGCACCATGAACGTCTCCAGCTGCACGTCGGCCTCCTCCCCGCTCCGGTAGAGCGCCCACCGCGAGGCGCCGGTCCGACGGCGGGAGCTCTCCAGCAGCCGCACGGCCGACCGGAAGTCGGCGAGGGAGTCGGGGCGGACCGTCCACGAGATCTGCACCATCACCGGCCCGTCCGCCGGCTCCGGCTCGAACACCAGCGTGGGCGTGGGCCACGACATCGAGATGCTGCGGTCGACGGTCCCCGTCCCCGGCAGGAGGGGCAGCACCCGCACGCTGGCCGCCACGAGGAGGAGCAGAGCGGCCGCCGCGGTGTACGCGGGCGCGGTGCCGAGCACCTGCGCCGCCAGGCCCCAGCCGATCGAGCCGACCGCCATCGTCCCCATGAAGACCAGGATGTAGATCGAGGCTCCCCGGGACCGCACCCACTGCGGCAGCGTGAGCTGGAGCGCCGCGTTCAGCACGGTGAGGGTCCCGATCCACGCCAGCCCCGCGAGGACCAGCAGAACCAGCGCCGGGACGAGAGGCAGGAAGGCCGCCGCGAGCGTCCCCGCCGCGAACAGCACGGCGCTCGCCCCGATGACGACGTCGTCCGAGAGCTTCCGACGGGCGAGCGGCAGGGCGAAGACGCCGAGCACGGCGCCGGCCCCCAGCGCCCCGAGGAGGAAGCCGTAGCCGCTCGAGTCGAGTTGGAGCCGCTTCGCGGTGAGCGGCAGCAGCGCCCAGAGCGCGCTGGCCGGCAGGGCGAAGAGCGCGGAGCGGAGGAGGATCCGGCGGACGAGGTGCGCGGAGGCGACGTACCGGATCCCTCCCCTCAGGGCCGCGCCGAACTGCTCGCGGTCGTCGAGGCCGGTCTGCGCCGGACGCTTCCACCAGAGCAGGGCGAGCACGGCGCCGATGAAGCTCAGGGCGTTGATGCCGAAGACCACCGGAGCGCCGAACGCCGAGAGGACGACCCCCGCCAGGGCAGGGCCGACCGCGCGGGCGCCGTTCACCGTCACGCCGCCGAGGGCCGACGACGCCGCGATCAGGTTCCGGGGCACGAGCTCCGGCTGGATCGCCTGCCAGGCGGGCGAGGTCAGGGTGGAGGTGATGCCGAGGAGGAAGGTGAAGGCCAGAATCGTCCACGGCGTCAGCGCGCCCACCGCCGCCACGACCGTCAGAGCGGCCGCCAGCAGCGCACTCGCCGACGACCCCCAGATGAGCAGCCGCCGGCGGTCGAGCGAGTCGGCCAGCACGCCCGCGGGGAGGGCGACCAGGATCGAGGGCGCCAGACTCGCCGTCTGCACGAGCGCGACGACCGCAGCGCCCGCGGCCGCCTCGACCAGGTACCACTGGGCTCCGACGGTCTGCATCCAGGTGCCGATGTTGCTGCCCAGCTGGGCGAACCACAGGACCCGGAAGGCGGTGATCGCCATGGGCGCCCAGGCGGACGGCTGCGCCGGTGCGGACGGTGTCGCCGGAGCGGCGGGAGCGGGAGCGGGAGCGACGTCCTCAGTCACGGGGCACGGCCTGCCGCACCGAGAAGAGGTTGCCGAAGGGGTCCAGCAGCTGGCACAGCCGCTCCCCCGTGAACACCGTCTTCGGACCGCGGTGGGCGACGGCGCCGTTCGCCGTCCAGTCGGTGACGACGGCGTCGACGTCGGGAACCGTCCAGTACGGGCTCGTGCCGTCGGGTCCGGGGCGATTCAGCTCGTCCCGCTCGTGCAGCGTCAGGCGGGTGCCGTCCAGGTCGAAGGCGACGAGCGCACCGCCGCGGACGACGGGCTCGCGCCCGAGCCGCGCCGAGTACCAGGCGACCGCGGCGTCGAGGTCGTCGACGAAGTAGAAGACGTCACCGACTCCGGCGAACACCGTCGTCGTCATGCTCGGGCCGGAGGGAGGGCGTCGCGGAGGAAGGCGAGCGAGGGTCCGATGGCCGCCTCCGTGTACCCCTCGGCGTGACGCGTGCCCGGGATCAGCTGCAGCGTGCTGGCGACTCCGACCGCGGAGAGCGCCGCCTGCATGGCCTGCGCGTCGCTCACCGGCACGAACTCGCCCAGCGAGTTGGCCAGGAACACCGGTCCGCCGTCCGGGGAGGCGTGTCGCGTCGTGGAGGCGGCGGTGAGCAGCCCGCGGTCGCCTCCGACCTCGTTGAGGATCGTCCAGCGCAGGAAGGCGTCGTTCCGGCCGGTCTGGTTGATGTCGGCGCTCTTCATCGCGTCGAGGTCCTGCGTGGTCGGCGTGGCCGGGAGGTCGTCGGTCGCCTCGACGATGCCGAGGAGATCGAACATCCCCGACCAGCTGACGGCGGGCCGGCCGGTGGCGATCGCGGCCTCCACGACCAGGTTCCCGCCCGCCGATCCACCGAAGAACGCGAGCCTGCTGCGGTCGAACGCCCACTCGGACGCGACCGCCCACCGCTCCGCGGCGAGCACGTCGTCCCTGCTGGCCGGGAAGACCGAGTCCGGAGCCTCGCGGTAGTCGGCCGCGAACACGAGGTAGCCGGCGTCGACCAGCATCGTCGCGAGCGCCCGCTCCTTGCTCTTGTCCCCCCGGAACCACCCGCCCCCGTGGATCAGCACGACGGCCGGCCGAGCGGCGTCCTCGGCCGGGGACACCGCCCTGCTGTACACGTCCAGCACCTGATGCGGGGAACCCCCGTCGACGTACGCGACGTCGATGCTCACTGACGGCTCGTCCGACACGATGACCCCCTCCGGTTGCCTGCTCCTGACTGCAGTCCCGACGGTAGGAGCCCGGATCGGCGCTAGCCAGGCCCTGCCGGGGTCACGCAGGAGGGCGGGCACCTGGGCCCTGCTCGCGCGTGGACGGGGCTCCGCGAACCGGTCGGCGGAGCCCGGTGCCTCACTCCGGGATCAGCGCATGATGGAGACGGCGGCGCTGCGTCCCTCGTTCCCGGCGGCGTCGAGGGCACGCGCGGTGATGCTGTACCTGCCCGCGGGATAGGCGGAGGTGGAGACGGTCAGGCGCCAGGATCCGTCGGTGGCCCTGGTAGCGTCGCCGAGCCTGGTCGAGCCGCTCCAGAAGCTGACGCGGGTCGTGCCGACGTTGTCGGTGGCGGAGGCGACGAAGGTCACGCTGGAGCCGACGGTCGTTCCCGTCGCGGGCGAGGTGATCCGGACGGAGGGCGCGATCGTGTCGACGGCGGGCGTCGAGGTCGGCGTCGAGGTCGGCTTCGGGGTCGGCGTGGTGCCGCCCAGCGGCAGACCCCAGGCGTTCCAGGTGGTCGCTGCGATCTTCGCCTGTCCGCTCACGTTGGGATGGAAGTAGTCGACGTCGGTCGCGATGGTGCTCAGGGGAACGCTCATCCGAGTGATCGCTCCACCGTCCCAGATGCAGTCGTTCGCTGCGGCGTCACAGGCCGAGAGGAGGGCGCTGTTGTAGGCGGAGGCGCGGGCGGCCGCCTCGGCGACGGAAGCGCTGTACGCGGTACCGGTCAACTGGTTTCCGTCCTTGTCGCCGCGGATCCTCGGCGAGGACGCGGCGGGCGCCCGGAACGGGATCGTCACGGTGCACGCGGCCGCACGGCCGAGGTCCGCTCCTCCACGCCGGCCGTCGGCCGGCGCGCGCCTCCTGTCAGTCGTGCTGCGATCGCTGGAACGACGACGACGAGCGCCCTCGTCGATCGCATCCGCACACCGCCGCGACGCGGATCGCGACTAGCCTCGGAGGGTGTTCCTGACCGAGCCGTACGGCTTCCGCGACCGCTCCGCCCTCGATGAGCGCCGGGCCCTGCTCGAGGACGAGCCCTCGGTGCAGCCCCTCCGGGCGTTCCGCGAGGAGCTCCTCGCCCGGCGTACCCGCAGGCATCCCGACGCCGTCGTGCCCGACTTCGACCCGGCCGAGGCGGGTATCGAGGCGCGCGCGCTCCTCGTGCTGGAGGCCCCGGGACCGATGTCGGCGGGCCCCGGCGGCTCCGGTTTCGTCTCCGTCGACAACGACGACGCGACGGCCGCGGCGACCTGGGCCCTCCGCGACGAGGTCGGACTGCACGCCCGCACGCTGGTCTGGAACATCGTGCCGTGGCGGGTCTACGGCGTCGCCGACGCGGACGAAGTGCGGCAGGGCGCGATGGAGCTGCGCCGGCTCCTCCCGCTGCTCCCCGACCTGCGGGTCGTCGTCAACGCCGGGACCGCGCCGACCAGCGGCTGGAAGAAGAACATCGAGCCGTACCTGGTCGACGGCCCCACCGTCATCGACTCGTGGAGCCCCGGTCAGCGGGCGATGAGCCAGCCCCGCAAGCGCGACGAGCTCAAGCGCGCCTTCGAGCGCGCGACGCACCTGGTCGGCTGAGCCCCCGGGGCCACGAGGCGTCACGAACGGTCGTCATCGGAGCCGGCAGGCAGCCCTTCGCGACGCATCGACCGCGGGCGGTCCGCTCAGGCCGAGCGGGCGTCCCGCAGCGCGTCGGCCGACTGCTGCGCGGCGCGGCGGACGTCGCGGTCCGGGTCGCGGAGCATGCCCGTCAGGACGGCCTCGACGCTCGCCGCGAACTCGCCCTTCGCGTCGCGACCGGAGGAGATCCCCGCCAGAGCGGCCGCGACGAGAGCGCGCGCGCCGGCCGAGCGGACGCGGGGGTGCTCGTCGGTGGTGAGCCGCGACAGCTTCTTCTGCCCGCCCAGCACGCGCTCGGCGCAGACGCGGGCGCACATCTCGCGGACGCGCCAGGAGGGGTTCGCGAGTCCGGCGGTCACCGCGTCGGCGGCGTCGTCGTCCCAGACGTAGAGGAGCGCGCGGGCGCCCCAGAGCTCGGGCCAGTAGAGGGAGGGCGCTCCCTTGAGGATCCCGTCGGCGTGCTCGCCGCCCACGGTGAGGAGGAAGGACTCGCCCTCGTAGCCGCCGGTGAGCAGGGCCGCGGATCGCAGGGCGACGGTGCACTCCCCCTCGCGGGCGACCTGCGCCCGCAGGCGCTCCTCGAGCGGATCGGTGAGGGTGACGGTCGGTTCGTTGTCGCGTGCCATGAGGCTCCCGAGAGTACCCGCCCTCCCCGCACCACGGCGGATCCCGGAGCGGATCGCCCGATGCCCGCCCGCGCAGGGGCGCCCACCGGGCGGTCGGCCCCGCCTGACTATGCTGGTGCCACCCCCGGCAGCCGAGCCCTCTGAGCCTCGTCCGTGCCGGGGTGGCGCGGCTCACCCGCCCGGGGAGCGGAGGAGGTCCTCTCATGGCCGATCGGCCGAACCTCCGTCATGTCGCGGCGGTCGCGGGCGTCTCGCACATGACCGTGTCGCGTGTGCTCAGCGGGCACCCCAACATCAAGGAGTCGACCCGCCAGAAGGTCCTCGAGGCGGTCGACGAGCTCAACTACCGGCCGAACATCGCCGCCCGCTCCCTCGTCACGCAGCGCACCGACCGCATCGGCGTGATGATCGAGAGCGGCGCCGAGTACGGACCGTCGAGCACCCTCCGCGCGATCGAGCGCGCCGCCCGCGAGAAGGGGTACTCGATCACCTCCGTCGCGCTGCGACCGGACCTCGAGATGACCCCCACCGACGCGATCGGCCACCTGATGGGCCTCGGGATCGACGCGCTCTGCGTGATCGCGCCGCGCTCCTCCTCGGTGGCGACCCTCCGCACCGTCGAGATCGGCGTGCCGACGCTCGTGGTGAAGAGCGACAAGGACCCGAGCTTCCTCACCGTCTCGGTCGATCAGCAGGCCGGCATGTTCCAGGCCGTCGACCACCTGGGCAACCTCGGCCACCGCGACGTGCTGCATCTCTCCGGCCCCCTCGACTGGCTCGACGCACGGGCCCGCGAGCGCGCGTTCCACAGCCGCGCGAAGTCGTGGGGGATGCACGAGCGCCCGATCGTCATCGGCGACTGGACCCCGGATTCCGGGTACGACTTCGCCGCGAGCCTGCAGTCGGTCCCCGACTTCACCGCGATGGTCGTCGCGAACGACGAGATGGCGCTCGGAGTGATCCACGGCCTCGTCGAGCAGGGGATCCGCGTGCCCGAGGACGTGAGCATCGTCGGCTTCGACGACCTGCCCACCGCGCGCCACTTCCTCCCGCCGCTGACGACGGTCCGCCAGGACTTCGACAAGCTCGGGACCACGGTCGCGGAGGTGATCCACGCGCGGATCCGCGGCCAGGAGATCCCGCAGCGCACCCGGATCTCCACGGAGCTGGTGATCCGCTCCTCCACGGCCGCTCCCCGATCGTGACCCTCCTGTTCCCGTCCCGCCGCACGCGCTCGCGTATCATCGGCGGCAGCCCCTGGCACGCCGGACCCTGACGGCGCGCCGCACACGAACCGAGGACGGCACGTGGCGATCTCATCGAGGACGACCCGGAGCTCCGCGGCACCCGTCGTCGAGATGACCGGCATCCGCGTCTCCTTCGCCTCCGGACCCGCTCTGAAGGACGGGAACCTCCGGCTGGTGCCGGGCGAGATCCACGGGCTGATGGGCGAGAACGGCGCGGGCAAGTCCACGCTGATCAAGACCCTCACCGGCATCCACCAGCCCGACGCGGGCGAGATCCTCGTCGACGGCGTCGCCCGCCGCTTCAACGGCCCCGCGGAGGCGAAGGCCGCCGGCATCACGGCCGTGTTCCAGGACGAGCGCCTCACCGACAACCTCAGCATCGGCGAGAACGTGATGCTCGGCCACGAGGTCCGCGGCCGCTTCGGCATCTCCTGGTCGCGCACCCACGACCGGGCGGCCGAGATGCTCGCCGAGCTGGGCCTGGAGGACCTCGACTCCCACCTGCCGCTGCGCTCGCTCTCCCCGGCGATCCGCCAGCTGGTCGCGATCAGCCGGGCGATGGTGGACCGGCCGCGCGTGCTGGTGCTCGACGAGCCCACCTCGAGCCTCGACCTCAGCGACGTGGCCCGCCTCTTCACCGTGCTGCGGAGGCTCCGCGACCAGGGTGTGGCGATCCTGTTCGTCTCTCACTTCCTCGAGCAGGTCCTCACCCTCAGCGACCGGCTGACCGTTCTGCGCGACGGCGGCACCGTGGGCGAGTATCCGGCCCACACCATGGACCGCGCCGAGCTGATCGCGAAGATGATCGGGAAGGACATCGACGCGCTGAGGCAGATCGGCTCCGACCGCCGCGAGCACCGGCGCCAGCCCGTCGGCCCGGCGATCTACCGCGCGCACGGCATCGGCCGCCGCGGCGCCGTGGGCCCGACGGATCTGGAGCTGCACCGCGGCGAGATCGTGGGCTTCGCGGGCCTGCGCGGCTCGGGGCGCACCGAGCTGGCGTCGCTGGTGAGCGGAGTGGAGAAGCCGGACACCGGCGAGGTGCTGATCGACGGCGAGCCCGCCCACATCTCCGATCCGGTGTCGGGCCTGCGCCACCGCATCGCCCACTCGAGCGAGAACCGGCGCGAGGACGGGATCATCGGCGACCTCTCCCTCCGCGAGAACATCGTGCTCGGCCTGCAGGCGCTGCGCGGCTGGGCGCACCCGCTCTCGGCCGCCGAGACGGACACGCTGGTGCGCACCTACGTCGAGGCGCTCAACATCTCACCGGCCGACCCGGACATCCCGGTGAAGTACCTCTCCGGGGGCAACCAGCAGAAGGTGGTCCTCGCGCGGTGGCTCGCGACCCGTCCGCGGCTGCTCGTGCTCGACGAGCCGGCGCGCGGGATCGACGTGGCGTCGAAGGTCGAGATCCAGGCGCACATCGCGCAGCTCGCGAAGGAGGGGGTGACCGTCGTCTACATCTCGTCCGAGCTGGAGGAGGTGGTGCGCCTCAGCGACCGCATCGTCGTCTTCAAGGACCGCGAGAAGATCGGCGAGGTCAGCAACGGCCCCTGGCTCACCGTCGACACCATCGTCGAGATGATCGCCGCCGACCGCGACGACGACCTCGACGACGACGACTGACCCTCCCCCGGCCGCATCGCGGGCCGAGCCCTGCTGGTCGAGCAGCCGCACCGCGGCGTATCCCGCCCCCCGCACACCGCTCGACCGCCAGGACCTCGAGGGCCGCGCGGGTCCCGCTCGGGCGCCGGGCCTGCGAGGATCCGGGGGTGGACGATCAGCGACCGGACGAGCTCGCGGAGCTGCAGCGGCGCGCGTACGGCCGCGGCTCCGACATCGAGCGGGACCCCGGCGCGCTCGCACGGCTCTCCGCGCTCGAGGCCCGCGTCCGTCCCGCCCCCGGCACCGCACGGCCGGACGCGGCGGCTCCCGGGAACGGGATCACCGAGGACGCCGCTCCCGACGACGCGGCACCTCCCGCGGACGCCTCCGCCGACGAGGCGTCCGAGCCCCTCGGCCACGCCCCGCCCCGCCGCTCCCGTCGGCGCAGCCTCCTCCTCCTCGCCGCGCTGGCCGCGACGGCGGCCGTCGCCGTGGGGGCCACCCTCCTCGCCACCGCCGGGGACGGGCAGCCCGGCCGCGAGGTCGCCGTGCTGCCTCTGTCGAACGGCACCGACCTCCCCGGCTGGGAGGGACTGGGGTTCGACGGATCCGTCACCACCGAGGACTTCGGCGGTCTCACCGTCGTGCGGCAGAGCCTGCCCGCCGACACGGGGCTCACCGTCGTCCGGCAGCGCCGCTCGTCGAGCGCCGGCTCGTGCCTCTCCATCGTGCGGACCGCCGATCCGCAGGACGGCCTGTTCTTCCAGGGCTGCACGGCCGGAGCGTTCCCCGCGGTCGCGCAGTTCACCGTGACCTCGGCAGCGCCGGAGGCCCTGCGCGAGCGGTTCCCGATCGGCACGTCCCTGCGGTTCGCCCTCGAGGGCGACGAGATCCGGGTCCGATCCGACGCCCGCTGACCGCTCACATCCCGACCGTCCCCACCCGGGCCGTCCCCACCCGGGCCGTCCCCACCCGGGCCGGCCGCACCCGGGCCGGCCGCACCCGGGCCGTCCCCACCCGGGCCGGCCGCCTCCCGACCGCTCGCCTCGCGCCCGCTCCGCTCCCGCCCGGCCGGAGGCGCACCCGCGCTCAGACACCCGTCCGCCCGTGCGGGTCCCCCACCTTCTTCGACTCGCTCGACCCGCGCTCGCGCAGGAACACGGCGAGCGCCGCCATGCTGCCCACCGCGAGGAACTCCGACTGCCAGTTCTGGAGCGTCCGGTTCCAGAAGTCGGCGGAGGAGACGTAGCCGAGCCAGTCGACGGGCGCCTCCAGGCTCGTCAGCTGCTCCTCGTTGTAGGCCACGACGCCCCTCACCGACTGCGCAGCCCACGACAGCAGGAACACCGCCCCCATCACCAGCAGCAGCGAGTGCGAGAACAGCGCCTGCCTCAGGCCGCCGGCGGAGGCCGAGGGAGGCGAGTCGTCCCCCGCGGACGGCCCGCCTTCTGCTGCTCGTCGGTCTCCAGCCCCTCCTCGCCCACCCGCTTCGACTCGGGCGAGCCGCGCTGCACGAGCCAGACGGTCGCTCCGATGTAGAGGAAGAACTGCAGGTACTCCGACTGCCAGTTCTCGGCGACGTCGATCGCGAAGTCGGAGGAGGTGACGAAGCGCCAGTAGCCGACCTCCCGCAGCCCCTCCGCTGTCTGGGTGTCGTTGTAGGCGGCGAGCCCGGCGAACGACTGCCCGGCGAGAGCGAGCAGGAAGATCGCGAGGAAGAACAGCGAGAGCCCGTTCTCGCGCAGGAAGCGGCGCATCCGGCTCATCTCCCCAGGATCCCGACGGCGAAGAACCCGATCAGGCCGAGCACGATCACGGCGTAGTAGAGGGCGGAGGCGGTGCGCACGTCAGCTCCCGTCCAGGACGCACTCGAAGGGCGCGTCCGCCACCGGCGTGCAGCCGGCCGCCCTCATCAGCCGGCCGTCGTCGCCCGGAGTGAGGAACACCGCGGTGCTGCCGGAGCGCACGATCGCCGCCCGGCCGTCGACCTCGGCGTCCCCGGCTCCGTCTCCCGCGATCCCGAGCTCCAGCACGCCGGCGGGGCAGTCGCCCTCCCGGTCCTGCACGGCCTCGCGGGCGGAGTCGGTGAGCAGCGCGCACGCCGCCCGGCCGTCGCCGCCGGCGACCGCGGAGAGGAAGGCGTCGGCCGCGTGGCGGGCCGCCGTGCCGTCCGCGGAGCATCCGCAGAGCGCGAGCACGAGGGCCGCCGCCGCGGCCGTCGCGGGGACGGAGCGCGATCGAGGGAGCTTCATGGCCAGGGAAGCTACTCCCGGCCCTGAGCCCCGGGGAGAGGGTTGCCATGGCGCCCCGTGGGCCCCGCGACCGGATCGTCACCGAAGCGCACCGTCGAACCGCAGGACGGCCTGTTCGTCCAGGCTGCTCGGCCGGCGCGTTCCCCGCGGTGACGCGGTTCACCGTGACGTCGGCGGCGCCGGACGCCCTGCGCGAGCGGTTCGCCGTCGGCACGTCGCTCCGGTTCGTCCTGGAGGGCGACGAGATCCACGTCCGCTCCGACGACCCGTGAGCGCCGTTACTCCCCCGCCGGCGTCATCAGGCGGAGCGACGGAGCGCGCCCCTTCTCGATGTGGGTGAAGGCGATCGACTCCGCGAGCCGGTCGTTGCCCGCGAGGATCGCCTCGAGCAGGCCCTGGTGCTCCTCGGACTGCTGGTGCTGGTCGCGCGCGGAGGTCAGGTAGAACAGCCACGTCATCCGTCCGCTCACCGCGCGCATCAGCGAGGCGAGGAGGGCGCTCGCGGCGATCTCGGCGATCGCCTCGTGCACGATCGTGCTCGTCTCGGCGACGAGGAGCCAGTCCTCGCTGTCGAGAGCCCGGTGCTCGGCCGCGATGGCCTCGTGCAGCGCAGCGGGCGACGCTCCGGACGCCACCTGCTGGGCGGCGAGGCGCGCGGCGAGGGTCTCGAGGCTCAGGCGCACGTCGAACAGCTCGGTCACGTCGGCCGCCGTCCACTCGGACACGCGGGAGCTGCGGCGGGGCAGAGTGCGGACGAAGCCCTCGTTCTCGAGCTGCGGCACCGCCTCGCGGATCGGGAGGCGCGACACGTCGAGCTCGGCGGCCAGGGCCGACTCGACCAGGCGCGAGCCCTGCGGGTACTGGCCGAGGATGATCCGCCTCCGGAGGGTGCGGTACGTCTGCGCGGTCAGCGACTCCTCGGGCGCGATGCTCGTCACGCGGGCCTCCTTCGCTCGGATCCCCCTATTCAAGCGGGTCGCCGCTGCGTCGACGGCCGTCATCGGGCCACCCGCGTCTCGACCTCGACTCCGCGGGTCGCCCGCTCGGCGCGCTCGAGCAGGTACGCCCCGGCCGCGAGGTCCTGGAGTCCGATGCCGACGGAGTTGAACACGGTCAGATCCTCGGCGTGCTCGCGGCCCGGAGCGAGGCCGGCCAGCACCTCGCCCAGCTCCACCACCTGCGACGGCTCCAGCGCGGACGTGCGGACGTTGTCCGACTCCGCGAAGGCGATGCCGCGCGAGTCCACCGCGACGAGGGCGGCGCGGGCGAGGACGTCGGCGCCGAGCTCGCGGTAGCCGTGCCGCGGGGGCGACCCGACCGCGTTGACGTGCGTCCCCGCAGCGAGCAGCCGGGCGGTGAGCAGGGGCTCGACGGAGGGAGTGAGCGTGGTGACGACGTCCGAGTCGCGCACCGCGTCGCCCAGGTCCTCCAGCGCGGCCGCAGGTATCCCGTTGGCCACCAGCTCCGCGGCGAGCACGCGGGCGGAGGAGCCGGACGGCGACCACACCCGCACCTCCTCGAGGTCGAGGACGGAGCCGAGCGCGAGCGCGTGCTCCCGGGCGAGCGGTCCCGCTCCGACGAGCGTCGCGATCCGGGAGCCGGGGCGCGCGAGAGCGCGGGTGGCGAGTGCGGAGACGGCGGCCGTCCGCAGCCGCGTCAGAGCGCGGCCGTCGATCAGGGCCAGGGCTTCGGCGGTGCCGGCGGAGTAGAGGGAGACGGTCGAGCGCTGCGGAGGCAGACCGTCGAGGCGGTTGCGGGGCGCGTCGACGAGCAGCTTGACGGCCGCGAGTCCGAGGTACGGCGCGAACGCTGACATCGGCACCACGGCCGGCCCGTCCTGGCTCGAGTCGCCCGGGATCCGCATCGGCTGCGGGACGGGCTGCACGGCGCCGCCGGTGGCGAGGGCCCGGTGCGCGGCGTCCAGTGCGGCGATGAGTCCCGCCCACTCGGTGAGCTCCTCGCACTCGTGCGAGGTGATGATGCGTGTCGACATGTCATCCTCCTCCGCCCATTCTGTATGCAGAACGAGCAACGGAGCAGCCGTCGTCCTGACGCCCGGAGCCCGTCGCAGGATCGCCCCGGGCCCACTCGACTCAGCGAGAAGCCCGGAAACCCGCGGATCCAGGAGTGATCAGCGCCCTCGAAACCCGGAGAAGTGTTTACGCAGGCGAAACCTCCCGTGATGCGCACGAAACAGAGTTAGCGCAATTCTGTATACCGACAGCCCGTCAACGATTCAGGAACGGAGGTGACGCCATGGGTGCCTATCTCGTCAGGCGGCTCCTGCAGGGCCTCGCGACGATCGCCGCGGTCGTCACGATCGCCTTCGCTCTCGGCAGGCTCAGCGGCAGCCCGGCGGCGCTCCTGCTCACGGAGAACGCCTCCCCCGAGCAGATCGCCGACCTGAACCACCGGCTCGGCTTCGACCTGCCGCTCTGGCAGCAGTACTTCCGCTACGTCGGCGGGCTGCTCACCGGCGACTTCGGGGACTCCTACCGGCAGACCGGCGTCTCGTCGATGCAGCTCGTCCTCGAGCGCCTCCCCGCCTCGCTCTCGCTCGGGGCGGTCGGCCTGCTCCTCGGCCTGGCACTCGCGCTGGTGGCGGGAGTGGTCATCCAGCTCACCCGCTCCCGCCACCTGCGCACGCTCTCGCTGGGGCTCGGCTCGACCCGGCAGGCCGTGCCCGACTTCTTCTTCGGCCTGCTGCTCGTGCTGGTCTTCTCGGTCTGGCTGGGCGTGCTGCCCTCGCTCGGCAACCGCGATCCGCTGGCGATCATCATGCCCGCGCTCACGATCGCGACCGGCCAGTTCGTCCTCTACACGCGCCTGCTCGACAACGCGCTGACCGAGCAGTCGACGCTGGACTACGCCCGCACCGCCTTCGCCCGCGGCGAGAACCGCTTCCGCGTCGTGGTGGGAGAGCTGCTGCCCAACGCGATCCTCCCGGTGCTCACCGTCGCCGGGATCAGCCTCGGATCGTTCCTGGGCGGACTCGTGATCGTCGAGAACGTCTTCGCGTGGCCGGGCATGGGCCAGCTCATGCTCGGCGCTGTCTACTCCCGCGACTTCCCCGTCGTGCAGTCGGGACTCATCGTCGTGGCCCTGCTCTTCATCCTCGCCAACCTGCTCGTGGACGTCGTCCACGGGCTCATCGACCCCCGAGTGAGGCTCGCGTGACCACCACCGAGATCATCCGCACCGGCGCCCTGCGCGCCGGCATCACCACCGCGTTCGCCCGCGGCCGCCGCGTGCCGGCGCTGCAGGCGATCGGAGCCGTCATGGTCGGCGCCGTCCTGCTCTACTCGCTCCTCTACCCGCTCGCTCCGGACTACGACCCGTTCGGGCAGGACCTCTCGACGGTGCTCGCGGCCCCCGGCTCCGGAGCCGTCCACTGGCTCGGCACCGACGCGCTCGGCCGCGACGTCGCCAGCAGGCTCGCCCTCGCCGGCCGGGTCACCCTGGGGATCGTCGTGCTGATCGTGGTGGTCAACAGCCTGGTCGGCATGGCGATCGGCACCTGGTCCGGGTACGTCGGCGGCCGCACCGACAACGTGCTGATGGGTCTCGCCGACATCCAGCTCGCCATGCCCGTCATCCTGGTGCTGATCGCCCTCGCCGCCTCGCTCGGGCCGAGCGTCTGGCTGATGATCGGCGTGCTCGCGGCCACCTACTGGGTCGGCTACGCGCGGGTCGCCCGGAGCACGGCGATGGCCCTGCGCGGTCGGGACTTCGTGCTCGCCCCGCGGATCCAGGGCGCCGGCGGCCTGTGGACGGTCCGGCGGCACATCGTGCCGAACGTCGCGGTCCAGATGATGATCCTCGCCTCCAGCGACATCGGCGCGGTGATGCTGCTCACCTCCTCCTTCGACTTCCTCGGCCTGGGCGTGCAGGCGCCGACCCCGAGCTGGGGCCTGATGATCAGCGAGGGCCAGGACTACGTGCGCCAGGCCCCGCACCTCGCGGTCGTCCCCGGCATCGCGATCTTCCTCACCGTCGCCGGCACCAACCTCCTGAGCCAGCGCTTCACCGCCGAGGGCTCGGCCACCACCGTCCGCCGCACCTCCCGTCGATCCGTGAAGCGGAGCCTCCGATGACCCCCTCCTCCCCCGACGACCGCGCCGTCCTGCTCGAGGTCCGCGGCCTCAGCGTCGGCTACGTGGACGAGCACGGCGACACCGTGACCCTCGTGGACCGCGTCTCCTTCACCCTGCACGAGCGGGAGGTCCTCTGCCTCGTCGGGGAGTCCGGCTCGGGCAAGAGCGTGACCATGCTGGCCGTCCTCGGGCTCCTGCCCGCCGGTCTCGAGGTGCTCGGCGGCTCGGTGCACTACCGGGGGCGCGACGTGCTCAAGATGCCGGAGCCGGAGCTGCGGGATCTCCGCGGCAGGGAGCTCGCGATGGTCTTCCAGGATCCGATGACCGCGCTGAATCCCGTGAAGCGCGTCGGCGGGCAGATCGGCCGCGCCCTCCGCGTGCACGACCGCTCTCTCGGGCGGAGGGAGACGGCGGAGCGCGTCGCCGGTCTCCTCGCGGACGTGGGCGTCCCCGACGCCGCTCAGAGGGCCCGGGCGTATCCGCACCAGTGGTCGGGAGGGATGCGGCAGCGGGCCGTCATCGCGATGGCGATGGCCAACGAGCCCTCGGTCCTCATCGCCGACGAGCCGACCACGGCCCTCGACGTCACCATCCAGGCGCAGATCATGTCGGTCCTCGGGGCCGCCCGCGCGCGGACGGACGCGGCGATGGTGCTGATCACCCACGATCTGGGCCTGGTCGCCGAGGTCGCCGACACCATCTGCATCCTCTACTCGGGGCGGATCGTCGAGACCGCGTCCGTCTGGGACCTCTTCGACCGGCCCGCCCACCCCTACACCGCCGGCCTGCTCGGCAGCCTGCTCTCGGCCGAGCACAGCGGCGACCGCGTCTCCGCGATCCCCGGCTCCCCGCCCTCCCCGCAGAACCGCCCGCGCGGCTGCCCCTTCGCCCCCCGCTGCGAGCTGCCCGCGAAGTCGGAGCTGTGCCTCCAGCTGGAGCCGCTGCTCGAGGACGTCGGGGACGGGCGGTCCGCGGCGTGCCACTTCGCCCGGCAGACCCCCCGCTTCGCCCAGGAGGTCGCCTCGTGAGCGCCCCCGTGCTGAAGGTCGAGGACCTGCACGTGCGCTTCACCCAGCGCACCGGCCTGCGCTCGCGCCGCACGATCGAGGCGGTGAACGGAGTGTCGTTCGAGCTCGCCCGCGGCGAGACGCTGGGACTGGTCGGCGAGTCCGGCTGCGGCAAGTCCACGCTCGTCCGCACGATCTTCGGGCTCAACCCGGTGGCGAGCGGCTCGATCGAGGTCCTCGGCCATCGCCTCGACGCGCTGCCGGCGCGCGAGCGCCGCCGCGTGCAGAACCGGATGCAGCTCGTCTTCCAGGACCCCTACTCGGCTCTGAACCCGCGGCTGACCGCGCACGAGATCGTCGCGGAGCCGCTGCGGATCGCCGGCGGCTACTCCCGCGAGCGCGTCGTGGCGCTGCTGGACGACGTCGGCCTCGGCTCCGACGCGCTCGAGCGCCGACCCGGGCAGTTCTCGGGCGGCCAGCGCCAGCGCATCGGCATCGCCCGCTCCCTCGCGCTCGAGCCCGACGTGCTGGTGCTCGACGAGCCGGTCTCGGCGCTCGACGTCTCGGTGCAGGCGCAGGTCGTCAACCTGCTCAAGGACCTGCAGGAGTCGCGCGGCCTCTCCTACCTCTTCATCGCCCACGACCTCGCCGTCGTCCGCTACCTCTCCGACCGCGTCGCCGTGATGAACCACGGCGAGTTCGTCGAGGTCGGCACCCGCGACCAGGTCTTCGACGCGCCCGCCCATCCGTACACCCGCTCCCTGCTCGACTCGATCCCCCTCTCCGACCCGCGGCAGCGCCCGACCGCGCCCGCCGCCCTCCTCGAAGGAACTCCTCGCTCATGACCAGGAACCGCGCCACCCCCGCCCTCGCCCTCGCGACGCTCGCCCTCTCGATCGCCGCCCTCACCGGCTGCTCCGGAGCGGGGAGCGCGGCCACCGACCGCGACATCGTCATCGGCCAGGTCGCCGAGCCGGAGAGCGCGCCGGACCCGATCATGGACGGGTCGCTGGCGGGCTACAACTACTACTACAACCTCTTCGACCAGCTGACGGTGCTCGACGCGGAGGGCGGGATCCAGCCCTCTCTCGCCACCGCCTGGACGCCCAGCGACGACCTCACCACGTGGACGTTCACCCTCCGCGACGACGCCGTCTTCTCGAACGGAGACCCGGTCACGGCGGGCGACGTGGCCTTCACCTACAGCACGATCCTGGCCTCCCCCGACTCCGACAACCTCGGCTACCTCGGCGTCCTCCAGTCGGTGGAGGCGACCGACGACACCACCGTCGTCTTCACGCTCAACGCGCCGTTCTCGCCCTGGCCCTCGATCACTACCGCGATCTCGATCGTCCCGGAGTCGGTCTACACCGAGCTCGGGTCCGAGGGCTTCGCGGCGGCGCCGGTGGGCAGCGGCCCGTTCCGCTTCGTCAGCTACACCCGTGGCGTGGAGTACGTGATGGAGCGGAACCCGGACTACTGGGGCGAGCAGCCCCAGGTCGAGAGGGCCACCTTCCAGACCGTCGGCGACTCGGACGCGCGACTGAACGGAGTGTCGTCGGGGAGCTTGGACATCGCGCTCATCTCGCCGAACCAGGTCGACTCCGTCTCCGGCAGCGGGGTCGAGGTCGCCTCGCGCACCGCCAACGGCGTCACCTTCCTCGGGATGAACTCCAGCACCGGCGTCCTCGCCGACGAGCGGATCCGGAGGGCGGTGTGGCTCGCGATCGACAAGCAGTCCCTCGTCGACGGCGTCCTCAGCGGACGGGCGGTCGCGAACGACCAGATCGTCGCCCCCGACGTCGCCGGCCACGCCGATCTGCCCGCCACCGAGTACGACCCGGAGGCGGCCCGCGCACTACTCGCCGAGGCCGGCTACTCGGGCGAGCCCGTCCCGCTCGAGTACGCGACCGAGGGCCGCATCCCGCTCTCCTCCGAGATCGCGCAGGCCATCGGCGGCTACCTGGAGGCGGTCGGCATCAGCGTCGAGCTGAAGGGCACCGACCAGGCCAGCCTCTCGAACACGATCTACGGCACCGTCTCGGTGCAGGGCCTCTACCTCAACACCTGGGCGCCCTCGACGATGGACGGCGACATGCCCGCGACGAACCTCTTCGCCGGCGGCCAGAACGACTACGCGAAGTCGCCCGAGCTGGCGGCGCTCGTCGAGAAGCAGCGCACCGTGACGGGCGACGAGCGCGTCGCGGTGTTCGGCGAGCTGGCGCAGGCCAACATCGACTCGGCGTTCATCGACCCGCTGTTCACTCCCGACGCCGACTACGCCGTCGCTCCCGGCCTCGACTGGACGCCGCGCGCGGACGGCGAGTACCTGCTGAGCGACGTCCGCTTCGCCGACTGACACCCTGCCCTGCGGCTCGGCCGGGCGACGGATCCGCGTCGCCCGGCCGAGCCGCACCGCTCCCCCACCCTCGCCACCGGAAGGCCCGCACCATGACGACGACCACCCTCCTCCGCGACGTCCGCCCCTGGGGCGGCCCCGCCTCCGACCTCCTGCTCGACGAGTCGGGCGTCCTCGCCGTCGAGCCGGCCGGTACAGGCGCGGCGGAGGGAGCGGTGGTCGTCGACGGGCGCGGCGGGATCGTCGTGCCGTCCTTCTCGGACGTCCACGTCCACCTCGACTCGACGCGGCTCGGGCTGCCGTTCCGGCCGCGCACCGGCGAGGAGGGGCGGTGGGGCCGCATCATGAACGACCGCGCGCACTGGCGCAGCGCCGAGGCGCCGGTCGCGGAGCGGGCGACCACGACCCTCCGCACGATGATCGAGAAGGGTGCGACCCGGGTGCGCAGCCACGCCCAGGTCGACGCGGACTCCGGGCTCGAGAAGTTCGAGGGCGTGCTCGCCGCCCGCGAGGCGCACCGCGAGCGCGCCGACGTCGAGATCGTCGTCTTCCCCCAGGTCGGCGTCTTCGTCGAGCCGGGCGTCGTCGAGCTGCTCGACGAGGCGCTCTCGCTCGGCGGCGACCTCCTCGGCGGCATCGACCCCTGCGAGATCGACCGCGATCCGGTCCGCCACCTCGACGCGGTCTTCGCCCTCGCCGAGAAGCACGGCGTGGGCCTGGACATCCACCTGCACGAACGGGGCTCTCTGGGCCTGTTCTCGATGGACCTGATCGCCGAGCGGGTCCGCGCCCACGGCCTGCAGGGGCGCGTCTCGATCTCGCACGCCTTCGCCCTCTCCTCGGCGGAGCGCGGCGTCGCGCGGGCGATCGAGACGCTCGCCTCCCTCGACGTGGCCCTGACGACGATCGCGCCGGGCCACGGCGCGGAGCTGCCCCTCCTCGACCTCGTCGCTGCCGGCGTGCGGGTCGGCCTGGGCATGGACGGGCAGCGCGACTACTGGTCGCCGTGGGGCAACGGCGACATGCTCGAGCGCGCCTTCCTGCTCGCGCACGGTCAGGGGTTCGACGACGACGTCGACATCGAGCACGCGCTGGCCGTGGCGTCGTGGGGAGGAGCGAGCGTCATCGACGGCCTGCTCCCGCGGCTCTCCTCGGTCGCGGATCGGCCGGGGCTCGCCGTGGGCGACCCGGCCGACCTGGTAGTGCTGCGCGGCGACACGCCGACGGCGGCCGTGATGGACCGCGACGCGGATCGGCTCGTGCTGCACCGCGGCCGGCTCGTGGCCTCGGGCGGCGCGCTGGTGTGAGGCCGGCGGCGCGGAGCCGGGCGGGGCTCCGCGACCGGATCGTTACCGAAGCGCACCGACGCGCTGTTGCGTCACAAGAATTGTTCACGGTAACATTTCGACGCGGCGCTGCTTCGGCCGGCGCCCACTGCACATCCTGCACTCACCGCACCTCGGGCCGCTAGGCCCGCATTCGAGGCCCTTCGGGGTCCATCATCTCGGGCGCTCTCTTCGCGCCCGCGATCTCAAGGAGGAGATCTATGTCCAAGACGAGGCGTATCGGCCAGTTCCTGGGTTTCGCAGCAGCAGGCGCACTCGCGCTCGGTCTCGCGGGCTGCTCGGGCGGTTCCGGCACCGATTCGGGCTCCGGCTCGAGCGGTGACCTCACCACCGTCGGCTTCGTGGCCGTCGGCCCCGAGGGCGCGTGGCGCCAGGCGAACGAGACCAACATCGAGGACACGTTCACCAAGGACGCCGGCTTCGACCTGAAGTACGCACCCGCCACCAACGGAGACCAGAAGTCGCAGATCGACTCCTTCACCTCCTTCGTGGACGAGGGCGTCGACATCATCCTGCTCTCCGCCACGGAGGGCTCGGGCTGGGAGGACTCGCTCCAGCGCGCCCAGGAGGCCGAGATCCCGGTCATCCTGATCGACCGCGGCATCGAGCCGGACAACACCGACCTCTACGTGACCCGCATCGCGCCCGACAACATCGCGGTCAGCACCTCGGTCGCCGACTGGGCCAAGTCCACCTTCCCCGACGGCGCGAAGTACTTCACGCTCGAGGGCCCCGCGGGCGTCTCGGTCGTCAACGAGCGCAACGAGGGCTGGGACGAGGTCATCGGCGCCGACTCGAAGTTCACCAAGATCGGCGCGCAGACCGCGAACTGGTCCACGGAAGAGGCCAAGAGCGTCTTCGAGACGGTCCTGAAGTCGAACAACAACGACGTCCAGCTCGTCTTCGCCCAGAACGACGAGATGGGCCTCGGCGCCGTCCAGGCCGTCCAGGAGGCCGGCCTCACCCCCGGCACCGACGTCAAGATCGCCACGATCGACGGCACCAAGAACGCCCTGCAGGCGCTGGCCGACGGCGAGCTGAGCTTCGTCGCCGAGTACAACCCGCTCTTCGGCGAGACCGCCCTCGACGCGGTCGAGAAGACCCTGGCCGGCGAGAAGGTCGAGTCCTCGATCGTCGTCCCGAGCGAGACCTTCGACTCGCCCGAGGCCGCCACCACCGCGCTGCCCGACCGCAAGTTCTAGTCGCTCAGCACCACCGGTAGCCGCGCCCGACGCGGCTCCACCCACCCGGAGCGACCGGGGCCGGCCCTCCCGCCGGCCCCGGTCGCTCCGATCCTTCGGCGCACCTGTTCGGCTGCGCCCCGCTCGAGAACGGAACGACGCGACATGACAGGTTCGCCTCCGATCGTCGAGATGAAGAACATCTCGATCAGCTTCCCCGGCGTGAAAGCCCTCGACGGCGTCGACTTCCGCCTGTTCCCGGGCGAGGTCCACACCCTCATGGGTGAGAACGGCGCCGGCAAGTCCACGCTCATCAAGGCCCTCACCGGCGTCTACCGCATCGACAGCGGAGACATCGTGATCGACGGGGAGACCCGTCGCCTGACCGGCACCGCCGACTCGCAGGCCGCGGGCATCTCCACCGTGTACCAGGAGGTCAACCTGGTCACGAACCTCTCCATCGGAGAGAACGTGATGCTCGGCTACGAGGTCCGCGGACCCTTCGGCATCAACTGGAAGGCCACCCACCAGGCCGCGAAGGTCGCGCTCGAGAAGCTCGGCCTCGGCCACCTCAATACGCGCCAGTCGCTCGCCTCGCTCTCGATCGCGATGCAGCAGCTGGTCGCCATCAGCCGCTCGACGGTGAGCGACTCGAAGGTGCTCATCCTCGACGAGCCGACCTCGAGCCTGGACGCGAACGAGGTCGAGAACCTCTTCGTCGTCATCCGCCGCCTCCGCGCGGAGGGCGTCGCGATCCTCTTCGTCTCGCACTTCCTCGACCAGGTCTACGCGATCAGCGACCGCCTGACGGTGCTGCGCAACGGCACCTTCGTCGGCGAGTACCTGACCCACGAGCTCGACCGCACCTCGCTGATCTCGAAGATGATCGGCAAGGACATCGCGGCGCTGCGCTCCCTCGACTCCGAGCGCGAGAGCCAGGACCACCTCTACCGCGACGCCCCGCTCTACACCGCGAAGGGCATCGGCAAGAAGGGCTCCATCGAGAGCACCGACCTGACGCTGCACCGCGGCGAGGTCGTCGGCTTCGCAGGACTCCTCGGCTCCGGCCGCACCGAGCTCGCGCGCCTGATCTACGGCGTCGACAAGCCCGACACCGGCGAGATCACGATGCACGGCAAGAAGATCGACGTCCCGACGCCGACCGCCGGCCTCGCCCACAAGATCGCGTTCTCGAGCGAGAACCGCCGCGACGAGGGCATCATCCGCGACCTCTCGGTCCGCGAGAACCTCATCCTCGGCGTCCAGGCCAAGCGCGGCTGGGCCCGCCCCCTCTCCAAGAAGGAGAAGGACGAGATCGTCGGCAAGTACCTCGTCGAGCTCAACGTGCGCCCCGCCGATCCCGACCGCCCGATCAGCAAGCTCTCCGGCGGCAACCAGCAGAAGGTCCTCCTCGGCCGCTGGCTCGCCACAGCCCCCGAGATCCTCATCCTCGACGAGCCGACCCGCGGCATCGACGTCGGAGCGAAGGCCGAGATCCAGGAGAAGGTCGTCGCCCTCGCCGGCGAAGGCGTCGCCGTGGTCTTCATCTCGTCCGAGCTCGACGAGGTCGTCCGCCTCAGCGACCGCATCATCGTCCTGAAGGACCACCGCGTGATCGCGGAGATCCTCAACGGTCCCTCTGTCACCGCGGAGTCGATCGTCACTACCATCGCCGCAGAGGGAGTCGTCGACGAGGACGTCGTCGTCCTCGAGAGCGCCACGCAGGAGGCCGCATCATGAGCAGCGACACCCGACCCGCCCGGGGATCCGTCCTCGGCGGGATCATCCGCCGCCAGTACTTCTGGGGAGTCGTGGCGATCGCCCTGCTCCTCCTCATCAACGTCGTCAAGGACCCGGGCTACCTGGCCGTCTCGGTCAGCCCGACCACCGGCTACCTCGTGGGCAACGTCATCGACATCGCCCGCGCCTCCGCCCCGATCCTGATGATCGCCGTCGGCATGTGCCTGGTCGTCGCGACCGGGGGCATCGACCTCTCGGTCGGCTCGATCATGGTCGTCGCCGGCGCCGTCTCGATGGAGTTCCTCAACTCCGCGGGAGCGCCCGAGTCGCTCGGCGCCGCAGCGGGAGCCTTCGCGATCGCCCTCCTGGTGGCCGCGGTGCTCGGAGCCGTGAACGGCATCCTCGTCTCGGTGGTGGGCCTCCAGCCCTTCATCAGCACTCTGGTCGTGATGCTCGCGGGCCGAGGCCTGGCGAAGGTCATCACGGGCGGTCAGAACACCGCCGCCACCAACGAGCCCTTCCGCTGGCTCGCGAACGGGTACGTCTTCGGGCTCCCGGTCGTGTTCCTCCTCGCCATCGCCATCGTCGTGGTCGTCGGAGTCCTGGTGCGCCGCAGCGCGCTCGGCCTGATGATCGAGGCCATCGGCATGGACCCGAAGGCGGCCCGCCTGGCGGGCATCAACCGCCGGGGCCTGCTGATGACCGCCTACATCGGCAGCGGCATCCTCGCCGGAGTCGCGGGCGTCTTCGCCACCGCGAGCGTGATGACGGTCGACGTCTCGCGCACCGGCTACCAGCTCGAGCTCGACGCGATCCTCGCGGTCGTCATCGGCGGCACCTCGCTCGCCGGCGGCAAGTTCAACATCACCGGAGCCGCCGTGGGCGCGATCCTGATCGCCACCCTCGACAAGACCGTCGTGTTCCTCGGAGTCTCGTCCTCCGCGACGCCCGCCTTCAAGGCGATCGTCATCGTCGCGCTCTGCCTCCTGCAGTCCGAGCGCGTCCGCTCCGCCTTCAAGTCCCGTCGCGAGGCGCGCCGCAGCGTCCCGCAGAAAGAGGCGATCCCCGCATGAGTGCCGTGATGACCCGCTCCGCCCCTCCGGCGAGCACGAAGCGCACCTCCGGGGCGCGCGGCTGGCTCAGCCAGCACCTCGACAAGCTGCCCACCCTGGCAGCGCTGATCATCTTCTTCGGGATGATCGTCTACGGCGAGGCGGCCTACGGCCGCATCCTGCAGGCGAGCACGATCTCGAACCTGCTGGTCAACAACGCGCACCTGATCATCCTCGCCGTGGGCCTCACCTTCGTGATCCTCACCGGCGGCATCGACCTCTCGGTCGGTGCGGTGATCGCGTTCAGCAGCGTCAGCGGCGTGCTCCTGATCAACGCCGGCTGGAACCCCTGGCTCGTGATGGTCCTGATGGTCGTGATCGGCGGGCTCTTCGGCGTGATCTCGGGAGTGCTGATCCAGTACTTCAACGTCCAGCCGTTCATCGCGACGCTGGCGATGATGTTCCTGGCCCGCGGTCTCGCCTCGATGCTGAGCACCGTCCCGGAGCGCCTCCCCGAGGACTCGCCTGTGCTGAGCCTCGCCGCCCCGATCAAGCTGATCGACGGCCCGAAGGTCAACGACTTCGTCATCAGCCCCGGCGTGATCATCGCGATCCTCGTCGTGGCCGGCGCGTTCTTCGTGCTGCACCGCACCCGCCTGGGCCGCACGGTCTACGCGATGGGCGGCTCCGAGCAGTCGGCGGCTCTGATGGGCCTGCCGGTCGTGCGGACCAAGCTGTTCATCTACATCATCAGCGGCACCCTGGCCGGTCTGGCCGGCGTGGTCTACACGGCCCGCCTCGGCAGCGCGCAGAACATCACCGGCACCGGATGGGAGCTCGACGCCATCGCGGCGACCGTCATCGGCGGCACGCTGCTCACCGGCGGCGTCGGCTTCGTGCTCGGCTCGGTGGTCGGCGCCCTGGTCCTCGGCCTGATGAACGTCCTGATCACCCGAGACGGCGGCATCCCGCCGGAGGCGACCACGATCATCACCGGAGGCATCCTCCTGGTCTTCGTCCTCCTCCAGCGCGCCGTGATGGCCCGCAGCAAGACCTGACCGGGCTCACGCCCGATCACCACCGGCGCCCCCTCGTCCCCGCGGACGAGGGGGCGCCGTCGTGCGCCCGCGGGCGCGGAGGAGGCTCACCTGCCTCGCGCGAGACCGTCCAGGGCCTCCGCGGCGCGATCGGCCGACGCGAAGCCCGACTCCTCGGCCAGCTGCGCGAGGTCGGCGCCGGCCCGCAGCCGGGAGCCGATCCGTCGGCGCAGAGCCCCGGTCCGTCGCAGATCGATCTCGGCGGCGGGCGTCCGGCCCAGGATGGCGAAGGCCGACTCCAGCGCCCGGTCGGACACCCCCAGCGCCCGGGCCAGCTCGCCCGCGGTGAAGCGGTGGTCGCGATGGCGCACCTCGATCACCGCCACCGCGTCCGCGTAGACCCGGGCGGCATCGCGGCGCGGATGCCGCGGAGCGCTGCGCTCGACCACCGCTTCGAGCATCAGCTCGCCCGCCCGCAGCGCGCCGGGCGGAGTGCCGGGCTCCAGGAGGCTGTTGGCGAGGGCACGCAGCGGCGTCCAGACCGGTGCCGGCACCGGCACGACCTCGCCGAGGCGGTCGCGCACCCACGGTCCGCGCCGCGCCGACGCGTCCAGACGCCACACGTAGGCGAGCGTCGATGCGATGAAGTCGACCCGTCCGGACGCCCGCGCGTCGAGGAGGACGACACTGTCCGAGCCGACCTCGAGCCGTCGCCCCTGGTACTCCAGCGACGCTCCGCCCTCGGTGACGAGGACCGCGCGCGGACCCAGCGTGCTGTCGTGGAGCTCGGCACCCGTCGGCTCGAGGCGGACCCCCTGAGGCGCCCACACGCGCATCAGGCGACGTCGAGCCTCCCCCGCGACATCGACCCGCAGCCCCGACGCACCCGCGGCCAGCTCGTTCCAGGCCGCGACGACCCGCTCTCCCTCAGTTCCCGACCGGCCCGTCATCACCCTCCCCGTGGTCCAGACCGGAATCCTCTCCGACGGACGCCCACCCGCCGTGGATATGAGCCTTCTCACAGGAGCGCTCACCCGGTGGTTCGCCCAGCGGCCGAACGGAGTCCCGGCGACGGGGACACGACGGGGCACACGCCCGGCGCACGCCCGGTCCTCACGGCCTGCTGTCCAGCCCGCACAGCGCCTGCTGCGCGGACTCGATCGAGGCGAAGCCCGACTCCTCCGCCTCGCGCACGAACTCGGCCGGGTTCCGCGGTCGGCCTCCGATCCGATGGCGCAGCTCTCCGGCTCGGCGCCGGTCGAGCTCCTCGCGGACCGTGCGCCCCAGGAACGAGAACGCCCGCGCGAGGGACCGCTCGGACACGAGCATCTCGCGGGCCAGGATCCGAGCGGTGAAGGCGGGGTCGCCGTACCGGTCCTCGATCAGCGCCATCGCCTCTCCGTAGACGTGGCCACCGCCGCGACGGGTCCGCGGCGCCGCGTTCTCGACGACTGATCGCAGAAGGATCTCGCCCGCCCGGGCGACCGCCGGCTGCTCGGAGAGGGCCGGGTCGCCGTCGATGACGCCGTTCGTCAGAGCGCGTGCGGGCGCCCAGAGCGCGGGCTCGACCGGCAGCACCTCGCCGAGCCGCTCCCTGATCCACCGGCTCCCGAGGACCCGGTCGTCGAACGCCCAGCTGTAGGTCACGCTGGGCCCGGGGAAGAGGAACTGCGTCTGCGGCTCGGCCTCGAGGATCACCATCTGGTTCCGGGAGGCCTCGAGCACCCGTCCCTCCTGCCGGACGACGCCGCCACCCTCGACGATCAGCATCAGGTGGACGCCGGACGCCGGACGGGACTCCGGCGCGGCCGCCGGGTCGAGGCGGCACCCGAGCGGCGCCCAGACCCTCGAGACTCCGTTCCCGGGCGCGCCCGCTCCCTCGATCCGTACGCCGGGAGCACCTGCTCCCGCGTTGTTCCACCGCTCGTGCATGTACTCGTACATCGCCGCCGTCGATGCCATCCGGCTCTCCCTCCCCCTGTAGGCGTCCGATCCGCGAGCACTCGTCGCGGGGATCGGCCTCTTCGCAGGAGCATTCGCAGCTCCGCGGGACGCCGATTGTCACGGGATCGATGACATCACGCTCCCCCGGCGCCACCGGCCGCTCCGGAGACTCCCCGACGACGAAGAGATGTCGACGATTTCCCTGATCAGATCGCCGATCCCTTCTTCGTACCCTCACTCGACGACCCGGCGCGGCGTCACTTCCGCCTCAGGCCGGCGCCACTTCCTCCTCACCTGTCCTCCGTCACTTGGCCGGGTCGAGGAGCCGACGGAAGACTCCCCAGCGGCACGACGACCGCCGTGTCCGCCGGCGGGCCGAGCGAGGGACGACCGTCTCCCGCTCGGCCCGCAGGCGAGAAGAGATCCCGAGGAGCTTCACTGTGACTTCCGACACCACCCCTGCTGGACAGGGTCCGCTGAGCCGACGCACCGTCGTCGCCGGCGCCACCTGGTCCCTGCCCGTGATCGCCGCAGCGACGGCCACCCCGGCCGCTGCGGCCTCGACCACTCAGACCCTCGCCTTCGGCCCGGTGCCGGCGAACAGCATCGCCTGCACGGCGACCACGGCACCGATCACGATGACGCTCACCGGCGGCACCGTCTCCGGCGTCCCCGTGCAGGTCTCGCTCCCGGCCGGCTTCCGGTTCCGCTCGGGCGCGACCGGCACGTACGTGACCGACGGGAGCGGAGTCGCCACCATCCCGGCCGGCGACGTCATCGTCGGCCCCTCGGCCGGCACCGCCTCCGCTGCCGCCGGCTCGGCGCAGGCCAGCACCTCGCTCCCGGTCCGGCAGACCGGCGTGCTGGAGTACGGAAGGGTACCCGACCCGATCCAGGACAACTCGGGCTGGGTGCACACCTATTCGCAGGGCGAGGACGGCAACGTCTCCATCAAGGCGAACGGCGACGTCTGGCAGTACACCAGGGCCGACGGCTGGAAGAAGCTCGGGACGGGTGCGTCCACCGAGCCGAGCGCCGCGGGCCTGGCGAGCCAGTCGGCGGACGGGAAGTACTACGCCCACTGGATCAAGGGCGGAGTCCTGCAGTACTCCACCGGTCTGGCCTCGGTCATGAACAACTCCGGCTTCGTCCGCACGTACGGCCAGGGCGCCGACGGGAACGTCTCCGTGAAGTCGAACGGTGACATCTACAGCTTCACCCTCGTCAACGGAAACGGCATCAAGGTGTGGGCCATGATCGGCACCGGCGCCAGCACCGAGCCGAGCGCGGCGGGCCTCAGCAAGACTGCGGCAGGTGTCATCGATGTGGTCTGGATCAAGAACGGGGTCGTCCAGCTCGGCAAGGGTGCAGCAGCCACCCTGCCGAACAACTCCCAGTTCCTCCGGGTCTACGGTCTGGGTTCGCGAGGCGCCGCCGCCGTGAAGTCGAACGGCGAGCTCTGGCAGTACGACCCCGACAAGAATGTGTGGAACCAGGTCGGGACGGGCGCCGACACCGGACCGAGCACGGTCGGGCTGACGCAGCAGCAGAACGGCGACTCCTTCCTCCACTGGATCAAGAACGGCGTCCTGCAGTACGGCAGCGAGCTCGCGACCGTCAGGGAGAACTCCGGGTTCGTCCACACGTACGGCTTCGTGGCCGATGGGGCAGTCGCGGTGAAGTCCAACGGCGACGTCTGGCACTACGTCCTGGCGACGGGCGCGTGGAACAGGGTCGGCACCGGTGCCAGCACCGAGCCCAATACCGCCGGGGTCACCAGGAAGGCCGACGGCACTCTCGCCGCCCACTGGATCAAGACGACGACCGCCTGCGCCTGACCGGCTCCCGACGGCCCTCCACGCCCGAGTCCTACCGGGCATCGGTCGAGGAGGGCCGTCACTGCTCCTCCCGCCCGGGTCCGAGCGCCACCTCCTCGGAGGAACGCGCCGTCCCCTGCCCGCGCCTTCTCCTCCCGACTTAGCGTGGACCCCGCCCGCGCACCCCGTCCCCGCTGTGAAGGAGCCCGGTGACCGCCTCCGAGCAGCCGGCCGCCACGAGCGGCCTCGTCGAGTCGCTGCACCTGAGCGGTCCCCGAGCCCACGCCTGGCTGAGGAGCGTCGGCTGGGCGTCCGAGCAGAGCGCGCCTCCCCTGCAGGTCGCGGGCGACGTGCTCGCGATCGACGGCTTCCGGCTGAGCCGCCTCTGGCACACGCCCGGGACCCTCCTGACGGACCGACCCGCCCGCCCCGAGGACCGGGCCGCCGTCGACCTCGTCGTGCCGGTCGCCGGAGAGGTCCGGATCGAGGGCCACCGCGCCGCCGTGCGCGTGAGGCCCGGCGGGTTCGCACTGCTCCGCAGCGACGACGGCATGCGGATCGGCGCGGACGAGGACTCGGCCTGGCTGGCCCTGCGGACGCCCTGGCAGCGCCTCGGGCTCACCGGCGCCCCCGCCGGGGAGGAGCCCCACGAGCATCCCGCCGCCGACGGCTACAGCGGAGCCTTCGTCTCACTGGTCAACGCGACCCTGAACGCGGCCTTCTCGCCGGAGGACCCCGGACTCCCCGAGCTGCGCCGCGCACTCGAGGCGACGGCCGCCGCCCTCGTGAAGCAGAGTCTGCGCACAGAGCATCCGCAGGGCGGACTCGCCGCCCTGTTCCTGCGGGCGACCGCTCTCATCGACGCCGAGGCGGGCGACTCGGGCTTCACGGCTGTCGAACTGGCGACGAGGCTCGGGGTCTCCCGGGCGACCCTCGACCGCGCGTTCCGCCGGAGCGGGACCACCGTGGCCGCCTCCCTCCGCGACCGGCGCGTGTTCCTCGCCACGTCGCTGCTGGCCGCCCACCCCTCCTCCTCACCCGCGGCCCGAGCCGCCGTCGCGAGGCAGGCGGGCTTCCCGACCCTGCGGTCCATGGACCGCACCCTGGGCCGCGCGCGCGTTCTGCCCCGCGACTGACCCTCCCGAAGGACGCGGCCGGTACCGCTCTGCGGACGCACGCGCGTCGAACCGGTTCTACCCTTCGCCGGGAGTGTCGCAGAATTGATCCGGTTAGGCTCTTCACGTTGACGTCACCATAGTGTTACCGTGAACATTGCCGCGTACGAAGCCGGCACACTCCCTCCCCTCAGCAATGGTGCCGACCCTGGAGCAAAGCGCGATGAAGCCTTTCCTGCGACCACTCGTCCTCGTGACGGCCGTGGCCCTCACCGTCCCTCTTCTGACGGCCCAGTCGGCGAGCGCCGCTCCGTCCGACAGTCTCGTCCTGCGCTATGCGCTCGACGAGACGAGCGGCACGACCGTCGCCGACAGCTCGGGCAAGGGCCGCACCGGCACGCTCGTCAACGGAGCCGCTCCTCGTGGAGCCGCGGGCGTCGTGCTCGACGGGACCGACGACTACGTCAAGCTGCCCGACAACCTCCTCGCGGGGTTGAACTCGATCACGGTCAGCACCGAGGTCCTGGTCAACGCGAACCAGGGCACGCCCTACTTCATCTGGGGCCTCGGCAACACGACGAACGGCGCCGGGAACGGCTACCTCTACACGACGGGCAACGGCTACAAGGCCTCGATCGCCACCGGCAACTGGACCACCGAGCAGACCGTCAACTCCAACGCGGACCTCGCGCGCAGCGTCTGGAAGACCCTCACCTACACGCTCGACGACGCGAGCGACACCGCCCGCCTCTACCTCGACGGCACCCAGGTCGCACAGCAGACCGGAGTGACCATCACTCCCGCCGCGATCGGCAACGGCACCACCACCGCGAACGCGATCGGCCGCTCCGTCTACACCGCCGACAAGACCCTCGCCGGTTCGGTCCGCGACTTCCGCGTCTACAGCACCGCGCTCAGCGCGGCCGACGTCGCGACCCTCCAGGCCACGGACAGCACCCGCGTCTCCCGCGACTCCGCCGCCCTGAACCTCGGCGACCTCTCCTCGGTGCAGGCGAACCTCGCGCTGCCCACCAGCGGCCCGAACGGCTCCGCGATCACGTGGAGCTCCAGCAACCCCGCGGTCGTCTCGACGAGCGGAGTCGTCACGCCGCCGGCGACCGGCGTCGCCTCGGTCACCCTGACCGCCACGAGCACCCGCGGCTCGGCCTCGACCACCCGCACCTTCACCGCCACCGTGCCCGCGAAGGACGTGAACGCCGACGCCCAGAAGGCGCTCGACGCTCTCTCGATCGTCAACGCCGGCGACGTCCGCGGCAACGTCACGCTGCCCGCGAAGGCCGGCTCCTACGACGTCGCCTGGTCCTCCTCGAACACGGCCGTGCTCAGCACGACCGGCGTCGTGAAGCGCCAGTCCGCTGCCACGCCCGTCACGCTCACCGCCACGATCGCCGGCACGACCGCGACCCGGCAGCTGCCCGTCACGGTGAGCGCGGCTCCCGCGAACCTCGACACCGAGTACGACGCGGGCTACCTCTGGACCCACTTCGCCTCGACCGACTACGAGAAGATCTACTTCGGCTCCAGCACCGACGGCCTGCACTGGTCGAAGCTCAACAACGACAAGGCCGTGCTCGCCAACCTCGGCGGCACGCTCGGCGTCCGCGACCCGCACCTCGTGCGCTCCCCCACCGGCGACGAGTACTGGATCATCGGCACCGACCTGCACGCCGAGGGCACCGCTCCCGGCGGCACCTGGGACCAGACCAACGCGAGCAAGAACCTCGTCGTCTGGCGCTCGACGGACCTCGTGAACTGGAGCGATCAGAGCATCGTCTTCGCCGGTTTCCCCGACGCGGGCAACGTCTGGGCTCCCGAGGCGATCTGGGACGACGCGACCGGCCAGTACTACGTCTACTGGGCCGCCCGCGACAAGACGCTGACCGGCGGAGCCTCCGCCCAGCGCGTCTACGTCTCGACCACGCGCGACTTCGTCAGCTTCTCCACCCCGAAGGTCTGGCTGGACGAGAACCCCGCCGCCGGCGGCGGGAGCCGCGGCAGCATCATCGACACGACCATCGCGAAGGAGGGGGACACGTACTACCGCTTCTCCACCGCCGACTGGCGCACGGTCGTCGACAAGGCCCCGAGCCTCGCCGGCCCGTGGACCCGCGTGATCGGCTTCGGCGAGGAGAAGTCCCGCGGCCTCTCCGACCACCTCGAGGGCCTCACCGTCTACCAGCTGCCCGACGGCCGCTGGGTCGTGATGGGCGACTCGTTCGGCTACTCCGCCTACGTCACCGACACCCTCGCGGACATGCGGTTCACGGCGCTTCCCGTCGGCACCACCGGCGCGAACACGTACTCGTTCTCGAAGCCCTTCCGCCACGGCTCGGTGCTCCGCCTCTCGAGCGCCGAGGAGGCGCGCCTGACGGCCGCCTACGGCACCAGCAGCACCGGCCCCGCCGCGAAGCCGGTCAACGCGGCAGGCGAGATCCTCCGCTACACCTTCGACGGCGGCTCGGGCACCACGGTGCGCGACAGCTCGGGCAACAACCAGAACGGCACGCTGCCCTCGGGCGGCACCTGGAAGGACGGCGCCCTGCAGCTCGACGGCACCGACGACTACGTCAAGCTGCCGAACGACCTGCTCGCCGGAGTGACGGACCTCACCATCCAGTCCGACGTCTGGATCGACCCCGCGCAGGGCGGCAACTACTTCCTCTACGGCCTGGGCAACACCACGAACGGCGCCGGCGACGGCTACCTCTTCACCTCGGGCAACAACTACCGCACCAGCATCGCGACCGGGAACTACACCACCGAGCAGACCGTCGCCGGCGGCTCGGCCCTCCCCCGCGGCACCTGGGCGCACCTGACGTACACGCTCTCCGGCACCACCGGCACGATCTACCTCGACGGAGTGAAGGTCGCCAGCGGCACCGTCACGACCGACCCGAAGGACATCGGCGGAGGCTCCACCTCGGCGAACTACATCGGACGCTCGAACTACGACGCGGACAACCGCTTCCGCGGCCAGATCCGCGAGTTCTCGGTCTACAACCGGGCGCTCAGCGCCTCCGAGGTGCTCGCCGCCTCCGGCAACACGTCGGCCCTGGTCGACCTGTCGCTCAGCGGAGACGTCCTGAAGACGGCCCCGATCGTCGACTCGGCGAGCCGGACGGTGACCTTCCCGGTGAAGCCGGGGACCGATCTGACGAAGCTGACCCCGACCTTCTCCACCGCGGCGGGAGTCACGGCGAGCCCCGCCTCCGGCACCGTCCGCGACCTCTCCACCCCGCAGACGGTCGTGCTCACGCCCGCCACCGGCGGCACCGCGACCACCTGGACCCTGAAGGCCGTCGTCGTGAAGTCCCCCGTCCTGGCCGGCCTGAACGCGGACCCGAACATCGCGGTCTTCGGCGACACCTACTACCTGTACGCCACCTCGGACGGCTTCGCCGGCTGGGGCGGGAAGACCTTCTACGCCTGGTCCTCGAAGAACCTCGTCGACTGGACCCGCTCGGAGCAGCCCTTCCTCACCCTCGACGGCGCGAACGGCAACGTGCCGTGGGCGACCGGCAACGCCTGGGCGCCGACGATCACCGAGAAGAACGGGAAGTACTACTTCTACTTCTCCGGAGAGAACTCCTCGCTGAACCGCAAGACGATCGGAGTCGCGGTCGCGGACAGCCCGATGGGCCCGTTCACGGCGCAGCCGACCGCGATGATCACCAACGGCGAGTCCGTGCGGTCCGGTCAGGCGATCGACCCGGCCGCGTTCACCGATCCGAAGACCGGGAAGAGCTACCTCTTCTGGGGCAACGGCGACCCGCTCTACGGCGAGCTGTCCGACGACATGGTCTCGATCAAGCCCGGGACCATCAAGAAGATCAGCGGTCTGACCGACTTCCGCGAGGGCGCGTTCCTGAACTACCGCGACGGTCTGTACCACATGACCTACTCGATCGACGACACCGGCTCCGAGAACTACAGGGTCGGCTACGCCACCGCGACGAGCGTCGACGGACCGTGGACGTACCGCGGCGTGATCCTCGAGAAGGACCCGTCGCAGGGCATCCTCGCCACGGGCCACAACTCGATCGTCAATGTGCCCGGCACGGACGACTGGTACATCGCGTACCACCGCTTCGCCATCCCCGGCGGAGACGGCCAGCACCGCGAGACCACCATCGACAGGGTCTTCTTCGACCCGGCCACCGGCCTGATGAAGAAGGTCGTGCCGACCCTCACGAGCGTGGCGCCGCAGACGGTCGTCGACACCGCACCGCTCGCGGCCTCGATCTCGGGGAAGGCGACCGTGGGCAGCACGCTGACCGCCTCCGCCTCCTCCCCGTGGACCGCGACCGGCTTCCAGTGGAAGCGCGGCGGCACCGCGATCAGCGGCGCGACGGCGTCGAGCTACACGCTCACCGCCGCCGACCGCGGAGCGACGATCTCGGTGGCCGTGACCGCCGCGAAGCCGCAGTGGACGCCGGCGACGGCCTCCGCCTCCGTCGGTCCCGTGACCGACTCGGCACCCGCGATCGCCGTGACCACGACCGCCACGACGCGCTGCGTCGCCGGGAAGATCGTCGTCACCGCGACCGCCACGAACCCGAACGCCTTCGCCGCGAAGATCGTGATCGGCACGACGTGGGGCTCCAAGAGCTTCGCCGACGTCGCTCCCGGCGCCACCGTCTCGGCCGCCTTCACCACCCGGGCGACCAGCGTGACCGACGGATCCGCGACCGCCACGGCGACCGCGTTCATCGCCGGGAAGCCGGCCACGGCCTCCACGACCGCCCCCTACTCCGCGGCAAGCTGCAGCTGACCCGCGGGCATCGACCCACCCCCACTGAGATCGAGCCGGCGACGACGCCGGCCGAAGAACGGAGAACACCCGACATGAACACCCGATCCCTTCTGATCCGCGGAGCCGCCGGACTGGCCGGAGGCGTCCTCCTGCTCGGAGTCGCCGGAACGGCTTTCGCCGCCGAGGCCAACTACGGCAACGACGACGTCGACGTCAACGTCAACATCGCCGACCTGCCCGGGACCGGTGCCCTCTCGATGACCGTCGCCGCGGACTCGACGACGCTCACCGAGGCCGGCTCGGACAACGTCCGCCGCCAGTTCACCGGCACCCTGCCCACCGTCACGGTCACCGACACCCGTGACGCCGCGGACGTCTCCCCCGACTCCGCGTGGTACGTCATCGGCACGGCGAGCGACTTCACGTCGGCCGACGGCTCGACCATCGGCGCCGAGAACCTGGGCTGGACCCCGGACCTGGTCGACGGTGGAGACCTCGGCGAGGTCGCCGCGGGCGACGAGGTCGGCACCGTCATCGACGGCGGCGTCAACGGCGTCGGCCTGAAGGGCAAGGAGCTGCTCGCGATCGTCGCCAGCAACTCCCAGCAGGTCAACCCCGAGGGCTCCTGGAGCGCCGACGCCGACCTCTTCCTCCGCACCCCCGTGAACGTGGACGCCGGCGCGTACTCGTCCACCATCACCCTGTCGCTCTTCGAGTGACCCGTCGCGGCCGGGGACGCACTCCCTCGGCCGCGATCCCATCACGGCCGACGCGGCCGGGCCCGCCCGCCCGGCCGCGTCGTGCTTCCCCCGTGCGACCATGAGGTTCTGATGACTGCTCCGCGCCGCTCCGCCGCTCCCCGCCGCCCGCTCCTCCCCGCGCTGCTCGCGCTGGTCGTCGCCCTCCTCGGCGTGGGCGCCGCCCCGCTGGCCGTCGCAGCCGACGGCGCGATCACCTGGGCGGTCAGCCCCTCCACCGACGGCGTGCCCGACAAGCGCGCGTGGGTCGAACTCGAGCTCGCCCCCGGCGCGAGCGCCTCGGACGAGGCGGTCGTGCGGAACCTCAGCGACCAGCCCGTGACCTTCAGCATCACCAGCGCCGACGGCTACTTCACCGATACCGGCCGCTTCAACATGCTCAACTCCGACCAGGAGTCGGTCGACGCCGGACTGTGGATCTCCGCCCCCGAGACCGTGACCGTCGATCCGGGCGGCAGCGGCGTGGTGCCGTTCACCGTGACGGTCCCCGACAACGCCACCCCCGGCGACCACGCCGCCGGCATCGCCGCCTCCGTCCTCTCGCAGGGCACCGAGGCGGGAGGCGCGAACGTCGGAGTGGAGAGCCGCATCGGCTTCCGCGTGATGACCCGCGTGACCGGCGAGGTGACCCCCTCCTTCTCCGTCGAGGACCTGGCCAGCGACTACCGCCTCTCCTGGAACCCGTTCCAGCCGGGCTCCCTCTCGCTCGTCGCCGACGTGGTGAACACCGGCAACGTGCGCCTCCTGCTCGACGGCACGGCGAGCGCTCAGGGCGCCACCGCCCCCGTCGTCGCGGCCGACGCCCCCCAGCAGGAGCTGCTGCCCGGCGACCGGCGCAGCGTCTCGGTGCAGCTCGACGGCATCTGGCCCCTCTTCGGAGTCGGCGCCGATCTGACCATCGCGCCGACCGTCGCCGCGGCCGATCAGGAGCCGGTGTCCGCCGCTCCCGTGACCCAGTCGATCACCGTCGCGGCCGTGCCGGTCCCGCAGCTGCTCGTGCTGCTGGGCGTGGCCCTGATCCTGGCGGCGCTGCTCGCCGGCCGCTCACGGTCGCGCCGCCGCGTCGCCGCCCTGGTCCAGCAGGCCAAGGAGGAGGGCGCCGAGGGTCGCGATGAGCGCGATGAGGCCGAGACGCCGAGTCGGCGCCTCCAGGGAGGTGGTGGTCATCCGCTCACTCTGGCGTATGCC